>CAJTCH010000031.1 GCA_910574715.1 Lachnospiraceae bacterium | reverse complement strand
TATCCCAACGCAAGTTGTAAGACCCCTTGAAGACGACAAGGTAGATAGGGCGGAGGTGGAAGTGCAGTAATGTATGGAGCTGACCGCAACTAATCGGTTGAGGGCATGACCAAAGCGGAGATAGGTAGAAGAAGGATGAACAGGATTTCTTGTATGCAGTTTTGAAGGTACATGTATATATTATAATCCTCGATAGCTCAATGGTAGAGCAACGATGCGGTCGCACACCGAAGAAAAAGTGCAGAAAACAGAATAGTCCTCGATAGCTCAATGGTAGAGCACACGGCTGTTAACCGTGGGGTTGTTGGTTCGAGCCCAACTCGGGGAGTTTAAAAAAGCCCGTAAACATCAGCGTTTGCGGGTTTTTTTGTTCAGAGAGAGAGTATGAAAAGCTGAAAATTCTACACCATACGGTTGTTAACCGAAGGATTTTCATGCTTATGATTGTTAACCGAAAAATATATTACATATCTATGGGATGCACGAAAAGTCAGTTTGTGTGTCTGCCCGGTCTCTTATATTTCTATATAGAGATTTTTCCAACATATTTAAAAACTAATGAATCAAATGAAAGATTTGCAATTCCATTTATGAGGAATCATTTTTATTTGCAGTTTTGCAGTAATTGTGATTCTTCCTATATAATGGAACTAAGCTTAAGAAAGGATGGTGTCAGTTATGTTTAAGAAAGAAAAGAAGGTACGTTTGAGTTTGGATAGCCAGGAACAATCAATCTTGCTGCATTCCCTTGTGGATATGAAGAACCGAATGATCGCAGAAGGAAGATATACGGATTGTGTAGATGATGTGATTTTGAAGCTTGTCACTGCATCTGGGAAGAAATAGAGAGAGTAATTATGTATTGGTCTTAAATAAAATTGAATAAATGAGTTGTATACATAGCCAATTGATTGAATAAATTTAGATCAGTTGGCTTTTTTCATGTCCATTTTTACATAGCTGTTCTGTATTTTGCAGGGCAGCTATTCATTTTCAAGGAAAGGAGGCGAACCGTGATGTCACAATGCAAGATTATAGCCATAGCGAATCAGAAAGGAGGAACGGGGAAGACCACGACTGCCGTTAATTTGGGCATTGGATTAGCAAAGGAGGGAAAGAAGGTATTGCTGGTAGACGGAGATCCGCAAGGAGATCTGACTACTTCTTTAGGGTGGACGGACCAGGACAGCCTGTCTGTTACACTGGCATCACAGATGGACAGAATTGTACGTGATCTGCCGATTGATGCAAGGGAAGGCATTCTGCATCATGAAGAAGGTGTTGATTTAATCCCGGCGAATATTGAATTATCCGGTATGGAAATGAGTTTGGTGAATGCTATGAGCCGGGAATTTACGATGAAATCATATCTGAATGAATTAAGGGATGATTACAGCCACATTCTGATTGACTGCATGCCCAGCCTCGGAATGCTCACGATAAATGCGCTTGCTGTTTCGGACAGTGTGATAATCCCAGTGCAGGCACATTATCTTCCATTAAAAGGTATGACACAGCTTGTAAAAACCATAGGAAAAGTACAGCGTCAGATTAATCCAGGATTAAAGGTGGATGGAGTTGTATTGACATTGGCGGATATGCGGACGAATCTTGCCCGTGCCACGGCTGAGAGTTTACGGCAGAATTACGGTAGTGTGGTTAAAGTGTATCAGACAGTGATTCCGGTTGGAGTGAAAGCGGCAGAAACCAGTGCGGCAGGACAGAGTATCTACAGCTATGACAAAAACAGTACGGTAGCAAAGGCGTATGAGGCGTTTACAAAGGAGGTGATCCGGGGTGGCGAAAGGCAAAGGAATCAATCTCAACCTGCCCTCTGTCGATGAATTATTTAGTACACAGGAAGAACGGGACGAGGCAAAAAGGGAGTCGGTTAGGAATATTCCGATTGCTGAGATTACGGATTTTCCGAATCATCCGTTTAAAGTAAAAACAGATGAAAATATGTTGGATATGGTGGAGAGCGTCAAGGAACATGGTGTATTGGTTCCGGCGCTTGTAAGGGAAAAACCAGAGGGCGGTTATGAAATGGTAGCCGGACACCGGCGAAAAATGGCAAGCGAACTGGCAGAAAAAAAAGAAATGCCATGTATTGTGCGGAATTTGACAGATGATGAAGCAATTCTGATTATGGTAGATTCTAACTTGCAGAGGGAGAAGATACTGCCATCGGAGAAAGCGTTTGCCTATAAGATGAAGTTGGAAGCTATGAATCGACAAGCAGGTAGACCAAGCAAAAATAATTTGACACCAGTGGTGTCAGATTGTAATGGTATGCGAACTAATGAAGTTTTAGCAAAGCAAGTTGGAGAAAGTAGAGAAACGATTCGTCGGTTTATACGTTTAACTGAGCTTATACCATCAATCTTAGATTTGGTAGATGATAGTAAGATAGCCATGCGTCCGGCGGTAGAGTTGTCCTACCTGCCGAAAGACCAACAGGAGATTTTGCTGGACACTATGCAGGCAGAGGATTGTACGCCAAGCCATGCTCAAGCAATCAAACTCCGCAAATTTTCAGAAGAGGGGAGACTGAACGAGGATGTAGTATTATCTATTTTAGCAGAGGAAAAAGGAAACCAGAAAGAGCAGTTTCGCATGCCCAAAGAGCGTATCAATAAATACTTTTCGCCGGGGACGCCCGCCAAGCAGATGGAAGATACGATTATCAAGGCGTTGGAGATGTACCGGAAACGGGAGCGGAACAAGGATCAGGAGAGAGAACGATAAAGGCTTTCCACCGGGGCATCGGTACGCCCTTTTGTGGATAGCCTTTTTTTCGTCTCCCCCTTCCCACACCCTACCCCCTCCTTTACCAGCAGATTACCAGCCGAAAAGACAATAGGAGCCGGTGGCTATCCACTTTTCCACTGGAGAATCGGAGGTTAGCCCCTCTCTTGGAAGCAAGGTATAGAGATATGGAGAAATGAAGGTATGGAGATACAGAGATATAGAATGAAATATGCAAAATATGCAGAATGAGAATAGAGAGGGTATAGGCATGGATAGAGGGGAAGATAGAGATTCTGGATTTAATTGTTTCCAGTGTTTCTAGGGAAGTCAATGGAAAGTGAAAAGGGAAGACGCAGTAAGCAGCATTAAGGATAGAAAAAGTAGAGGGGAGAGGCTGTTTGATGGCAGTTCCTATGGATATTAACAAAGAAAGGAATAGAAAGATGTTAGAAAAGTTTAGGAAAAAGAGCAGACGTATCATCGCATTTGGATTGAGTCTGTTAACGATGTTGTCTATGGTAAGTTCCTCCGCAACAATAGCATTTGCTGCAGACGGAACTTTATATTTTAATTCAGGTGAAAATATTCCGTATGGAAGTTATTCTACAACGAGAATGACCTTTGATGGCAGTAATACGGCTTACTGCCTGGAGCCATACAAGAAGACACCGAGTGCGGGCAGTTACCAGTATAACTTCCTGCCGGAGAGTTCACCGATCCGGAAAGCGCTCTACTATCTGAACGGCGGATACGGATATGAGAAAGTCACTAAGAGCCAGTGTTTTGGCGGATGGTCAGATACGGATTCTTATATTATCGGACATTTGGCACTGTCGTATATTTTTGACAATTACAATGACGGCGGGGATGCGTTTTATGGAGCGCCGGCAAATTTTATTACGAAAGCAAAAGAGGTCATTGCCGTGATCAATACCCTTCCTGCACCGCCGCAGAGTTTTCAGGCATTCATTCTTCCGGTGGACAATCACCAGACCATAGCCGGAAGCTGGTATAGAGCGCCCTATGGATGGATTGAACTTCAGAAGAGTACAGCGAATGGCAGTATCTCCGGTGAAAATGGAAATTATAGCCTGGCAGGTGCAAAGTACGGAATCTACCAGGGAAGTACCCAGGTGGCAGTGATTACAACAGATGCAAATGGATATGGCAAATCCGGTGATTTGGAAGAGGGCAGTTATGTAGTACGTGAGATTCAGGCAGGTGCCGGGTATGCAGTCGACACAAAGAGTTATGACGTAACAGTGCAGTCTGATCTGACCGCAGGATTAAGCGTGCAGGAGGTTCCGCAGAGCAACCCGCTGGATCTGCTGATCCAAAAGATTGATGTGGAGACACGAGAGGCAAAAGCACAGACCGCGGCATCTCTGGAACATGCGGAATTTACGGTGAAATATTATAAGGAACAGATGGATACGGACCCGGCAAAGGCAGGAAAACAACCGGCGAAGACATGGGTATTCCAGACAGACAAAGAAGGAAAAGTGCATTTTACCAAGGACTATCGGGTATCCGGCGACGAGTTCTATTACCAGATGGATGGAAAGACGCCGTGTCTGCCGTTAGGCACTGTCACGATCCAGGAGACGAAAGCACCGGAGGGATATCTGGTAAACAGTGTGGTCCAGGTACAGAAGATTAGCGGGAATGGGCAGAATGAGACGGTATCCTGTTATCAGACAGCCACGGTAGAGCAGCAGCCTTACCGTGGAGATTTGGAGTTTGTTAAAGTATCTGATGGAGAATTACAAAGGCTTGCAAATGTTCCGTTCTCCATTACTTCCAAGACAACGGGTGAGAGCCATGTGATTGTAACCGACCGGAACGGATATGCAAGCACTTCTTCCAGTTGGACAAAGCACACGGCAAATACGAATCAGGGGACGTCTTCTTCTGACGGGATCTGGTTTGGCGTATCTGCACCAGATGATAGCAGAGGCGCTTTACTTTATGACACGTATGTAGTGGAAGAGCAGAGATGTGAAGCAAACCAGGGCATGAACCTGTTGAAATTTGAGGTGACGATTTATAAGGACTCTGTGACTGTGCAGTTGGGAACGCTTACGGATGACAGGATTGAACTTGAGACAACGGCGCAGGATAAGAAGACCGGCTCTCATATGGCAAAAGCGGAAAAAACTGTGACTCTGACAGATACGGTGGAATATGAAGGGCTGAAGAAAGGACAGGAATACAAAATTGTCGGAACGCTCATGGATCAGGAGACCAGTTCACCGATTCTGATTGATGGAAAAGAAGTGAAAGCAGAGAAGACATTTCAAGCAAAAAAGGCAAGCGGGAAGACGGACGTAATCTTTACCTTCAATGGGATTTCCCTAGAGGGGAAGACGATCGTTGTGTTTGAAGAATTGTATCAGAAAGATCAGAAACTGGCGGTTCATGCGGATATCGAGGATGAAGGGCAGACGATCCATTTCCCTGTGATTGGAACAACGGCAAGAGATTCTGAGACCGGTGATAAGATTGCCAATGCAGACCAGGAAGTAACGCTGATTGATGCGATTAGTTACCAGAACCTGATTCCAGGAGAAGAATATAAGGTTTCCGGCGTTTTGATGGATAAAGGGACGAAGAAAGCTGTGGAAGTGGATGGTAAGCCAGTAACGGCAGAGACTGTCTTTACAGCGAAAGAAGCATCTGGAAATGTGGAGGTTACTTTTAGATTTGATGGAAGCTCCATGGAGGGGAAGACCGTGGTAGCATTTGAATCACTGACTTATAACGGAAAAGAGCTTGCAGAACATGCGGACCTTTCCTATGAAGGACAGACGATCCGATTCCCGAAGATTGGGACAACGGCGGCAGATTCTGAGACCGGTGACCATCTGGCAAAAGCGGATGAAGAAGTAACAATTGTGGATACCGTGAAGTACGAGAACCTGCTTCCCGGAAAAGAATATAAGGTTTCTGGTACTTTGATGGATAAAGAGACAGGAAAGGAACTGCTTGTAAACGGGCAGAAAGTGACAGCAGAGACTATCTTTGTGCCGGAGAAAGCCAAAGGCTCAGTTGATGTGGTATTTACCTTTGATGGCAGCGCTTTGAGAGGGAAATCCGTAGTAGCATTTGAAACGGTGACTTATCAGGAGAAGGAAGTCGCTGTCCACGCTGAGATTGAAGATGAAGAACAGACAGTATATTTTCCGAAGATTGGAACGACAGCGGTAGATTCCGAGACGAAGAAGCACATCTCGAAAGCAGATGAAGAAGTAACGATTGTAGATACTGTGAAATATGAAAACCTGATCCCGGGGAAGGAGTACAAGGTGACGGGCATCTTGATGGATCAGGAAACGGGAGAAGAATTGCTTGTGGATACGGAGGATGAGTCAGACCAGAAACAGCCGACAGGAGAGACGGATGCGGCAGGAGGACAGAGAGTAACAGCGGAAGTGATTTTTACACCGAAGAAATCCAAAGGTTCGATTGAGGTAACATTTACTTTTGATGGAAGTGCCTTGAAAGGCAAAACTGTGACAGCATTTGAGACACTGACTTACAAGGAGAAAGAGATAGCTGTCCATGCCGAGATTGAGGACGAAGGGCAGACTGTGTACTTCCCGGAGATTGGAACAACGGCGAAAGATTCTGAAACCGGAGAGAATATTTCCAATGCAGATGCAGAAGTAACACTGGTAGATACGGTGGAATATAAGAACCTGATCCCAGGAGAGGAATATACTGTAACCGGAACCTTGATGGATCGGGCAACCGGAGAGGCGGTTGAAGTGGATGGAGAGGCAGTCACATCCGAGACAGTCTTTGTGCCGGAGGAAATGTCTGGAACAGTGGAGGTCACATTTGTATTTGATGGAAGTGCTTTGAAGGGTAAGACGGTGGTAGCCTTTGAATCTGTAACCCTGGAAGAGAGGGAGCTGGCAGTACACGCTAACCTGGAAGATGAAGGGCAGACTGTATATTTCCCGGAGATTGGAACAACTGCGTCAGATACAGAGACGGGATGCCATGTTGCAAAAGCGGATGAGAATGTAACGGTGGTTGATGTTGTGAAATACCATAACCTGGTGCCAGGGAAAGAGTATAAGGTTTCCGGTGTGCTGATGGATCAGGAGACCGGAAAAGAGCTACTTGTGAAAGATGAGAAAGTAACGGCGGAGGCTGTCTTTGTACCGGCAGAACCAGAAGGTTCTATTGAGATGGTATTTACTTTTGATGGAAGCGCTTTGAAGGGAAATGCAGTAGTGGCGTTTGAGACGGTGACTTATCAGGAGAAAGAAGTGGCAAGCCATACGGAGATTGAAGATGAGGAGCAGACCGTTCATTTTCCGGAGATTCATACAACCGCTAAAGATGGAAGTGACGGAGATAAGGAACTGCTTGTCGGGGATGCACTTACGATTGTGGATACGGTAGAATATAAGCATTTGGAAATCGGGCAGAAATACCGTGTCATAGGAACATTGATGGATAAGACAACGGGCAAGGCATTAGAGATTGACGGACAGACAGTTACCGCAGAGAGTGTTTTTCAGGCAGAAAAAGCAGACGGAACCGTAGATGTTACCTTTACGTTCAATGGTTCGGTACTGGCAGGTCATGAATTAGTTGTGTTTGAAAAGCTGTATCTGGAGAAAGAGGAAGATAAGGCAGAGCTTACTGTCCATGAAGATCTGGCAGACGAGGGGCAGACCGTGAAGATAGTAAAGCCGGAGACACCGAAGACAGGAGCGCCAAAGACTGGTGACCAAAGCAGTGTATGGATGTGGTTTGCATTGGCAGGCGTGTCTGTGATAGGTGTTTTGGCTGTGAGAATCCGTGCGGGCAGAAATAAGAGAAAAAAGGCATAAAGGAATGAGGTGTGATGAAGGATGAATAAGAAAGAAAAATTTACAGCTGCTATAGCTGTGTTCCTGGCAGGGATACTTGTAGGAGAGCGGCTTTCCAGGAAAGATTAGAACAAAATAGATGAAATTGATGGGGACGGCAGGGCGCTGTCCCTTTTTACATACTCTGATATTCTGAATAGTTCATAGTGATGGCTAAAACAATATTTAAAATTGTATTTATGAGTGGTTATTGAGCAGAATGTTGGAATTAAGAGTATGCCAGATGCATTTAGTAAAAATCAGTAGAGGAAAGAAAGGAGGATGTGATGGAGCAGGAAAAAGAAAGACGGACTGTCAATGATTATGAGATTACACAAGGCATCCGGATCGGAGAGAAAGAGGTAGTTTTCGGCATTGATGAGAAGAATGAAATGCCATATTTCTGCGGTTTTTATACGAGCAATGAACTCTTCGAGTCTTACCAGGACTGCGTGATAGGGAATGATTATGTAGAGATTGTGGATCTGTTTGCACAGCGGGTTAAGGAGCAGTGTGTAAAAGTCCGGGAAGAACAGGAAAGTGTGACAGTGCCAAGGGAAAAGATCACGAAAGAGATGTGTCTGCCCTTGAAAAGCAGTGTAGATTTATCCGGGAAAGTGGCAGTGATCAAGCCAGAGGTATTAAGACCGGAGTACCGTTCTTCAGAAAATCAGTTAGTGCTTGTAACAGGCGGCTATGGAGCTCATGGAAATGCACGGGGAAGAGCCTGTTTCTGCACGACGTTGTATAGCGGGAACAGCCATAGATGGAACCGGCAGGATATCCTGGGAGAAATTAAGCCGGAATGTATGCCGCAGTGGGCAAATGAGCGGTTGGAAGAAATCCAAAGAACAGACGAGCAAGGAAGGAAAGAGAGGCAGGAATTGGAAGAGACGAAGGAAGAAGGAAAAGGTGGGAAAACCGACAAAGAAGGAAGAAAGGAAAAGGTGAGGTAAATGGAAGTAGGCGAAATAAGAAGAAATGCGGGGTATTGTATCACGAATGCAATCCGGGTAAATAACATGGAGTATGTGTTGGGGTTCAACAGAGACGCACCGTCTCAATATGCTACCTGGCAGTGCAGGGGGAAAGACAACTATCTGTGGGGACATTATATGAACAGCGAAGTGGAAGCGGTAAAGGATTTATGCGGGCGTGTCATAGAGGAGATCCAGTATTTAGAAGAAATAGAAACGAAGCACTATGGGATAAGCAGGGAACAAAACGAGAGTATGTTTGCTATGGTGGAGTATAAAGAAGGGGCTGCAATGATCCAATTTCCAACACTGCAGATAGGCGCTGTTTTAGGAAGTATCGGGCTTCGGCTGACGTCAAAGGAAATCTATACAGGTGGGAATCCGGACATTAAAGTGCGGATGATCCATGATGGAGGGAGAGTACCGGAGGCGTTAATCCGTCTAGCAGGAGAAAAGACATCCCTCTATACGTTAAATGAGATGGCAAAGGCGATCTATCATACGGACTGGTATGTCAGCGGCAAGGTAGAGGAAAACCTGAGCAAAGATGTTTATGATTCGCCGGAGGCGCTTCTTGAGGATGCCGAGAAATATAAGGAAAAAGTAAAAGCACATGAAAAGAAAATGAAGAAGACACGCATCCGGGAGGAACGCTGATATGGAAGGGGATATGAGTATCAGACCTGCCACACCGGAAGAGTGGAAATATGCGTATACGCCGAGTTCGCAGATACAAGAGCAGACGGGATGTATCGGACATCTGCGGGGCGATTTTGGCAGTATGGGAAACTCCTTTTATACGACATGGACTGACCATATGGAAAAGTGGAAGACGGATGTATTTAAGAAAGAACTGGATCAAGTGATCAATTATCTGCGTTCGGATGAATGCGGGCTTTTGGCAGGTAAGAAAGGAATGGCTGGGTATGCGACAATATTTCCAGATTGTATGTTCTTTGGAGATTATTGTACACAGTATGGATTCCGTGTAGATACGAACAAGTATGTATTTCTGCTGCGCTGCAATCCGATGAAGGGGGACTATAACTTTTATTGTTACTGTTATGAGTCACAGCGGCTTGACCGGCATATAGAACGGGCAAAGGAAGGGATTCTATTTGTTGATGCACAGCAAAGGGAGAAATTCCGTATTCCTGATGGCGGAAAGATTGTCATAACAACGGCATGGAGAGAAAAGAGTGAAAACACCTGCTGCTATATTGACGACTGCCATTTTGGGATGGGAATAGGGATGGATGAGAAAGTATTTCATATCAATCAGTTTGCGGAGCAGATGCAGAAAAATGGTGCCACCTATGAGCCGAAGTCGGAAGAAATGCAGATACAGAAAGCGCAGGATCAGAAGCATAAGGAGAGATAGGGGAAATGGCTCAGATGAATAATAAGGCAGTCAAATCCATTGCCAAGCTGTTGGATGCCGGATTTGACTGCGAGAAGAAGATCCTTGCTATGACGATGGATGATATCCTGGCATTACCGGGCATCTCCGTAGCAGAGATCGGCATGATCAATGAGATACAGAAAGCGGTGAAGGCAAATAAAATCTACACTTTTTTGTGTGGCGGGGAGATATAAAGTGTAAGCCGTTTTATATCAGTTTATAGTTATCGGTTAAAAGCAACACGGTGACTGGTGACGATAGGGTAAGGCAGACATTTATTGAGGTACAGCATCAGCCACCGGTGGAAATAATGATATCTAATAATTAGATGTAGATAGAAGATATAAGGAGAGGAAGTGCAATAGAGTTGGCAAGATTCAATGCAATGGAAGAACACTTTACGGAGATCGAGGTGCTTGGAAAACCGGCATTATTTCATGATCTGCGGTTAGACCGTGGCAGCATTCCCAAAGGTTTATATCTGTATGAAGTCCGGTATGATGATCTGGGGCGTGGTGATCCGGTACAGATTGCAAAGGGGATTATGGTGAATCATTTAGGCAGTATCATTACCCGTGAGCCGATTAAGCTGCCGCCGGATGGATATCTGGATATAGACCCGGAAGAAGACTGGTCTTATACGGGCGGAGACTGCCGTACCGTGAAAGCATTTATGGAGAAATACCCGCTGGTCAAAAGCCATGAGAGAGAACCGGAAAGATAAGGAAACCAAAAAATAGGCAAAACAAGAAGATAGAGAAAACAAGTTAAAAAGCAGGAAAGACAGAGGTGAAGAGCAGTGGTAAAGAAGATTGACCGGATTACAGACTTATATGCAGAGGCGGTAAGAGAGGTATCTGCAAGCCCTGGGAACTGGATGTTATTCTTACGTTCTGCCTGCCGGAATTACCGACTGCCCTTTGATGAACAGCTGTTAATCTATAAACAGCGTCCGGATGCAGCGGCAGTCCTGGATATGGAAGGATGGAACCGTAAATTTGGGCGTTGGGTAAAACGGGACTCCAAGGGCATTGCCGTATTTGATAAGAGTGCAGGAGCCATGCGGTTGAAATATTATTTTGATGTTTCTGATACGAAAGAAGGGAAATACAAGCGTTTAGTCCGTCCGGTTTCTTTATGGCAGATCGGGGAACGCAGGGAAGAAGTACGGGAGACCCTGGCGAATGCATTTGGTGTTTCGGCGGGTGTAAAGAGATTGGAAGAAACGATACTGGAGACAGCGAAGAATGCTGCCGAGGATAATCTGACTGATTATATGCAGGATATCTTATCGAACCGCAAAGACAGTTATTTGGATGGATTGGACGAATACAGCGTAGAGACAGAGATCAAGACCCTTCTGGCGAACAGCATTGCTTATATGGTTATGGTCCGGTGCGGGATAGATGCGGAAATCTATCTGGAGTCAGAGGATTTCAGGAACATTGCACAGCTGAACACACCGGAACTTGTCAATTTGTTCGGCTCGGTAAACAGCGATATATCGGGCATGGTTTTGTCCGAGATCTCGGACACGCTTAGAAAGCTGCAATTGGAAGAAAGGCAGGAGAAAAAACGCACATTTGCCGGAGATTACACAGGTCAGTATAATGAAAATAAAAAAAGCAGGATTCAAGCCGATAAGGAAAAGGATAGTGACGAGAGGAGGCTTAACGATGGAAAAGACAATGGCAGCAATCGAATACAAACGGCAGGGCGATTATCTTCTGCCAAACCTGACAGTGCCAGAAGAACCGGAAATACACGTTGGGAAGTACGGAGAACTCCGGCGCAACTATCTGAAGAAAGAACATTACGGAATATTTATAAACCTGCTGACACAGGGGAAACTGAACCAACATCTGGCAGAGACGCAGAAGGCAGCACAGGAAATGATGGAGCGGTTAACAGCAGATCTGAAAGAAGCGCAGAACGTGACGGAAGAACTGAAGGAAAAAGATCAGATGTTGTGGCTTGGGATGGTAAACAACATCCGGCAGTCGGCGGAAGAGATCGTGATGAAGGAACTGGTGTACAGTTAGAAGATAATACCGAAAACAGTGAAGAGAAAACTGACAGCAGAGAAACTGACAGCAAGGAGAATGACAGACAGTTAGAGTGGTATGACAGGAGCAGTGAGGATAAAAGCATTCCTTTCTTTGGAAGGGAGGCGGATATCAAAGCACTGCTCCTGTCTGCGTCTGACCTAAAAGTATCAAGGGCAGAGGTCCGGGCGTTCTATGAAAGCCATGAAGACAGGAGTGAGCGGATAGGATATATCCAAAGTATTTTCAGTGATGATTATACGGAAATGGTACTGGCAGACGAGAGAGTTGTAGGATATAAGGTTTATCAAAATGTACTCCATATGTTGGTGGGGAGGTATGAGGACAGAAGTGAGCAATCCTTTTACGATTGGAAAGTGATTGCAGATTATTTTGAGGGGATGCGTCTGACCGGGGAGTTAAGAGACCAGGCGGAGCCACTGCCCACGGTGGGAGACCAGTTGGAGCTGCTTAATGATTTGGCAGGGGAACAAGCCCTTGATTTCTCATTTTCACAGGAGTTGATTGATACGGTACTTTCTTCAGGCAGTGTTATTCAGTATGGAAAGTACCGCATTTACTCCTATTTCCTGCAGGGGCATTCCAGGAAAGAAAAAGCTGATTTCCTAAAAAATGAATACGGAATAGGCGGACGTTCTTCTGTCTTAGCAGGAACGGGCATCGGGGAAGACCATGATTCCAAGGGGATTGTATTACACCGGGGATATGAAGACGAGGCGCCAAAAATCCTTTTAAAATGGAGTAAGGTGGCGGATCGTATTGATGAACTGATTGCGGTAAATCGGTATATGTCGGAAAAAGAATTGGCAGGCATTCCGGAATATGAGAAACATGTCCTTGCAGGTGAAATTTATATGTTTTATTCCCGCCAGCCGGAAAATGTGGTACGTCCATATACACATGGAAGTAGTTATGAGCTGGCGATTAGGGAGATCGGATTACAACTTGCAGATACTTCAAGAGTAGAAGAACTACTGCTGTCTATGTCCGAAATGCTGGATAATACCGCAGATTTTGATCAAAATTATGAATCTATGCAGAAAGCATACAGGAACCTTATGGGTTACCGGGATGGAACTTACAGCCTGTTTACACCTCTACCAGCCGAAAGAGAAACATCGGCTTTGCCTTTGCATGGCATACCTTCCATTGGAAGAGGTACAGACTCTTTACTGGCACAGACTCAAGAGCCTGCGCCGGTACAAGAATCTGTATTGACTCAAAATTCAGATTCACAAGTAGGAGCCATGGGAAATCTTTCTGCAATGCATCCGCCTTATGATATAGATATAGGAACTACTGTATGGATTGGAACAGACGCCTATGAAATCCAATTCCTTTCAGACGATACGGTTGTGCTGCAGGATCAGAGATATCCTTTGTTTACAAAAGAGATGTCCCGTGAAGAGTTCGAAGTGAAGCTAAGGGAGAATCCGGCTAATGATTATCTGAAAAGTAAAAAGATAATTCCAGAGCCGTCGATGGAAGAGAAAGAGAAACCGGATGCCGAAGAGTTAAGAAGCCAAGGAAATAGAAGGGGAACAGAAGAAGAACCTGCTATAGAAAAAACGGGAGAGCAAGAGCGTGTACCAGAGGTTGGTGGGGAAAGAAAAGGGGGCGATAAAGAAGAAGTTCCGGTGGCAGAGAAGCCGCAGGAGAGTGTAACCGAATATAAACAGGATAAAAAAACAGTAAAATCACCAGCTAAACCACAGAGAAAATTTACCGCAGCACACCGGAATTACCGGACGATGATGGAGCTTGCACCGGAAGTCCTGCGGCAGGAACAGGAATCAAAAAGGTTTGAGGCGGGAGAATCATTTATGCCGCTTACTGTGGAGCAGATCGGGGAGAACCGGATCGCTGTTTCCCATTATTTTACAGAGAATGGGGATGCCTTTGCAGATCCGGATATGGAATTTGTTGTTGACCATGAGGCTCAGACGCTGAATGCCAGGACATACCAACAAGATAAATTGAACCGGTTTGACAGGGTAGTTGTGGATGGAATCGTGAATAAGGTACTGGAGAAGGAACTAAACCTATTTGCAAGCCAATGGTTCAAGAACATCCGGGAGCAGGGATACCAGCCGGCAAAAGAAAAGTATGAGCCGACACCGGAGGATATCCCGATTGGCGTTGAGCTGATATTGGAGGAACGAAAGTTTGCCGTTGACAGTGTGGATGCGGACACCGGTAATGTGAGCTTAAAAGACATCACATTCCAGGAGGGCACTGGATTTCCCATCTTTAGGCGTGAGTCCTTACAATTTGTCTATGATCTGCTTAAAGAGCAAGAAGCACAGGTAATAGAGCAGCTGCAAGGAGAGCAGGATACCAAGCCGTCTGGCGGTTTATTATATGAACAGGAGACAGGGATCACGGCAGAGGAAGGCGGAGATTCACCAGAAAGTCTCATGCCATCCTGGATGAAACAGAGACCATCAACAGGTATGAAGTCCTTTGACCTGCATCCGGAGATCCCGCAGGCAGAGAGAAGCCAGTACCGGATCACGAATGATGAACTGGGATGCGGAGGGGAAAAGCAGAAGTTCCGGGCAAATATCAGGGCTATCCAGATGCTGAAGAAGTGTGAAGAAGAGAACCGGTACGCCACGCCGGACGAGCAGGAGATCCTGGCAGGCTATGTAGGTTGGGGCGGACTGGCGGATGCCTTTGACGAGACAAAAGAAGAATGGGGTACAGAATATCTGGAATTAAAGGTTGTCTTGACGGAAGAAGAATACAAGTCTGCAAGAGAGTCTACCCTGTCTGCATTTTATACACCGCCGGTTGTGATCCGTGCTATGTACGAGGCATTGGAGAATATGGGGCTTAAGTCCGGCAACATCCTGGAGCCAAGCTGCGGCACAGGGAATTTTGCAGGGATGAAGCCGGAAAGTCTGTCTGACTGTAGGATATACGGGGTAGAGATCGACAGCATTTCCGGCAGGATTGCGCAGCAGCTTTACCAGAAATCTACGATAGCAGTGCAGGGATTTGAGGAAGTAAACCTGCCGGACAGTTTCTTTGATGTGGTGATTGGAAATATCCCGTTTGGGAATTACAAGGTTCTGGATAAGAAATATGACAAGCTGAATTTTCTGATCCATGATTACTTTATAGCGAAATCCATTGATAAAATAAGACCAAACGGTGTACTGGCGTTGGTCACTTCAAGCGGTATTGGCGGCGGTACTATGGATAAGATGGATAACCGTGCAAGGAAATATATCGCTGAGAAATGTGATATGCTGGGAGCAATCAAGCTGCCTAATAATGCATTCCTGTATAACGCCGGGACAGATACGAATGCGGATATCCTGTTTTTCCAGAAACGGGAGAGCCTGCGTGACTTAAGTACGGACATGCCGGAATGGATTGATGCAAAGAAGTTATATGAAAATGAATTTGTGAATACAAAGGGAGAAAACAGACGGCGTATCGTATGTATCAATCCCTATTTCCAGGAACATCCGGAGATGGTTCTTGGGGAGTTGGAGATTGTGATGGGCGCTTATGGACCGAAGCTGGTCTGCAATCCATTTCCGGACAGTAATCTTGCGGAATTATTAAAGGAAGCGATCACAAAGATCCTAGCAGAGATTCCGGAATATGAGACCAGTGAAATGGTAGAAGAGGGGGACTATGGTATCCCGGCGGATCTGTCTGTAGCGAATTTCTCTTACACGGTGGCAGGAGGCAGGGTGTATTACCGGGAGAACAGCCGGATGAAGCTGGTGGATAGTTCTGTAACGGGGCTGAACCGCATCAAAGGAATGATTGCGATTCGGGATTGTGTGCGGGAGTTGATCTTCTATCAGACAGAAGGTTACTCTGACCGTGAGATAGGGGAACAGCAGAAAAAGCTAAATCAGTTATATGATTCCTTTCAGAGAAAATATGGTCTTCTGAATGCCAGGGCAAACAGCATGGTATTCTCGGATGACGGAAGTTATCCCCTGCTTTGTTCCCTGGAGGTCCTGGCAGAGGATGGAACGTTAAAACGCAAGGCAGATATGTTTACCAAGCGTACCATCAAACCGCATGAGGCAGTCACGAAGGTGGATACAGCCAGTGAGGCATTGTCGGTGTCTCTGGCTGAGAAAGCGTGTGTGGACATGGATTATATGTGTTCCCTTACCGGAAAAAGTGCGGAGGAGATCGAGCATGAGCTGAGCGGCGTCATCTTCCGGGGGCCGGAGATCAGGAAGAGTCAACGGGAATCAGTTATCCCGGACGATGAGAAACCGCAGTATGTATCCGAGGATGAGTATCTATCCGGCAATGTGAGGGAGAAGTTAAAGCAGGCAAGGATAGCGGCACAGGTATCTGACATTTATAAAAGTAACGTGGAGGCATTGGAGAAAGTACAGCCCAAAGACCTGACGGCATTGGAAATCAGTGTAAGGCTTGGTGCGACCTGGATACCGGAGACAGATGTGAGGAAGTTTATGTTTTGGCTGCTGGATACTTCAGATTATTTGAAATCCTGCATTGAAGTCCATTTTTCTAAATATACGGGGGAATGGAATATTGAGGGAAAGAGTATTGATAAGGGAAATGTAAAAGCAAACAACACCTATGGAACGCATCGTGCTAATGCCTACAAGATTATGGAAGATACCTTGAATCTTAGGGATACTCGTGTCTATGACTATGTGGAGGATGAAGAAGGAAAGAGAAAGGCAATCCTAAACAGGGATGAGACAGCCATTGCACAGGGAAAACAGGACTTGATTAAGCAGGCGTTCCAGGACTGGATCTGGAGTGATCCGGAACGCAGGCAGAGGCTGACGAAGTATTATAATGAGCATTTTAACGCAATCCGTCCACGGGAATATGACGGGAGCCATCTGAAATTTTACGGGATGAACCCGGAGATTCAATTAAGGCAGCACCAGGTCAACGGCGCTGCCCGTATTATTTATGGAGGAAATACACTGCTTGCGTATGTCGTGGGAGCAGGGAAGACGTACACCATGGTTGCGGCGGCAATGGAAAGCAGGCGGCTGGGGCTGTGCAGTAAATCTATGGTCGTAGTGCCGAACCACATCATCGAGCAGTTTGCTTCCGAGTGGTTACAGCTATATCCGGCAGCGAATCTTCTTGTGGCTACGAAGAAAGATTTTGAGACCAAGAACCGGAAGAAGTTCTGTGCCAGGATTGCCGCCAGTGATGTGGATGCGGTGATCATCGGGCATTCACAATTTGAGAAAATACCTTTAAGTGTGGAGCGTCAGCAACGTACTCTGGAAATGCAGATTGCCGAGGTGATTGATGGGATTTCCGAACTGAAGGCACGCCATGGGAGCCGGTTCTCCGTAAAACAGTTGGAACGGACGAAGAAGTCACTGGAAACCCGGCTGAAAAAACTGAATGACCAGAGCAGGAAGGATGGTGTGATATGCTTTGAAGAATTAGGGATTGACCGCCTATTTGTAGACGAAGCGGACAGTTACAAAAATCTTTACCTCTATAGTAAGATGCGCAATGTAGGAGGCATCGCACAGACAGAGGCGCAGAAGTCTTCGGATATGTTCATGAAATGCCGTTACCTGGATGAGATCACAGGCGGGCGTGGAGTTGTCTTTGCCACAGGAACCCCAGTGTCGAACAGTATGACGGAGCTGTATACCATGCAGAGATATCTGCAATATCCGGCGCTTGTAGAACGGAACCTGCAGCATTTTGACGCATGGGCATCGACCTTTGGCGAGACGGTTACAGCGATAGAACTCGCCCCGGAGGGCAGTGGATACCGGATGAAAACAAGATTTGCAAGGTTTTATAATCTGCCGGAACTGATGATGATGTTTCGGGAGGTGGCGGACATCCAGACCGCAGATATGCTGAACCTTCCTGTGCCGGAGGCGGAATACCGTGTGGTTACAGTGAAGCCAAGCGAGATACAAAAGGAAATGGTAGAAGAGCTGGGGAACCGTGCGGAGCGTATCCGGAAGGGCATGGTCTTACCTGCCGAAGACAACATGCTGCTGATTACCAATGACGGGCGGAAACTGGCGCTTGACCAGAGGCTTATGAACGAGTTGCTGCCGGATGAGGTAGGAAGCAAGGTGAATGCCTGCGTGGAAGAAGTCTACCGCTATTGGGAGCAAGGGAAGGAAAAAAAGCTGACACAATTATTGTTTAGCGATCTGTCCACGCCAAAAAACGATGGCAGTTTCAGTGTCTATAATGACGTGCGGGATAAGCTGATTGCAAAGGGAATCCCAAAAGAAGAGATTGCTTTCATTCATGAGGCAAATACGGATGTAAAGAAAAAGGAATTGTTTGCAAAGTTAAGGAATGGTTCCGTCCGTGTGCTGATGGGCAGCACATTCAAGATGGGAGCCGGGACTAATGTACAAAATTTAATCATTGCATCCCATGACCTCGACTGCCCCTGGCGCCCACGAGATGTAGGACGGATTTTGCGGACATTCAAAATAAAAAAGAATGTGGAGGTAACAGACAATGGCAAAGACAATTTTTGAGGAAATGGGCGGCAAATACGAAAGGCAAGGCGATTATTTAATACCGTGCTTAACTGTACCCGCCGAAGAAGAACAGCCGATAGGCATCTGGGGACAGCGGCATTTGGATTATCTGAAGCATCACTGTAAAGTTACATACACCAATCTTCTTACAAGCGGCAGACTTAACGCTTACCTTGCCGACATTGACAGACAGGCACAGGAACGCTTTGAAAGGCTCATAGAGGGTATGAAACAGGCACAGGGCATAACGGAACAGCTAAAGGCAGAAAACGCCTTAGAATGGACAGGATGCCTCAATAACATAAGGGCTTGCGCGAAAGAGATTGTAGAAAAGGAAATTATTTTTGCATAAACAGATGATTAGTGGCAGGGGGAAATCCTGCCGCTTTTTCTGCTTTAGTTTGTCAGCTTGACAAATAAAGGGTTAAGGAATATAATTAGATTCAGTATTATACAAGGAGTTAATAAATATGCGGCAAGGTATTCTTAAATAAACTGTCAATTTGATAGTGGGAACAAAAAGTAGCAGTCCCGTTTCATTTTTAATATGGGGCTTAGTTTTTTGTACCCAGTTTAAGAATACTTTTATCATGTAATTTTATAT
The DNA here is from genome assembly GCA_910574715.1 of Lachnospiraceae bacterium. Lineage (GTDB taxonomy): Bacteria > Bacillota > Clostridia > Lachnospirales > Lachnospiraceae > Sporofaciens. The sequence goes on along the minus strand of CAJTCH010000031.1, from coordinate 38,677 downwards.
GCCCGAAAACATATAAGTGTTTTGGGGCTATTGGAGTTATTTACCCAGTGATAGGAGTATTTATCACTGGGTATTTTTATGCCCTTTTTTGGGTGTTGATAGGAGGAAAATCACATGAAAATAATTAACTTAGGCATTCTGGCTCACGTTGACGCAGGAAAGACAACATTAACGGAAAGTTTATTGTATACCAGTGGTGCAATTGCAGAACTAGGGAGCGTAGATGAAGGCACAACAAGGACAGATACAATGAATTTGGAGCGTCAAAGGGGAATCACTATCCAGACAGCAGTGACATCTTTTCAGTGGGAGGATGTAAAAGTCAACATTATAGATACGCCAGGCCATATGGATTTTTTGGCGGAAGTATACCGTTCTTTATCCGTATTAGACGGAGCAGTATTATTAGTTTCTGCAAAGGATGGCATACAGGCACAGACCCGTATACTGTTTCATGCACTACAGACAATGAAGATTCCAACAATTTTTTTCATCAATAAAATTGACCAAGAGGGGATTGATTTGCCAATGGTATATCGAGAGATGAAAGCAAAGCTTTCTTCGGAAATTATAGTGAAGCAAAAGGTTGGGCAGCATCCCCATATAAATGTAACGGACAATGACGATATGGAACAGTGGGATGCGGTAATTATGGGAAACGATGAACTATTAGAGAAATATATGTCAGGGAAACCGTTTAAAATGTCAGAACTGGAACAGGAAGAAAACAGGAGATTCCAAAACGGAACGTTATTTCCCGTTTATCACGGAAGCGCTAAAAACAATCTGGGGATTCGGCAGCTTATAGAAGTGATTGCCAGTAAATTTTATTCATCAACGCCTGAAGGTCAATCTGAACTATGCGGGCAGGTTTTTAAGATTGAATATTCAGAGAAAAGGCGGCGTTTTGTTTATGTGCGTATATATAGCGGAACATTGCATTTGAGGGATGTTATTAGAATATCTGAAAAAGAGAAAATAAAAATCACAGAGATGTGTGTTCCGACAAACGGTGAATTATATTCATCCGATACAGCCTGCTCTGGTGATATTGTAATTTTACCAAATGATGTTTTGCAGCTAAACAGTATTTTGGGGAACGAAATGCTGTTGCCGCAGAGAAAATTTATTGAAAATCCTCTCCCTATGCTCCAAACAACGATTGCAGTAAAGAAATCTGAACAGCGGGAAATATTGCTTGGGGCACTTACAGAAATTTCAGATGGCGACCCTCTTTTAAAATATTATGTGGATACTACAACGCATGAGATTATACTTTCTTTTTTGGGGAATGTGCAGATGGAAGTCATTTGTGCCATCCTTGAGGAAAAATATCATGTGGAGGCAGAAATAAAAGAGCCTACTGTTATATATATGGAAAGACCGCTTAGAAAAGCAGAATATACCATCCACATAGAAGTCCCGCCAAATCCTTTCTGGGCTTCTGTCGGGTTGTCTATAGAGCCGCTCCCTATTGGAAGCGGAGTGCAGTATGAAAGCAGAGTTTCACTTGGATATTTAAACCAATCGTTCCAAAATGCGGTTATGGAGGGGGTTCTTTATGGCTGCGAGCAGGGGCTGTATGGATGGAAAGTGACAGACTGTAAAATCTGTTTTGAATATGGATTGTATTATAGTCCTGTAAGTACCCCCGCAGACTTTCGGCTGCTTTCCCCTATCGTATTGGAGCAGGCTTTAAAAAAAGCAGGGACAGAACTATTAGAGCCATATCTCCACTTTGAAATTTATGCACCGCAGGAATATCTCTCACGGGCGTATCATGATGCTCCAAGGTATAGTGCAGATATTGTAAGTACTCAGATAAAGAATGACGAGGTCATTCTGAAAGGAGAAATCCCTGCCAGATGTATTCAAGAATACAGGAACGATTTAACTTATTTCACAAATGGGCAGGGAGTCTGCTTGACAGAGTTAAAAGGATACCAGCCAGCTATTGGTAAATTTATTTGCCAACCCCGCCGCCCGAATAGCCGTATAGATAAGGTTCGGCATATGTTCCACAAGTTAGCTTAACAGCTTGCAAAAGTCGTATAAAATGAGATTTGAAAGGATTAGAGACTAATTATGATGAAATGCGAATGGATATTGTGTCCTGTTTGTGGGAGCAAAACCCGTAATAAAATTAGGAAGGACACTGTTTTGGAGAATTATCCCCTTTATTGTCCAAAATGCAGACAAGAAAGATTGATTAAAGTTGACAACTTGAAGATAACTGTCATCAAAGAGCCAGACGCTTAAGACGCAGAGCCGATGAAATTGTGGAACAATTCACGAATCATCGGCTCTTTTTGTTTCGTATTTGAAAGAACAAACTCACCAAATAAAAAAAACGATATTCGGGTGGGTTATTTTGTTATACCCTAAATTACCCTCTGAATTTGTTTTTAAATTTGGAGGGATTTTTTTATGTTCTTTTTTCGGGCGGTTATTCATCTGCTCATACGAAGTAAAATTTATCAATACATAGCATATCAGAGAACGGCAGGAAACCAGTTAAAAAAATTTCTGCCAGTGCAGCGGTACTTCTCACCTTGAGAGTAGAAGTACAATCTCCATACAACAGAATTTGTATTTCCCATAACCGTAGAGGTCACAGAGCCCTTGCGGTTTTTCTTTTGTCGTTTTTTATCGGAATACGCCGCAGGGCTGTTTCTGATATGCGGTGTCGTTCTCCGCCTCTCCATCTGAATTTTTTACATTTCAAAAATTCAGATGGGAGGTATTAGCGGTGAAATACGCACCGAGAAAAGTATATATCAAAGAAAGTGGCGGCTATGTGGAATTATCTTACACGGACTTCTGCCGCCGCAGGCAAGCCGACCAGACCTACATGGACAAGCTGTTTATCCCCATTCAAGGCTGTCTGCTTGAAGTCGTGAGGGAGCAATACACAGACTTCTACCGAGATAAGGAACGGTGGCGTTATCTGCAAAAATTAGATACGAAGAACAGTCTGCTTTCTCTGGATGGATTTACGGACAGCGAGGGGAATCCTCTGGACTTTATCGCTGATGAAGCGGCGGACATTGCGGAAACCGTTGTCAATGCGGTTATGGTGGACAGGCTGAAAGCCGCCCTGCCTTTGCTGTCGGATAATGAACAGGAGTTGATACAGGCAATCTTTTTTGACGGACTTTCCGAGCGGGAAGTAGGTTTAAGGTTAGGCATAACCCAGAGCGTTGTGAACAAACGCAAAGCCAGAATCCTAATAAAGCTAAGAAAGATAATAGAAAGTTAAAATTTAAGGCGTTCAGCCCCCTTGTTTTTTCCTTTTGGAAAATGAGGGGGCTTTTCTCTGCCCTCTCAATCAATTCTGATTGGAGGAAATAAGAATGGCATACAACCACGGACGGGAGGACAGGAAATGGCGTATCTGGAAAGAAGCGGAGGAAAAGCTGCTGCGTGAGTGCGGCGTTGATGAAGCGACCATTGAGCAGATACGAATAGCGGACAGGGCAGACTTCAATTCCAACAGGCGGTTTTACCGATGGACGAATGACGTTGCGGAATACCTTGAGGATATGGCAGACAGGGAGCGGCAGACGGAAGTGGGTACGGTTGCGGAGTTACTGGACGAGATTGAGAGCGAAAATCTTTATCAAGTGTTAGTGGCAGTAGACGGGCGTACCTTGAAAATCGTCCTGCTGAAAATGCAGGGGTATTCAACAAAGGAGATTGCCCCACTTGTGCATTTGACGACTGGTGCCATCTATGCGAGGTTAGACCATCTGCGGAAGAAGCTGCGGAAAATTTTGTAAGCGTCTAATACATCCCATTATCCTGCGGGCTACTGGGTGGGGAGTGGAATCTCCCCGCTTATTTTTTGGCAGGAGGACAGAGGGATGGCATACAGGGTTAAGGCATACACGCTTCGGGAGGAATCCACGGAAAGCGGCACAAGGTATTTTATCAGCTTTAAGGACGGGCAGGGCAAATCCCACGAGTTGGAAGTGTCGGAACAGTTCTTTATGGAGTTTCGGCAGATGGAGCGCAGGAACAGGAATCTTCTCCAATGGGACGAGCGGCACAGGGAGTTTAACGAGGTATGGGACGAAACCCTTTACAGACGGGCGTTGCGTGTGCCTAAGAGCCTTGATGAACGCATGATTGAAGAAGAACGGAATGAAACGCTCTGTAAGGCGGTTGACGGACTGCCAGAGATACAAAGGCGGCGTTTCCTGCTCTACTACGAGTATGAGATCAATTTTTACCAAATCGCCGCTATGGAGCATTGCACCGCTTCCGCAGTACAGAAATCTGTTGCGATTGCAAAGGAGAAAGTAAAGGCGGAAATGAGGAAGTATCTCCAACCGTGACCGACACCGCCCGAAAAAGAAATCTGTTTTTTATTTGTGTGGGATTGGCGGCATTACATACTCTCACTTTTTTCGTGGGAGTAAATCTTTTTTAAGGAGGTCAACGCCTATGTGCAATGAAAACAAAGACACCGCCCGAAAGGAGGAAAGCCATGCAGAAGTTACAGACAGTCAACGCCGAAACGCTCCTTTATGAGCCGCTTGAGAAGCCGTCCTTTGTGGTGGACAGCCTTATCCCGACAGGCTTGTCGCTGTTCTGCGGCTCACAGAAGATAGGCAAGAGCTGGCTCATGCTGAAACTATGCCTATGCGTGTCGCAGGGACTTCCCTTGTGGGATATGCCGACAATGGAGGGCGATGTGCTTTACCTCTGCCTTGAGGACACGTTCTGCCGCATACAGGACAGGCTGTTCCGCTTGACGGACGAAGCGAGCGGGCGGCTTCATTTTGCCGTGGCAAGCTGCAAGCTGTCAGACGGTCTTATCGTGCAGTTGGAGGATTATCTGAAAGACCATCCAGACAGCAGGCTCATTGTGATTGATACCTTGCAGAAAGTCCGAACCGCATCTAAAGACAATGCCTATGCAAGCGACTATGGGGACATCTCCCTAATCAAAGATTTTGCCGACAGGCACTCTCTGGCGGTCATTGTCGTACACCACATCCGAAAGCAGAATGACAGCGACGTGTTCAACAAGGTGTCTGGGACGACAGGCTTAACGGGGAGTGCGGACGCTACCTTTGTTCTGGAAAAGGAGAAACGGGCATCCGACACTGCCAAGCTGTATGTGACAGGCAGGGACACGCCCTATCAGGAATACACGCTGCGTTTCCGTGATTGCAGTTGGGAACTTGTGGAGAGAAAAACACAGGAGCAGCTTGCGAAAGAAACGATACCAGACGTCCTTTTTCGGCTGGTGGATTTTATGAGGGATAAGGAAGAATGGGCAGGCACGGCAACGGAACTGTTAGCCGCTATGGGGGAAACGGAAACCATACCCACGGTGATTACGAAATGGCTGAATGAATACCGCACCACATTTTTAAGCGAGAACCGTATCTGCTACCAGTACAGCCGCAGGAAAGACGGCAGGCAGATTGCCCTTGCAAGGAGGGCGGGTGACAGCGGTGACGGTGGTGACAGCGATATTGGGATACCCCTTGTTACTGTCATTGACGGTTAAAGCCATGTAAAGTTGGCGGCTCTGCCCTGCGGGTGACAGCGGTGACGGCGGTGACAGTGATTTTAGGATACCCCGCCGCTGTCATCCCTACGGGAGAACACCCCGCAAACGCAAAATGCAGGCGTGGGATTCACCCGCCCTTTTCGGCGTGTAAAACCACCCCTGCGGTCAGAAAAATCCATCTGATTTTTCCGACTGCGTTTACAGGGTGTAACACACTACACTTTGCCCTGCAAAGTCGTGTGCCAGACGTTCCCTCTGGACTCCCTTATGGCAGGTCTTACGCCCTGCTATCCTGCGCCGTGCGGCTTCGGATAAAAGAATGGCGGCATGACGGTGACGGCTCTTGTGAGGGGGTATCCCAAAACTGCTGTCACCGCCGTCACCGCTGTCACCCAAAGGGCAGTTTACCCGCCGAAGAAAGGAAGATGATGGATTATGCCCTATGCAATCCTGCGTTTCCAGAAACGCAAAGCGGGCGGCGTTGCGGCTTGTGAACGCCACAACGAACGGAAGAAAGAAGCCTACAAAAGCAATCCAGATATCGACATGGAACGCTCTAAAAATAACTATCACCTTGTAAAACCGCCACGCTACACCTACAAGAAAGAGATTAACCGAAAGGTAGCCGAAGCGGGGTGCAGGACAAGGAAAGACAGCGTGATGATGGTGGAAACGCTTATCACGGCTTCGCCAGAATTTATGAACAGCCTGCCGCCAGAGGAACAGAAAGCGTATTTTACGATGGCTCTGGATTTCATTTCGGAACGTGTCGGGGAGAAAAATATCCTCTCCGCAGTCGTCCACATGGACGAGAGGACGCCGCATATGCACCTCTGTTTTGTGCCGATTACGCCAGACAACAAGCTGTCAGCGAAAACCATTTTAGGCAACCAGAAATCATTATCCGAGTGGCAGACCGCCTACCATGAGCGGATGTCCTCACGGTGGAATCAGCTTGAACGGGGGCAGTCCTCAATGGAAACCAAGCGGAAACACGTCCCCACATGGCTCTATAAATTAGGCGGCAGGCTTGATAAACAGTATGAAGAAATCGTGTCTGCCCTCTCCGACATCAACGCCTTTAACGCAGGGAAGAAGCGTGACAAGGCTCTGGAACTGATTGCGGCGTGGCTCCCAGACGTGGAGAAATTCTCTAAGGAAATCAGTAAGCAGAGTGCCTATATCGACAGACTAAAGGAGCAAATCGGGCAGGAATCGGATTATGCGGGGCGTATGCGTGATGAAAAGTACGAGCAGGAGTTAAAGGTGCAGAAAGCGAATCAGAAGATATTTGAGTTGCAGAGAACCAATGAGCAGATGGGGCGGCTATTAAAGAAAATCCCGCCAGGCGTATTAGAAGAATTGCAGAAAACAGGAAGAAATAAATCAAGAGAAAGGTAAAAAGTGAATGAAGAAACAGGATTTTAAGGTGTTAAAGACCAAAGATTTGTACCCATTTCCCGACAATCCGTTTCATGTGGCAGAGGATGAAACGCTGTCAGAGTTAGCGGAAAGCATCAAGGAATTTGGCATTGTCACGCCGATAATCACACGCCCGAAAGAGGACGGGAACGGCTATGAAGTAATTGCAGGACAGCGGCGTGTCCGTGCGTCTGAACTTGCAGGAATAAACACAATCCCCGCTTTTGTCCTGCCCTTAGACCGTGACCGAGCCATCATCACCCTTGTAGACAGTAATTTACAGCGTGAGAATATCCTGCCATCGGAGCGGGCGTTTGCCTACAAGATGAAATCCGAAGCCATGAAGCGGCAGGGTTTCCGCACGGATTTAACCTCGTCACAAGTTGTGACGAAGTTGCGGACAGACGACAAGGTGGCGCAGGGTTTCGGCGTAGGCAGGATGACTGTGCAAAGATTTATCCGTTTGACGGAACTGATACCGCCGATTTTGCGGATGGTGGACGAGGGGAAAATCGCCCTCACGCCTGCGGTGGAACTGTCCTTTTTGAAGAAAGACGAGCAGGAAAACCTCTTTGCCACGATGGAGAGCGAAGAAGCAACGCCCTCACTCTCACAGGCACAGCGGATGAAAAGCCTAAGCCAGAGCGGGCGGCTTGATATGGATACGATATTTGCAATTATGACGGAGGAAAAGGGAAATCAGAAAGAAACCGTGAAAATCGGCATGGAAAGGTTAAAGAAATACTTCCCGAAAGGCACAACGCCGAAGCAGATGGCGGACACCATCATCAAACTTTTAGAGCGTGAATTGCAGAGGAAACGGGGCAGGGACAGCCGCTAATCTTCTCTTTTCGGAAAGTAAATATGAAACTCTGGACGGATAAAAACCAGAAAGCCAAGACAGAAAAGGGGCAGGGAATGAAAGAAATCCAATATGAGATTGTAAAGGAAATCGCCGTATTGTCGGCAAGCGACAGAGGATATACAAAAGAAATCAACTTGATTTCATGGAATGGGAAAGAGCCGAAGTATGATGTACGCAGCTTTTCCCCGAACCGTGAGAAGTGCGGAAAAGGTATCACATTGAACGCTGATGAAGCGGCGGCACTCCTTAAAGCATTACAGAAAGAAGTAAACAGCGGGGATTGATGGTATCTGATTGACAGGGCGGGGCGTTTCCAGACGTTCTCCTGCCCTGTCTGGAAAGGAAGATTTAAGTATGGGCGAGGATAAGAAAGCAGATAAAAAGAGAAAGCGCATCGTGCCGAAAGCACCGGTGCAGATGATAATCAGCCGTGAATATGTCGGCACACAGACAGTCACAGAAGCGTTTATCCCGATTATCTCCGAGGATATTCGGAAGAAGATTGCCGAGGGTGACACCTTCGACAATGAGGGGCTGTCCGCTTAGAATGTACGCAATGGGACATGAAAACAGATAGGACAGATACGGAGGTTTTACAGTATGGCAGGAATAAGAACGGAGAATAAGGTTTACGAAGTCGGCATGTACTGCCGCTTGTCAAAGGACGATGGCACGGATAACGAGAGTGCGAGCATTGCGACACAGAAATCCATCCTCACGGATTATGTGAAAAAGCAGGGATGGCACTTAGCAAAAACGTATGTGGACGATGGTTACTCTGGTACGAATTTCCAAAGACCAAGTTTCCAGAACATGATTAAGGACATTGAAAGCGGGCTGATAAACTGCGTGATTACGAAAGATTTATCACGTCTGGGGAGGAACTACCTTGACTGCGGACTGTATCTGGAAGTGTTTTTCCCAGAGCATAACGTGAGGTATATAGCGGTCAATGACGGCGTGGACACGCTCAATAAATCCGCTATGGACATCACGCCTTTCCGCAACATCCTAAACGAAATGTACTCTGCCGATGTGTCGGTCAAGATAAAATCGGCGTACCGTGCGAGATTTCAGCAGGGGAAATTCATGGGAACGACAGCCCCTTATGGCTATATCAAAGACCCTGCCGACCATAACCATCTGCTGATAGATGACAAGGTTGCCCATGTGGTAAGGGAGATATTCGACCTTGCGTTAGCGGGCAACGGAATCGCCAAAATCCGTAAGCACATCAACAAACAGCATATCCTACGCCCTGCCGCTTATGCGGTCACACAGGGGGCGACAGGCTATGAGCGGCACTTTGAAGATAACGAGGAGAACCGTTATATTTGGAGCGAGAACAGCATAAGGGGAATTTTAAGAAGCCCGATATATGCGGGAAACCTTGCAGGCTACAAGCGGATTGCCGCTAACATGAAAAGCAGGAAACGCCCCTCTAAGCTGCCCGAAGAATGGGAAGTGATACCCGACACCCATGAGGGGATAGTCACGCAGGAAGAATTTGACACCGTACAGCAGCTTATGACGAGCCGCAGGCGGGAGCAGAACGCAGGGGGATTTGAGAATATCTTTTCGGGCGTTATCAAGTGTGCGGACTGCGGCTATGCAATGCGGGCGGCGAGTGCCAACAGGAGGAAACGCCCCGACATCATCGACTGCGTACAATACACCTGCAATAATTATGGCAGATACGGCAATGTTATGTGTACCGCACACAGCATTGAAGCGAGGGATTTATTCAACGCTGTCCTTGCCGACATCAACCGATTTGCGAAGATGGCGGTCAATGATGAAAAGGCAGTGAGGGCGATTGAAAAGCGGCTTACGGAAACAGACCAGAGCATGGCAAAGGCACTGGAAAAGGAGCAGAGAAAGCTGAACAAACGCCTTGCGGAACTGGACAGGCTGTTTTCTTCCCTTTATGAAGATAAGGTGATGGAGCGTATTACGGAGCGGAATTTTGAAATGATGTCGGGGAAATACCAGAAAGAGCAGCTTGAAATTGAAGCAAGGCTGAAAGAGGTAACGGAAACGCTAGGCGACAGCTATGAGAAGTCGCAGGGTGTCCGTGACTTCCTCTCCCTAATCCGCAACTATCAAGGCATTAAGGAACTGGACGCAACCATCATAAACGCACTCATAGACAAGATACTTGTTTCGGAACGTGAGAAACTTGCAGACGGGACAGTAAGACAGGAAATCAAGATTTATTATAAATTCATCGGCTTTGTCGGTGAATTACATATCACACCCACAAAGCGGTGGACAGCGTTAAAGCCTAAGAATTGTACGGTGTGCGGTGTTGAATATGTTCCCCGCTCTGGCATATCGAAGTATTGTCCTGCTTGTGCCAAGAAGATACAAAGGGAGAAATCAAACGAGAGCAAACGCAGGAGCAGGGAGCGAAACAGACAGGCATGTATTGAACTGTCCGCAAAAAATGACCGACTGATTTAGAACAAAGAGCCGGCAGAACGGTTCGGCAGGGGAACCAGAACAAGAAAGTGGATATCGTGAGGTATGTGACGGAAGGAACCTTTGATGCATATATGTTCCAGATGATTGAAAGCAAACAGAAATTTATCAGCCAGATTATGACATCTAAAAGCCCGGCACGTTCGGTTGAAGATGTGGATGAAGCGGTATTATCTTATGCGGAGATCAAAGCGCTTGCGGTGGGAAATCCATATGTGAAAGAGAAGATGGACTTAGATATCCAGGTGTCAAAGTTACAGCTGTTAAAGCAGAGTTTCTTAAGCCAGCGGTATGAGATGGAGGACAAGGTACTCCGGCATTACCCAATGGAGATTAAAGAACTGGAAGGAAAGATAACGGCATATCAGAAAGATATGGAACTGGTGAGAACGCACACGCCATCCGACAGGGAAGTTTTCCCACCTATGATGATACAGAACACAATCTATAGTGACAAACAAAGTGCAGGAAAAGCAATCATTGAAGTCTGTAAAGCGATGACCTCTCCCGATCCGGTCATGATCGGTTCTTACCGGGGGCTTGCTATAGATCTGAATTACAATACTTTCAGTAAAGAATTTGTTATTACATTGAAAGGGAGCATGTATCATTCCGTGGCGTTGGGAACCGATATCCATGGAAATATCACCCGCTTGGACAATAAGATCGCACAGTTTGGAGATAACCTGGAAAGGTGTTGTGAGAAGCTGGAGCATACAAAAGCACAGCTTGATATTGCTAAGGCAGAGATGGCGAAAGAATTTCCCAGGGAAAAGGAACTGGCAGAAAAGACAGCACGCCTGGGAGAACTGAACGCCTTGCTTGACCTGGATAAGAAGGAGAAGATTGTTATGGATTGCGAAGCGGAGGAAATAGAATCAGAGCCGGAGAAGAATAGCAGAGACAGGGAACGTTAATGCCGATCCTGCATGCTTACGGTGTCAGGACAGGAGACTGATGCCGTAGTACATAGCCGACAAGAAGCAATAAGTCAGATTGCAGTCAAATCGCACATTGGAAACACGCCGGATTCTTTGGTAATGTGGTAAGAAAATATAAGAAGGAAAGGATGAAGACATGAGATCATTATTCAATGGAGAAAAAGCAAATGTGCCGGGATGGCTGATTGCCCTGTACCAGAAAGTAAATGCAGACAGTATCACGCAGGTGCAGGAAGAGAGCGAAGAGTATCAGAAGCTGCTTGCGGAAAGCGGAAATCTATAGTCCCGTTATCCGGTGCTGAGGCATTTGCTTGAGGAATTTGGACCGGTTAAACTGCGGAAGGATGAACATTGGGCATTTCACCAGTATATGAAATTAAAAAGAAAGATGGAGCAGTTGGAAAGGCTGAGGCTTTATCAAACTGGGTATGTACACTGTTATGAAAGTATGAAGAAGATAGGAGCGTTGCAGGAAAATGAAGATGAAGGACTTTACAACTTATGATTTGCCTTTGTGGCTGAATGCGGCGGTAGAAGAATTGGAACGTAGGTGTATAGCGGAATTAAAAGAAGAGAATCTTTTCTATAAGGAAGTGCTGGAAGAAACCAGCAAACTCTTAAACCAGCACAGATTTATTTCTACACTGGCTGATAAAGACCCGATTACAGAACCAATGAATCTTTCATTGGAGGAGACAAAAGCCTTGTCAAGATTTTTGGCATTAGAAGGAGACCGGCGGGATATGGAGAATATCCAGTCTTATCTGCTCGGTTGCCGCCATGCATTAGAGATTCTGTTGTTACTGAAAATGATATAGGGAGAGGGTGGAGGATTGAAAGAGACTGACAGATTCTGTGATTTAGTCAAATATATGGAGGATTATTTCCCGGAAGTGGAGGGCATGATCCTGGAGGATTTAGGAGAACAGGACAGTGGTTACCAGGCTGTCTGTGAACAACTCTGTAGTATGATTCGGAAATATCCGTTTATTACGGCGATCATAGAAGGGAGCGGGGATATCGTTCTCTCAGCAGAAGAACATCAGATATTGAAGGAATTTTTTAAGACAGATATAGAAAAAGAAGAGATAGAAAGAAAACAGCTTTATTTCCAGGGGCATGTGGACGGATATGCTTATCTGAAGAAAATAAAGGCGGTACGTTAGTCTGAAGAATGGCAAATCGAAGAGCGGATGAAGCGGGGATAAACAGATAAAGAGCAGCGCTGTAAAATGCTGCGTCAGTAAGGAGAAATTCTGGTATAATGGAAAACAAGCAGATGTTTAAAAGAAAGGTTCGTGATATGAATGGGACTCACAGAGACAAGCAGATTTTTAAGCCTGATACTCCGGCATAAACCGGAAGTGATCGGCATTTCCCTGGATGAGCATGGTTGGGCAGAGGTAGAGGAAGTTGTCGCAGGAATCCGTAAAACCAGAAAATTTGACAGGGAAATGTTGGAGGAAATTGTTAAGACAGACCAGAAACAGAGATATTCTTTTAATGAAGACCAGACTCTGATCCGGGCAAACCAGGGACATTCCATACCTGTGGATGTGGAGTTGGAAGTTATAGAACCGCCGGAGATTCTGTGGCATGGAACCGGAGAGAAATATGTAAGTTCCATAGAAAAGATAGGATTGATACCGAAAAGCAGGCTGTATGTACATATTTCCGGGGATAGGGAAACGGCATACAAGGTAGGGCAGAGACACGGCAGACCAGTGGTATATAGAGTGTTGGCGGGAAAGATGTCAGCAGACGGTTATACTTTTTACCGTTCAAAGAATGGCGTGTGGCTGACGAAAAAGGTGCCGGTTTCGTATCTGGAAAGGGAATAACAACTATAGATCAGGCAGATGAAAGGAGAAAAATGCATGTGAAAGAGATAAAAGTAGACCGTCAGAGTATCTGTATGGCTGACGATGTCTCGGCTCCGAATGGCGATGTGATAGAGGTATCCGAACAGGACAGACTGGAAGATGTGATGAAAAAAGTTGCGAATTATCTGCCGAAAATAAGGTATGTAGTATGGGCGGTTGACTCTGGAAAAGAGGCGATTGCCTATATTATAGTGGGGAAAAATCCAGGGGATCTTGGTGGCGGCAGATTCCGAAGGCAGGTATATGAGGGAGAGCAGTACCAGTATGAACTCTGCCGGAAGAACCAGCTATTTCTGGAAATGAAGATTAAGGCGCTGCATTGCAGTCATTTTCGTTCAGAAAAGGAAGGCGTGACATCGCTTGAAAAGGCGAAATGTTGTATGAAAGAACGGTTTCTGGAAAGATTGAAGACAGACGGAGGCAGTCTGTGTATTTGGGGAGAATGGTTCGGGAGACCGCAGGAGCATTTTCATGTCGTAGAGAGTGTACGATGGGGAAGGGATGAAATCCGAATATATTTTGAAGAAGGAGAATCGTTGTTTATACAGAAGCCGACAAAGATTATCAATGAGGAAAAGCGGTTGGTGATTGGGGATGCGGAGAGTGTATTGTGGGTTTGGTATGCTTATGGTAGAGAACATATCTATGAGAATTTGTATGTCAGGCAGTATACAAAGAATACAGATGGAATGGTTAGACGGGCAGAAGGGAAACGAAGTGATGTAAGAATAGGAGAAGGGAGTTTGTTTTATCCGATGGAAGAAGAGGCTGTATGGTTGGGACTAAATTAAAATTACTTGTAGATACAGTAATATTTTGTTATAGTAGAAGACAAGTAGAGCAGTTATCGATAAAACAGTTATAGATTAGTAATTATAAGAAAGTGACAATGAAATTGTAGGATGGAGGTTTAATGGATGTGGAGATATTAATTATTTTAAAGGATAATTTTTTTAAGTTTGATTGGATAATTATTGTTGTGGCTATAATTAATTCTTTTTTGTATAGAAAAGTTCGATCAAATACTAATAAAATATACGATCATTTTAATCCATCAGATAAATTGTCGAAACTTCCAAAAGAAGCAATAGAAAAACTAAAGAAAAACACAAGAACTGAGAAAATATTATCGGCAAATGAATTAATGATTTTAAGAGAGAAGATGAACAAAACATATGCATTATATTCAAATTTTACGACTATATTTCCTTTATTAGGTATGCTGGGTACGGTATGGGCTTTGATTCCTATGGTTAACACTATTGGTACAACAGATACGTCAAATTTCTTTTCAGCTTTGACATCGACATTATGGGGAATTATTGTAGCCATACTATTTAAGGTATTAGATTCAACTGTTTCATACAAAATTGAGGATAATGAAAAACGCATAGAGTTTTTATTGTCTAATAGGTGATAGAGGAAAAAGATTCATATGAAAAAAAGGGACTTGGTTCTTGATTTTACTTCTTTGCTTGATGTAATTATGATTATACTTTTTATTGTGATGAGTACTATGGGGCAAGCTTCTTCTGATGTCCAAAAAGAGGCACAAGCTCAAGTGGAAGATAATGCTGAAATGCAACAAAAATTGAAAGATTCCCAGCATGATTTGATGGATCTGCAAAATGAGTATGCTGAGATGGTTGCAAATAATGGAGAATTGCAAAAGCAATTGGAGGATTTGTTAGAGGAAAGAGAACTGTATAAAATGGATGTTGATGAGATGTTATTGTATGAAGAGTTGATGAAAAAATCCAAAAAGATAACTCTGATATGCAAACCCTATATCAATCCTAATAAGTCAGATAGCAATGAAGTTGAGGTTACAGTATATTCTGGAGATAATGGAGAAGAGCAAGAAGCTCTTGATGTTGTGACATTTACGCATAATTTCAATTTATCAAGAGAAGAAAGAAGTGAAAAAAATGCGCAGATGCGAGAAAATATGTATAGATCTTTAGAAAATATTATTGGAGATAAAGATTTAGAGCGTGTTTTTATTACAATAGAATATACTTATGGAGATAAAGGTTTTTCAAAAATAGATTTAGATAACATTATGGGAGCCGTTGAAGATATAGAAAGAAATTATTCGATAACATGTTACATAGATAAAATTAAGCAATAAATATATAAGAAAGAATTTATTCCCTATAGTGGGTTAATACCTCGATGTTTGCATCGTTCTGAAAAAGAAGTTAGGATGGGATACCTCGTATACTTACATCGGGGTGGTTCATTTAGAAAAGACACAAAGGAGAGGAAAAATGGGTAAAGTTATTGGCGGTATAATAGTTGCTATATTAATAGCAGTTTTGCTGGTTCGTTGTGGTATACTAGGTTTTGGGGGAAGTGGTGATTCAAAAAGTGGATCGTCTGAAGAGCAAAGTGAAATAATAGAGGAAACTGAGGAAATAACGATTACTATAGTTGTAACCCAAGATGAGTATTTTATTGATGAACAAAAAGTTACACTTACACAGATCAAGGAAAGGGTAACAGATGAATCAGCAGAAATAAAAGTTATTTTAGAAGATAACTATGCTTCTGCAAAGGCGTGGGATGACATAAAAGCATATCTTGCAGAATGGGAGATAGTTCCGATAGAACAATGACCTAAATATCCAGATAATTATGAAAAGATAAATAACCCACGATAAATAGTGGGATGATGATGGAATGAAAAAGGTAGTTCAGATTTGGAATAGGAGGAATTAAATTAATTAGTTAGAGAAGGAATATTTGATCACATGGTTGGCCTGGAGTCATATTTTTCATATGCTGGACCGATGTGTGTATTTGATTAGGCAAGGAGTCAGAGAAAAAGCGTGTTGGGAAGAGGCATTGAAGACAAAGATAGGATGAGTAAAATGTTGGAACTTTATTTCAAATAATGCTATGGAGGAAAGAATATGTTAGAATTTCGATATGATACGCAATTATTGATTGAAGGGGAAAATCTTGATGAGGAGGTTATCGGTGATTATTTTACGGAACATTTCGAAGGAGATTGTCTATTGGCGGTTGGAGATGAGGAGCTGATTAAGATTCATTTTCATACGAATGAGCCATGGAAAGTGTTAGAATATTGTGCTTCATTAGGAGAAATCTATGATATCGTTATAGAGGATATGGAGAGACAGGCGAGAGGATTAAAGGGATAAAAATTAGCTTATATATAAAGTGACATTACATAACCGATTGATTTTCAAAAAGATTTTAGAAGATTAATCGGTTATTTTTATGCTCGGATATGATGAAATCATTTATAAATATCCGATTCATGGGCAAGAAAGGAGGTGAGAAGGATGCCATATATTGCACCGGAAGTGGTACAAGAGGTAAAGAGAATGGATCTGCTGACGTATCTTAGGAGTTATGAACCCTATGAACTGGTACACTTTTCCGGAAACACGTACACCACAAAAACACACGACAGCTTAAAGATTTCCAATGGCAAATGGATGTGGTGGAGCCACGGGATCGGGGGCAGGTCGGCGCTTGATTATCTGATCAAAGTAAAAGAGATTCCCTTTATGCAGGCGGTGGAGTTGATCGCAGGACAGGCGGCAATTCAGCCGCCTGTTTCTTTACCAGCCGAAAAAGCAACAGAGAAAAAACTGCTTTTGCCCAGGGCAAACCAGTCTGCTGCACAAGTAATATCATATCTGCAGAGGCGGGGAATTGACAGGGATATCATAGATTTCTGCATACAGACCGGGCGGATCTATGAAAGCGAATCCTATCATAATGCGGTGTTTGTCGGGAGAGACCAGGAAGAAAAACCAAGATATGCTGCCTTGCGGGGAATCGGGACAGACTTTATCGGGGATGCAAACGGAAGTGATAAAAACTATTCATTTATCATTCCGGCGGAGGGAAACAGCAAGGAAGTTCATTTGTTTGAGTCTGCAATAGACCTCTTGTCTTATGCTACTTTGTTAAAAATGGACGGGCAGGACTGGCGGGAGAATCACTTATTATCTCTTGCCGGAGTATACCAGCCAGCGAAAGAAATGGAGAAGAGTAAGATTCCGGCGGCGCTGGCACGATTCTTAAAAGAGCATCCGCAGGTACAGACAATTGTGTTGCATCTGGATAATGACCGCACAGGAAGACTGGCAGCACAGGCAATACAGACGGTTCTTCCTAAGCGGTATCAGACAGCAGACAGACCGCCGATCCAGGGAAAAGATTACAATGATTGCCTGTGCATCCGTTTAGGAATCGGGCTGACACGAAGAGAAAAGAAAGAAAAACAGAGAAGATGGGAGCGGTAAAAATGTATGAGAAACAGCAGCGAAAGTGATGCAGTTATCAAGAAAGGAGAGGGGGAATTGGTATGAACCAGTATGATATGACACTGATTGCCATAGCCGAAAAGCAAGTCAAAATCCAGGCGGTAAGCGTCGAGGATGCAGCTAAAGTGGTGGAAGATCTTTACAACAAAACAGATATTTTGGACTTTAGAAATGGTGATGTGACAGACATTTCTGTTGTTGGAATCGAGCATGATCAGGAGCAAAACGGGCGGATTCAGGTAGAGTGCCGATGCAAAAATTGTGGGCAGATCATGCAGAAAGAACGTGGACATTGCGGTGAAATGCCATGCGAAGAATGCCATTGGTGCTGTCCAGATTGCGGCGGATGTATGCATCCGATGGGTAAAAAATTACCATAGTATCTGCTGTAATTAAGAGAAAAATAGTAGGAGAGGAGAAGATTGATGAAGTGAAAATGTATACTGTCCGGCATGTTTTGTGAAAGAAAACGGAGCGATAGCAGCATCTTTTTGGGCAGGTAATTATCTTGAAAAGATGATTTCAGCGGACATGCAGAAGAAGAAAACAGCCAGTGATAGATTCGGCGGGGATAGGAAGATGCGGCAGGATGCCAGGGTACGTGGGGCGATACACAATACCAGCAAGCAACGCCTTTGGATTGCCACACCTATTCAGGGATGGCAGTCCAAGGCAGCTTGTTAGGGAGGTCTCCGCTGCCGCTCCGGTCCGCGCTGAACAGACATCCACCGGATGTCTAGCGCCCCTAATACCCCCTTATATATCAAAAAAGAATGGAGGATGAAGATGTTAAAATTTATATTAGGAACCTGGGTAGGCGGATTTTTTGGAGTTACAGCGATGTGTTTGTTTCAGGTCAACCGTAGGGATGATTGGAAGGATCAGTAGGCAGGCAGTCTAAGAAAGTCCAGATGATATGCTGCAAAGAAACGGTACAGTTTGGTGAAGGAGAATGAATCGGATGGAAGGGAATAGGAGAATCATAAAAATCGAGATTACAGAAGGAAATGCAAAGAAAGGAAAAGCAAGGCTGACCAGATATTTTGAAAAAATTGAGAAAGTAAAAAAGAGAGGAGGAAGAAAATAATGCTTGCAGAGAAAATGTTTGCCGAGGGTGTTGTAAAGCAGATTAAGGATTACCTGCCGCCAGAGTATCAGGAAATGGATTACCGGGTTACAGAAAGGCTGAAGAATAATGATACCTGCCGGGTGGGAGTCAGTATCAGTTCACCTGATGAAGAGACAGAACGTGTCATCTATGTGGAACCGTTCTATGAGGCAATCAAAGATGGGGAGTCGTTAGAAGGAGTAATGGAAAAGATTGCCGGACAGATCAAAGGAAGCGATGAGATCAACAGCCAGATACAGGGAATGTGCATCAAAGATTTCCAACAGGCGAAATCCCGTCTGTCGGTTACACTGATTAATACAAATGCAAACAGGCGGACATTATCCCATATGCCGCATAAGGAGATTGAAGACCTGTCCATGATCTGCCAGATTTCAGGTCCGGTGGCAGATGGAATGGGAATGCTGAGTGTGACGGACGATATACAGAAAATGTGGAAGGTCAGCAAAGAGACATTGTTCGATACGGCATTGGCAAATGTACGGGAGTCAGATTCTTATGTTATGCATGAGCTTTCTTCTATAGTGAATGAGACCATAATGGGTAGTATGTTTACTGCTGAAAATATATTGAATGTTCCGGAAGAGGCGGTCTTAAATTCGAAAGAACCTATGTATGTATTGACCAATACGGACCGAATCCGGGGGGCTTCAGTACTCTTGTGCCCAAAGGTGATGGATAAGGTCAGCCGGATGTTTCCGGAGGGATTCTACCTTCTCCCATCATCCATCCATGAGATTCTGGTTTTGCCCAAAGATGCAATGCATGGCTATGACGCGGCAAGCCTTGGTTCCCTGGTGCGTGAGGTGAACGAGACGCAGGTGGACAGAGAGGAGGTACTGTCTGACCGGATCTATGAGTACGACAAGAGCTGTGGAGCAATCCGGCAGGTTCCGGAGTCTATAGACAGGAGAAGGGAGATGGAGCGGTGAGAAAGAGGAATGTGGCAGTCTTATTCCGACTGGACCGGAAAGAGGCAGAGAGCCTGGATAAGAAAGTAAAGAAAAGCGGATTAAGCCGAGAGGCATATCTAAGGCAGCTGATCCAGGGAGTTGTGCCAAGGGATGCGCCGCTGCCGGATTATTATGCTATGATGCGGGAACTGCACAAGATAGGAAATAACTTAAATCAGATCGCACAGAAAGCACACGTGTTGCATGTAGTAGATGTGCAGAGATATGATAAAGAAGTGCGGAAGTTTGAGGAGACGGTGAGGCGGATCACAGAAGCAGTCATATTGCCGGAGAAGATAGAATCCGGAAACCGGGGAGACCAGTGAGGTGGCAGTGACTTCAATCTGGAGTGTGAAAGGATGGCTTGGAAAAGTTGTGGTTTATGTAGAGAATCTGGAGAAAACAGGAAACCCGGAGTTTGCAAAAGAGTCGGGAGATATCGGTGGTGAAGAATTGCAGGGTTTATCCGATGTCATTGCCTATGCAGTCAATGAAGTGAAAACAAGGAAGGATGATATTGCAGATGAAAATGAAAAGATCATGCAGCAGTATGTATCAGGAGTCAACTGTTCTCCGGTTACGGCACGTTCGGAAATGACAGCGATAAAGAAGAGATACGGAAAAGAAGGGGGAATCATAGCGTTCCATGGATACCAGTCTTTTGCACCGGGCGAATGTACTCCGGCGATGGCACATGAGATCGGAGTAAAATTGGCGGAGGAACTGTGGGGAGAGCGGTTTCAGGTATTGGTAGCGACACATCTGGATAAGGCGCATCATCTGCATAATCATTTTGTAGTCAACTCGGTTTCTTTTAAAGACGGGTTACGGTATCACCGCACCAATCAGGATTACCGGGATATGCGGAAGGCATCGGACCGGTTGTGTAAGGAGTATGGCTTGTCTGTCATAGAAAGCGAAAAAGCAGGAAGGGCAAAACAGTATGGGGAGTGGCGTGCCGAACAGGAAGGGAAGCCGACTTACCGGGGGATGGTCAGGTCAGACGTGGAAGAAGCGATTACAAAGGCGAGAACGGAGAAACAATTCTTTCAATATCTGAAGGAGAAAGGTTATTCGTTCAAGATTGGAAAAGATATCACGGTATGCCCGGCAGGAAGAGAACGGGGATTGAAATTGGCAAGGAATTTTGGTGGGGAGTATACCATAGATGCAATCCGAATGAGGATTCTTACACAGGATAAGGAAGACAGTGTGAATATGGTTAATCCAGAATTAATGGATGCCCATAGTGTTTTTGAAAACTCAGCGGTCCGGAGTAAAAAGACAGCTCCGATTGTCCGTGGCACGGTGTCTGAGAGTACTGCATCGGGCTTCAAAAATAAGACCAAGATAACTTATATCTTGAGGTTGCACGGTAATTTTCTGCATACCCGGAAAATCGGCGGGTTTCGGGGACTTTATGTGCGTTACTGTTATCTATTGGGAATCTTGCCAAAGAACAGACCGTCCATTAGTACAAAGCAGCTGCATTTCTTATTACGGGAAGATTTAGCAAAATTAAATACGATTTCAAAAGAAACAAGGCTGCTCTGCCATTATCGGATTGATACCGCAGAGCAGCTTTTCTCGTTCAAAGAAGAGCGGCAGGTACAGATGGAGGCATTAGCAGAAACAAGAAAGCGTCTGCGGTATCAGAGCCGTAGCATTAAGGCAGAAGTGAAACTGATGGAAGTGAAAGCGGAAATTTCCAGGTTATCGGAACAGATCGGGAAACTGCGAAAGGAGGTGATACTCTGCGACGGAATTGCCGCACGTTCCGGAGTGATCCGGGAGAAGATGGAAACCTTGCGGCAGGAAAATAAGAAGGAGAAGGAGGAGAAGAACCATGAACACATCAGGCGAAGCCGCTGACCAGGTGGTGCGGATGTCGCTGGAAGTAGGCGAGGCTGCCCTGAAGATCTCCGGTACGGGGGCACAGCAGCTGGCAGTGATCTTGTATGCGATCCTGAAGGAGCAGAAGAAAACCAAGGGCAGGGCAAGGTTAGAGACGCTAGTTCGTTCCGGGAAACCGTTGACTGTTTTTTC
This sequence comes from Lachnospiraceae bacterium, assembly GCA_910574715.1. GTDB lineage: Bacteria > Bacillota > Clostridia > Lachnospirales > Lachnospiraceae > Sporofaciens. Next base: position 17,129 of record CAJTCH010000031.1, on the reverse strand, counting down.
TGTAAAAGAAAGTGACATGAAACAGTTTGTGCAGGAGGCAAAGAGATACGGGATTCTGTATTGCGCTGTTCGTGATCCGAGAGGGAGCCGTGACGGTATGGTAGATATTATGGTGAAGGAAGAAGACGCACCACGTATCAATCGGATTGTAGAGCGGTTCCAGTTTGCATCGGTTACGGAGGCAGCACAGATCAAGACGGAGATCCAGAGATCAAAGGAAGAGAAAGCAAAGAATCATAAGGCAGACAAAACGAAGAAACCGAAAGGGGAGAAGACAAAGCCCCAAAAGGAGAAGTCGAAAGGAGAAAAGGTACAGGGAGTGCCAGAAATAGCTGATTCACCGGAAGAAGTGCAGAAGAGCCAGCCAGATGATTCCAGAGAAGAGCAACTGTTAGATGAACTGCTTGGGACGCCTTCAAAAAAAGAGGAGACAAAACAGAAAAACCCCTCTTTGGCAAAGACAGTGAAATCCCATCCGTCCGAGCCTATATCCGGGAAGCAAGGGAAATCCGCAGAGGGTACTTCTAAGCCGTATCATCCGGAACCGCCCAGGAAACCATCCGTGCGGAAGGAATTAAGGGAGATCCAGCAGGCAAGGAAGAAAGAAACGGAGACTCCGAAGCAGGCGCGAGATTACAGAAATCATAAATCCAGGAACCAGAAGCCGCTGCAGCACAGACAGCCACAAGTGAAAAGAAAGCCAGGAAAAGGAAGGGAGAGATAGCATGGATACAAATTTTGATTCTTTATTGAATGTATCGGCAGTACCGCAGAATGACCGGACGGCGGCATTTATTGCGGAGAGCAGGGAGAACCGAAGCCGGTGTTATGAGATGTCGGAACAGATGACGTCAGCCGTGGCTTCGGACGGTCAGGCATTTCAACAGTATCTGGATATCCAGAGCCATTTTGACCGCTATACTGCGAATAATGTCCTGCTGATCATGGCGCAGAGACCGGATGCGCAGAAGATTGGAGATTATGGCTATTGGAGGGATCAGGGAGCGTATGTGAAACGGCAGGAGCGGAAGAATCCGATCCTGATTATGGAGCCGGGGAAAGAGTATGAGCGTGAGGACGGAAGTGTCGGTACGTATTATAATGCCAAGAAACTGTATGATATTTCACAGACGAATATGGGCGATAAGATACAGCCAAGAGTCGGACAGGAACAAGAGAGACAGGAGCAAACTGGACGGGAACAGAATGGACAGAATCGGGAGCATCCGGAGCAGGAAAATCAGGCAATGAAAGAACGCCAGCTGATCCGGGCGCTGGTCAGCTGTCCCCCGGCAGCGATCGTCACGGCAGAGGATGACCAGATACCGGAAGATAAGGGAGCATTGTTTGATCCAGAGGATAGATGTATCTATGTGAGAAAAGGCATGGATGCGCAGGAGATCTTCCGAAGCCTGGCACCGGAACTTGCCCTTGCAGGATTTGCGGATGGTAACAAGAATTATGACCGGAACGAAGATGCTTTCCATGCTTACTGTGCCTCTTATATGCTTTGTAAAAAATATGGCGTGGATACCAGGGATTTTGATTTCGGTGGTGCACCGGAGATGTTCGAGGGAATGGAATTGCAGGAAGTAAGGGGGGAACTGTCCAGAATGCGTGAGGCGGCAAATAACATTTCTTCCAGAATGGCAAAGGTACTGGATCAAAACCGGAATGTAAACCAGAGGGCACAGCAGAACTGTGAAGAAAGGGCATAATTGCGACAGAGGGAAAGAAGTATAGATGTAACAGAAGCGTAGAGAGAATCCAGATAGACCAGAAGTAGGAAGAGAGGTGACAGCATTGGATGATGAAAAAGTAACTCTGGAACTGGACCGATATGAATATGGTGTGGTATTCCATTCGTTAAATGAAAAGCGGAATGCCATGCTGCGGGAGAACCGGGCAACGGATGCGGTGGATGATGTGCTGTTAAAGGTAATCCGTCTGAAAGAAGTAGCACTGGGAGACGAAGAGCCAGGCAGGGAAGGAAAACGGGAAAACCGGGGAAAGAGAGAAAAGAGAGGATGGAGATGCCATGAGACAAGATAACAGGCAGGGAGTCGGAGCAGCTGCATTATGCGGTGTGCTTCCGGTTGTCTGGCTTGCCCTTCTGACAGCGCCCTATCTTGCAGGAGGACTGCCGGGAGTGATAGAGGGATTCCCGAAAGCAATGGATCAGCCATTCCGGATCAGGATATGCGGGGACAGTGTGAAAACTGTCCTCATTTTTCTGTTGACGTACGGGCTTGGAATCGGCATCTATCTTTCTACACGAAGGAATTACCGGAAAGGGGAGGAACATGGTTCGGCAGTGTGGGGAAATGCACAGGCAGTGAATAAGAAGTACAGTGCGAAAGAGTTTGCAGATAACAAGATTATGACGCAGAATGTCCGGATCAGTTATGATATGCGGAAACACCGGAGAAATGTATTGACGCTGATTGTAGGCGGTGCAGGTTCCGGCAAGACCAGGTTCTATGCGAAACCGAACCTGATGCAGGCGAACACATCCTTTGTAGTGCTTGATCCGAAAGGAGAGAATCTTCGGGATACCGGGCATCTTTTGGAAGAAAAAGGATATGAGGTACGGGTGTTGGATCTGATCAATATGGAGAAGAGCCATTGTTATAATCCTTTTGTTTATCTGAAGGACGATAATGATGTGCAGAGACTGGTCACGAATTTATTTAAGGCAACCACGCCGAAGGGGAGCCAGTCCAATGATCCGTTTTGGGACACAGCTGCCTCGATGTTGTTGCTGGCATTGATTTTCTATCTGAAATACGAAGCGCCGGAAGACGAGCAGAATTTCCCCATGGTCATGGAGATGTTACGGGCAGGGGATGTAAGAGAGGACAATGAAGAATACCAGTCTCCATTGGACGAATTATTTGAACGCCTGGAAATGCGGGAGCCGGAGCATATCGCTGTGAAATATTATAAGAACTACCACTCTGGGAGTGGAAAGACATTAAAGTCGATCCAGATTACACTGGCGGCAAGGCTGGAGAAATTCAACTTGTCCAGTCTTGTGGCGCTGACGGCAACTGATGAGCTGGATCTGCCGTCGTTAGGAGAAAAGAAAATAGCATTGTTTGCGTTGATACCGGATAATGACACCAGTTATAACTTCCTGGTCAGCATCCTTTATACACAGTTGTTCCAACAGTTATTTTATCTTGCCGACCACAAATATGGCGGAAGGCTTCCGGTCCATGTGCATTTTTTAATGGATGAGTTTGCGGTGCGCTCGTAAATGCGGAACTCATTTGTTCCGTGGGGCTTGTTTGTAATCTATCTTTAGCCAGATAGTAGGTTCAATGTGAGGGCTTTACTAAAGCCTAATTCCTATCATCAACCGACTTATCCGGAGGGGAAACCCAATGGGGAGTATAGCATGTCGGCAACGGTGCTATTCAGCCAGTTATCAGGCTGTGAACGGGCATCAAGATGAAATGTCATGTATGAGGTTAAACAGCTACACTGCTTAAATGACAGCCAGAGGGGCTTTATCGTCAGCACTGACGGAAGATAGCTATTATACGTCAGGCAGTGCCGGGTGTACGCAGAGTTGTGCGAACTGCGTTTACACATCACATTCCGCACTGACCAGCCGCAATAAGCGGAAAACGGCGAACGTCATAGCCGACAACATGACATGCTTGTGCAAACAGGTCTAAACGAGGATAGCCTAAACAGGAACGCTTATCATTTTAAGCTATGGCATACAGTGTCTGAATATCCTGCATGGCTACGGAGTCTCCATAGTAGTCCGAGGCGGTAACACCGTTCACATGGCGAAGGGAGACAGCTATACGACTGAAATAATTTAGGAAAGGTGTGTGAGACACTATGAGAAGTCCAAAGATTATTTTGGAGAATCTACAGAAACACTCGAAAGAGGAAAACTACAAGTACGAGAGACTGTACAGGAATCTTTATAATAAGGATTTCTATTTGCAGGCTCTCCAAAACATCTACGCCAACAAGGGCGCAATGACACCCGGCATAGATGGGCTGACACTCGACGGTTACGGTAAAGAAAGAGTGGAGCGGATTATCCATGCGATGAAAGACCACAGCTATCAGCCGAACCCGGTACGCAGACAGTATATCAAAAAGAAAAATGGGAAAATGAGACCGCTTGGCATATCATCGTCAGACGATAAACTGGTGGAGGAAGTCATTAAGATGATTCTTGAAAGTATTTATGACCCGACATTCTCCAACTACTCCCACGGTTTCAGACCCGGCAGGAGCTGCCACACGGCGCTCTTACAGTTACAGCAGAATTTCACTGGTGTGAAATGGTTTGTGGAGGGCGATATAAAGGCGTACTTTGATACGATAGACCACCACAACCTTATAAATATCCTGCGCAGGCGGATTAAAGACGAAGCCTTTATAGAGCTGATTTGGAAATTCCTTAATGCAGGGTATATGGAGAACTGGGAGTACAATGCCACTTTCAGCGGCATAGCACAAGGCTCAGGTATCAGTCCAATCCTTGCAAACATCTATCTGAACGAGTTTGACCGATTCATGGAGGACTACAAAAAGGAGTTTGATAAAGGAACGGGCAGAAAGCGAAATAACGAATACACCAGAAAGCAGTCGCACCGCCAAAGGTGCAAAGCTAAAATCCGAAAAGAATGGGACAGCTACTCTGATTCAGAAAAGCAGGAGGCAGTACGCCGATTGTCAGAGTTAAAGAGGGAGTTCCAGAAAATCCCTATGGGAGACCCAATGGACACAGGCTATAAGCGGATACAGTATGTACGTTACGCTGATGATTTTCTTATCGGAGTAATCGGAAGTAAAGAGGACGCTGAAAAGATAAAGTCGGATATTGGGAGATTCTTTGAGGAAACGCTGAAACTGGAATTGTCTGTGGAAAAGACGCTCATCACGAACAGCGATGACAAAGCGAGGTTTCTCGGCTACGACGTTACGATATGTAATGACAATGCGCTGAAAAAAGCCAAAGGAAAAGGAACAGTCAAAGCCTACACCGGCAAAATCAAGCTGTACCTGCCAAAAGAAAAATGGGTGGGGAAACTGTTGGGCTATGGTGTGCTGAAAATCGTGTCAAGGGCGGGAGAAAAAGAAGTCTGGAAGCCTCTACAGCGGAACGACTATATTTTTCTGCCAGTACACGAAATGGTGCGGAAATATAATGCGCAGATTAGGGGGATATACAATTACTACCGCCTTGCGAGCAATGTCTCCGTACTAAACAAGTTCCATTACGTCATGGAATACAGCCTGTATAAGACTGTTGCGGCAAAATACCGCATCACAATGACGAAAGCAAAGCTCAAATATACCAAAAACAAAGAGTTTAAAGTGCCGTACAAAACACAGAAGGGTACAAAGTATGCAGTGCTTTACAATGAAGGATTCCGTAGGGTGAAATATGCCCTTGGAAGTTATGCAGACATCATACCCGAATACGAGCAGATGAATAAGCCCAAAGAGCTGTTTTTCAGATATAAGGCGAATGTCTGCGAAATGTGCGGCGCATATGTGCCAGCAGTTAAAGTGTATCAGGTAAAGAATATGAGCGACCTTGATGTTAATACAGAATGGGGAGCGATTATGAACAGGAAGAAAAGAAAAACGCTTGTAGTGTGTGGAGACTGCTACGACAGAATCCATAAATAACTGTAGAGGATGTATAGGGGGGAGCCGTATACATCGAGAGGTGTACGTGCGGTTCCGGGGCGAGGGTTCGGAAACCTGCTGTTGCAAGACAGTAAGGCGTCGGATTCTTAGCCTACAATGTGAGCCTGCCGGATGATTTTGATAAGATACTTTCTGTTATGCGATCCAGGGAAGTGAGTGTGTCTATTATCTTACAGAATTTGGCGCAGTTAAAGGCTCTGTTTGAAAAACAGTGGGAGTCAATTGCGGGCAATTGTGACGAATTTTTATATCTTGGCGGCAATGAGCAGGGCACTCATAAGTATGTCAGTGAATTGCTTGGCAAGGCAACCATAGACATGAACACTTATGGAAAATCAACCGGGCATTCCGGGAATTATTCGACGAATTATCAGATCTCAGGACGGGAACTTTTAACGCCGGATGAGGTACGGATGTTGGATAACCGTTATGCACTTCTCTTTATCCGTGGAGAACGTCCGGTAATGGATGAGAAGTTTGATATCCTAAAGCATCCCAATGTAGCACTGTCTACGGATGGAAAGGGGAAACCGTACCGGCATGGGGAAGTGACACAGGCAATAGCAAATATTTCTCTGGGAGACAGTTTGCAGGGAGAGGTTTTGGAAGAAACAGAAGGCGGTCGGTCTTATGAACTGCTGTCGGATGAAGAGTTAGAAGAGATTTTTAGCCATTCATAAAATAGGACGAAGGGAATATTGCATCCAATAAAAAACGCAGGGTTAATATTTAAAACAATAGCAGAGGAGGATTTGAAAAAATGATAAGAGATAATAGAAACAAAAGTAAGGATAAAGGTAAGGGAGTTGCAAGCAGACAGGCGATGGGAAGAAAGTTGAAAAGAGCAATGCTGCTGTATGCTTTATTGGTGCTTATCGTGGTATCTGGAACAGTCACAGTGTATGCATCCAGTGATCCGATTGCAGTAGTCAATAACTTATCTGATTTTATCTTTGGAATGATCCGGGCAATCGGCATGATTCTTCTCGGATTTGGGATTGTGCAGGTAGGTTTGTCTTTAAAGTCGCATGATCCGAGTCAGAGGGCAAATGGATTCCTGACGCTTGCAGGCGGGATTATCATTACGTTTGCGAAAGAAATCTTAACGTTAATTACAGGGTAGCAGAGCGCCGGGAAATTTTAATGCTAATTGTTAGTTAGAAGGATGTCAGGAAACCTTTAATCAGGATTGTCGATTACTAGCAGATGGAAAAATGGAGCTGTCAGGAATGGCGGCTCCGTGAATAGAAGAAAGGGGAGTGATCGAGATATGGAGATTATGAGAAAAGAAGGAGGTGCAGAAGATGGAATCGGATAATTGGGTAGTACAGAACCTGGTGAATGCCCTGAACACATGGAATGAAAAACTGGCGGAGATCTGGCAGATTATTACGCAGTCACCAGAGAATTTCAAAGGCGGAGGAATCTGGAGTGCTATCGTAAATATCCATGGTGCGCTGCAGGCAATCGGCTATGCTTTGTTAGTATTATTCTTTGTGGTGGGAGTGGTCAAGACCTGCGGCAGTTTTACAGAGGTAAAGAAGCCGGAGCATGCTGTGAAGATATTTGTCCGCTTTGCGATCGCAAAAGGAGTGGTCACTTATGGATTGGAATTGATGATGGCATTGTTTGAAATCGTGCAGGGAGTTACAAGTACCATTATGGGTTCTGCAGGTTTTGGCGGGGCGCAGGAGACGGTTCTTCCGCAGGAGATTGTGACGGCGGTAGAAGACTGTGGATTTTTTGAAAGCATTCCCTTGTGGGCAGTGACACTGATCGGCAGTCTGTTTATTACGGTCTTAAGTTTTATTATGATTATGAGCGTGTACGGTCGGTTCTTCCGGTTGTATTTATATACAGCTATCGCACCAGTCCCTCTGTCTACGTTTGCCGGAAGCCCGTCACAGAATGTCGGGATCAGTTTTCTGAAATCTTATGCGGCAGTGTGCTTGGAGGGAGCGATCATTGTGCTTGCCTGCATCATCTTTACCTTATTTGCCACGACTCCGCCAGTGGTAGACCCGGACGCAGCAGCAGTTACCATGGTGTGGGGATATATTGGGGAGCTGATTTTCAATATGCTGGTTCTGACAGGTGCGGTGAAGATGTCGGACCGTGTGGTACGTGAAATGATGGGGTTGTAGGAGATATATCATTTGAAAGTAAGAAGCAATCAAAAAACAGGGAGGTATAGTGAGTGGAAGTAAAAATTAACCGGGAAATCCGTGAGTATACGGAGTCCATGTTTTTCGGACTGTCTATGAGGCAGTTCTTTTTTTCTGTTTTAGCCTGCGGGATTGCCGTAGGTTTTTATTTTCTTCTCCGTCCGTATCTGGGAATGGAGACGGTAAGCTGGGTGTGCATCCTTGGGGCGGCGCCTTTTGCGGCGTTGGGATTCATCCGGTATCACGGAATGAATGCGGAGCAGTTTTTGTGGGCGTGGATCAAATCAGAGTTCCTGATACCGAAACGGCTGATTTTCCATCCGGAGAATCTTTATTATGAGGCAATGAAACCATGGATTGAAAAATGCAGGAAAGAGGGGATGAAACAGCATGATTAAGACACTGAGTAACATTTTCAAACAGGATAAGGAGAAGTTTGTGATACCCCAAAATGTGCAGCAGGCAATTCCGGTTCAGGTGATATGGGAGGACGGCATCTTCCAGATCGGGAAGAACAAATTTGCCCGGAGCTATAAGTTTGTGGATGTCAATTATGCGGTGGCAAGCAGGGAGGATAAGGAGGCGATGTTCCTGGAATACAGTGAACTTCTTAATTCCTTTGACAGCGGAGCCACTACCAAGATCACCATTAACAACCGTCGTTTGAATAAGCAGGACTTTGAGAGGTCGATCCTGATTCCCATGCAGGAGGACGGACTGGATCTGTACCGGAAGGAGTACAACAAGATGCTGCTGGAGAAGGCAACAGGTTCCAACAGCATGGTGCAGGAAAAGTATGTGACAGTATCCGTTTATAAGAAATCCATCGAAGAGGCGAGGACGTATTTTGCCCGTGTAGGAACGGAGTTAGCAAGCCACTTTGCAAGGCTTGGCTCGAAATGTGTGGAAATGGATGCGACGGATAAGCTGAGGGCGCTGCATGATTTCTACCGTACCGGAGAAGAGACCGGGTTCCATTTTGATTTGTCGGAAACTATGAAGAAAGGACACAGTTTTAAAGACTTTATCTGTCCGGACAGCTTGGAATTTAAACGGGACCATTTCCGCATGGGAAACCGGTATGGAAGGGTATTATTCCTGCGGGAGTATGCGTCTTATATCAAGGACAACATGATTGCGGAGCTGACAGACTTGAACCGCAGTCTGATGATGAGCATTGATATCATCCCGATCCCGACGGATGAGGCAGTGCGGGAGGTGGAAAACAGGCTGCTTGGGGTAGAGACGAACATCACGAATTGGCAGAGGCGGCAGAACGCAAATAATAATTTTTCAGCAGTGATCCCGTATGATATGGAACAGCAGAGGAGGGAGAGCAAGGAGTTTCTGGACGATCTGACGACCCGTGACCAGAGGATGATGTTTGCAGTACTGACACTGGTGCATACGGCAGACAGCAAGAAACAGCTGGATGCAGATACCGATACCCTTCTTACGATGGCGAGAAGAAATCTGTGCCAGATGGCGGTTCTCAAATACCAGCAGATGGACGGACTGAACACGGCGCTTCCGATCGGACACCGGAAGATTGACGCATTACGGACGCTTACGACAGAAAGTCTTGCGGTGTTGATGCCGTTCCGGGTGCAGGAGATCATGGATGAGGGAGGTATTTACTGTGGGGAAAATGCCATCTCCCACAATCTGATCATGTGCAATAAGGCGAAGCTGCTGAATCCCAATTCTTTTCTTCTTGGCGTTCCGGGGAGTGGGAAATCGTTCAGTGCGAAGATGCTGATTGTGTTCCTTGCCCTGGCAACGGAGGATGATATCCTGGTCTGCGATCCAGAGCGGGAGTACGCCTCCCTGATTGAAGCGATGGGAGGGGAAGTGATCCGGATTGCTGCAGGAAGCTATGACCATATCAATGCAATGGACATGGTAGAGGGATATGGAGACGGCGGGAACCCGGTAATTGATAAGTCGGAGTTTGTGCTGTCGCTATTCGAGCAGTTGGATGGAAACGGCATCAGTGCCAAGGAGAAATCCATCATTGACCGCTGTACTTCGGCAGTATATGAGGATTACCAGAGGGAGGGGACGGTTCCGACTCTGTGCGTCCTTCGGGAGAAAATGTTGGAACAGCCGGAGAAAGAAGCGAAAGACCTTGCCCTTGCCTTGGAATTATTTACAAGTGGAAGTCTGGATGCATTTGCCCATGAGAGCAATGTGGATATCAATAACCGAATGGTAGTCTATGACATCATGGACCTTGGGAAACAGCTTAAGACCATGGGACTGCTGGTGATTACGGATGCGATGCTGAACCGGGTGACGGAGAACTGGAAGAAGGGGAAGAGGACGCACATCTTCTTGGATGAATTTCATGTGGTATTTGAAAATGAATATTCCGGTGCATTCTTCAATTCTGCATGGAGAAGGTTCCGGAAGAGAAACGCATTTCCCAATGCCATCACGCAGAATGTGGAGTATCTGCTGGATTCCGTTCTTGCCAGTACCATGCTGTCCAACAGTGAATATATCGTGATGCTGAACCAGGCGGCATCCGACAGGCAGAAACTGGCGGAACTGCTGAACATTTCCGGGGAGCAGATGAGTTATATCACCAATGCAGATGCAGGGTGCGGATTGATTAAATATGGCAGTTCCCTTGTGCCGTTTATCAATAAATTTCCGAAGAATACACGCTTGTATAAGCTGATGTCAACCCGACCAGGGGAGGATAGTGCGAACCGGAACAGGCAGTAAAGAGTGATAAATAAGATTGATACTTTGAAAAAACAGCAATACAGCTTAAGGGAAAGGAGAAAGTGAGTTATGGGGACAGCAAATCAGACAGCATTATGCCTACAGCCGGATATCCTAGAACTATTCCAGGTATTGGAAAGCAATGGAATGAAAAAGGAACTTCAGGAAGTAGGCACTCTTGTAGAATACCTGGAAAACATGGAGAGCAAGTTTGGAGAGGTATTAAGTGAACTGCAGGAGGTTAAAACACAGCTTGCACAGATGGAAGATAAGGGGATTGCGGCAACTACTACCAGGATGGTAGAGAAAGCAGAAGATAAGATACAGGAGATTGGAGACCAGTTTGCAAAGGTGAAGAGTAATCTGATCCAGTCTGCGAAGTATGCCGTGAGTGTGTTCCGGGAGAAAGGGACGGAGGCACTGAGAAGTGCCGTATCTGCCATGAAGGTTCCTGCGGTGCTTTCCGCATTGAAGGAGAGCTTGCACAGCGGCATGGAGAATATGGACAAGAGTGCCAAGAAGATGGAGAGCGTTGGCAATGAGTTTCATGCCATGGGTGGTCATCTGAAGAATATCGGCAGGATCTTGATTGGAAAGGAGCGGAAAGAGCCGGAACAAAGAAACCCGGATAAGGGAATCCTGGCGAAAGTGCAGAAGGCATTCCTTATGTGTGGCAGGCGTTTTTCTGAAATGGAAAAACAGACAGAGAATACGCTGAAGAAAGTGGAGAAGTTCCGAAACGGCAGAGAAAAGAAGCCGTCTGTAAAGAGGGAGATTCAGCAGATTAAGAGTGAGAGGTCTGCAAAGTTAGTACCATCTGTACAGCCGTCCTTATTGCCAGCGGTAATACAAGATAAAGCAAGATAAGTAGCTTTGTTCCCGTGAGCAATGAGTCAAGTGGATGTTTGCAGGCATTTGGCAATTGCCGGAGGGCGCTGATTCTCATATATAGAGAGGAAGCTACTGTAAATGCTTTTGATAGGATGTCCTGTGGATATAGATTCTGTGTATCTGCAGGACATCGGGAAAGATAATGAAAATGACACCTAAAATAACAACAAAATGATAACAAGAAAAATAACGTGAAAAGGACCAAGATGGAAAAAGAGATAATTATGAGGTCATGAGGTGATGGGGAAAGAGATTAAAACACGGCAGATCAAGAAAGATATCAAAGCATTGGATAAGACGGCAGTAGCGGCACAGCATATCAGACAGGTGTATGTACACACAAAGGACAGCGTAAAACAGGGGCAGACGTCTGAAAATGATTCTCCGGTGGAGTATGCAGAAAATAAGATCAGAGAGACATCAGAAAGAACGGTGCAAGGAGCTGTGTACCAGGCAGGAAGGATAGGAAAACAAGCCCTAAAGAGCAGAAAGAAAAAAGAGAGTATTGTAGGAGAGGAATGTATCTCAAGTCAGGTATCTGACGGGGAGTCAGGCACAATGTCAGAGAATATATCCTCAGTCTTTTCGGAGGGTTCGGGAGCCGATCATTGTCAGACAAAAGAGAATTTGCAGAAACAGGTACAGCTTCAGAAGATGGAAAAGAGCCGGTCGAACCGATCGGCGTATAAATATTCAGAGCAAGCAAAACAAACAGTGAAACAAAGTACAAGGCAGACAGAACAATCCATAAAGACAACTGGGAAAGGCACGGTAAAATATGCAGGAAGAACGGTCAAGACAACGGAGCAGTCAACGCATGCAGCAATAAAAACAACACAGGAAACAGCACGATCGGCGCAGGCAGCAGCAAGGGCATCCGCAAAGATGGCAGAAAAATCGCTACGGACGGCAAGACAGATATCAAGGCAGGCAGTAAAGACAGCACACCAGACTGCAAAAGCCACAGCAAGAGCCGTGAGTACAGCGGTAAAAGCAATCGTTGCATCGACAAAGGAATTGATTACAGCGATAGCGGCAGGAGGATGGATCAGCGTTTTTATTTTGATTGTGGTAATTCTGTTTGGCGGAGTTCTCTGCATGGTAGGCGGTGACAATTCCAGTTCTGTCAGCCCGGTAAGCGCAGAGGTAGAAGCCTATACCCCTCTCATCCGTCAGTATACGAATCAATGTGGAATTGGAGAGTATGTCGAACTGATCAAGGCAGTGATGATGCAGGAGAGCGGAGGGCAAGGTTCAGATCCGATGAGAAGTTCGGAGAGTTCCTTTAATACCCGATATCCAAGAGAGCCGAATGGAATCACAGATCCGGAATATTCGATTGCATGCGGTGTACAGGAAATCAAAGCGGTACTGATGAGTGCGGAAGTAGAGAGTCCGGTTGACATGGATCGCATTAAACTGGCATTGCAGGGATATAATTTTGGAAATGGATATATAGCGTGGGCGAAGGAGAATTACGGAGGATATACGGTAGCAAATGCTGCGGAGTTCTCTGATCTGATGGCACAGCGGATGGGATGGACTGGTTACGGGGACAAGCAGTATGTTCCGCATGTGCTTAGGTACTATGTCTTTGGAAGAATCCCAACAGGAGCAGGAAACCAGGCGATTGTACAAATAGCATTGTCACAGGAAGGCAACGCAGGAGATACCTATTGGAGTTGGTATGGATTTAACAGCCGGGTGGAATGGTGCGCCTGTTTCGTGTCATGGTGTGCGGACCAGTGCGGATATATTGAGAGTGGTGTGATACCGAAATTTTCAGCGTGTTCAGGCGGTGTCGCATGGTTTGAATCAAGAGGGCAGTTCCGGGATGGAAGCTATGTTCCAGTAGCTGGGGATATCATCTTCTTTGACTGGGGGAATGATGGAAGTATTAACCATGTAGGGATTGTGGAGAATGTGATTGATGGCAGAGTGCATACGATTGAAGGGAATAGTGGAAATAAGTGTGCTAAGAGAAGTTATGCGATTGGAGATAATAGGATTTACGGATATGGAACACCTGCATATTAGGTGAAGAATAAGAGGAGGTTTTGAATTAATAGGATAAAGGAAAAAAGCAGAAGAAGATGCATATCGGAAAACGTCCATATATGGACTACATGAAAATAGTGAATCACGTACAATGTCTATGTAGTCCATATAAGGGCGGAGGTGGGCAGATGAAATCAAGAGAGGCTGTTGTTTTGCGGATTATGGAATTAATAGAAGATCAAGATATCACAGTAAACTATTTATCTACAATATCTGCTGTACCGCCAACGACATTAAAGAATATCCTTTATGGAAATACTGAAAATCCGGGAATTGTGACGATTGCTAAAATATGTGATGGATTGGGAATTACACTGAATGAATTTTTTTCATCAGATATTTTTAAAAGTTTGGAGCAAGAGATAGAGTAAAACATATGGAAAATAGAGTCTTAGGTAAAAAAATTGGAATGTTGAGAAAATCAAAAAAATTAACATCAGAGAAGTTAGCAGACTTGTGTGGTGTTTATCCAGGGCATATTAGGCAGATTGAATCAGGAGTACGTCTTCCAAGCCTTAAACTGCTTATCAATATTTGCAATGTATTGCAAGTGTCTCCAGAGTACTTATTATCACAAGAATTAATAAAAATTGAACAGAATGAATATGCTGATGATATGTATGGTAGTGTGTTAAAGAAAATCAATAAACTTACACCGGATGAATTGAGTATGCTGGACAGTTTTTTAGAAACGTATCTTGGCAAAGTAGAATCTATCAAAAATCTAAATTGATGGATTCTTTTTATGTTTGGAAAGAGTCGGTTAATTTATATAGACAAATAGAAGCAAATAGTGTAGCATATACCTTATTAGCATACAAAATAGAAGGAGGATAGAGGAAAACAAGAAATTGATGCTATAGTAAATAGAGAAAAGGTCAAAAAGCAAGTTGCTTTTCTTTTTTTACCTCTGATACTACGATAAAAGGTATAATAAAATATCTGATTTAAACAACTAATATATTTTCTCTGAAAAGGTTATGATTACCGTATCATTTAAATCGTTAAGGGGAGTGCAAATAGTTGGTTAGATATTTTGTGGCTGAGAGAATAAGAGAATTATGTGCTAAAAAGGGAATGACTCAATATGAGTTGGCTAAAAGAGCTGAAATGACACAATCCTCGATTTCATCATTGTTAAACGAAGGAAATGTGCCCAAAATTACGACTGTTGAGAAAGTATGTAAAGGTTTTGGTATTACTTTAGCGCAGTTCTTTTCACCAGATGATAGTTTTCCTGATTTATCTGAAGAGCAGTTAGAAGTATTGAACACATGGGAAGAGTTATCTGCGAAAGAGAAAGCAGCCATAAAGAAGATTGTGAGTAGTATACTGGAGTTGAGATAAGAGAACAGCCTTGCTTGGGGCTGTTTTTTTGTTGGAAAAAGAATCTGCTTTAGTAATCCGTGACAATGAATAAAATAGTTAGGGCGATTAGAAGGAGATAATCATTATTTATGGGGAATACAGAATAGGAGTAAAAAAGTGAATATTTCAAAAAAGAAGGCAATTATAATAGTCGTTTTGATTTTTGTGATTTTGGTAATGCTGTATTTGCAGATGGGAAGAGATGTAGAGGTAGTAAATAATCATATATCAAGCAGTGAGAATGGCTATGAAGAAAATATAACAATTATTGCAAATAAGATAGGCATTGTGGATCAAGAAGAACTGGCAGCTGAACTGGTAAAAAGGTGTATTGATAATAATTTTCATGAAATACGTTTCAGTTATGATTTGAGAGGATATCCCAACGGATTACATATAACGGTTTATTCAAATGATATTATGTATAAATTGGGAATTACAGCGTTTGAAGCAGTTTACCAGCAGAATGAAGGAGACATATATGAATATAATTAGGTAATTGTTAAATGTTTTTTGAACCATGGGCAGATGACCTGATGACCTATAGAATAGGCGAAAAAAACAGGTTATTATTCAGATAAGCTTAAAAATGACATTAAAGTCAGATTTTAGGGCGCACTTTTAGCCCAAAACAGAATTGTACTATGAAAATTGAATACTTTTTCAAACAACCAGCGGCTTCAGGCTTCTGATATATTCTGGGCAGTGCATCCGGTAGGATACAATGACAGTAAGCTGGCTAGCGATGCCGGCAAGGAATACATCTGCTTTAGTGGTTTTATGATTTCTGGTATGTCTTCCTGCGATGCACATATTCATTTTGAAGTGGTTGATTGCCCGTTCTATAGAAGTTCTTATTTTATAGAGAGAATTCCATTCATCAGAATCGCGCTGGATACCTGGAAACATGCGGAATTCCATATTCTCGTAGGTGTAAGTGGTTCGGCCTTTCTTTGCGGTGCTGCAGGGTTCTTTACAGTCACAGACCCATTTTCCTTTTACCATATGTACTTTGGGACAGCACCATTTCATGCGGTCGGCACGACCTTTTTCCTTCGTAAGACCACAGTATTTCATAGAAAGAGCTGGGTCATTTGGACAGGTAGGATAACCATATTCATTGAATCCGACTTTTTTGAGGGAACTTTCATTACGCGGATTATAGGGAATCAACACTTTTTTAAAATGGAACTCATCCTTTAAGGCGCTATAGATATCGACAGAATCAAAAGCGGCATCCCCGAGGAATAGTATCCGGATGGAAGTCAGGATGTGCGGCAAAAAAATCAGAGAGGATCGGTTTTAAAGCAACAGAATCACTGATGGTTTTATCCTCTTCCGGGGAATCCGATTTTTTATCAACAGGAAGTTCAGGATGGGAAGCCTTCAAATCCTCATCAAGAAAGACGATATCCCGTACAATGCCAAGACCGTTGGTAAGGAGTGCAAATTTATCGGCATAACAGAAATGGCCGTTGATATACTGCTGTTTTGCGTCAGGGCAGGAGGCGGCCTGGGAAGGCATCAGGCCATAGGCCATCTTATAGGGATCCACATCAGGCTTATCCTTATAATAAGCTTTCAGGCTTCTGATGAGGGAATTGAGAGTTTTCGGATTATTTTCTTTAACGTAGAGTTCAATACCAGAAGTATCAAAGGTAAGTATTTGAGCGAGAGAGGAATCAATGATCTGGCAGAGGGGTTCTGTAAAATCAACCATCTGTCGAAACATGAGTTCAATATGATCCTCAAAATCCTGACGGAATCTAGTAAAAAGAGGAGCATCAGGGACTTTGGAAAATCCACAAAAATCACGGAGTTCTTTGCAAAGAGCGAGAAAAAGAATGAGCAGGGAATCCGTAGGGATAGAAAAAATCTTCTGTAGGATCAGAGAAGAAAGGAAGCCAGACAAGGGGTAAACACGCGGCCTGCCGAGATGCTGATAAAAAGCATTAGTAAAAACAGAAGGAATAAACTCCTGAATATCAAAGTGTTCATCAAGGAGCTGAAAAAAGGAAGGGGAATCTTCGATGAGAAGATCCTGACAGTTTGAGAAAGTATCTTTTAAAGAAAGCTGACGATATTTAGTAACCATAAATTTTCTCCTCCGTTTATGTGTAGGGTATTTACTGGTAACTGTATTTTACCATAAGCGGAGAGAAAATTTATATAAATAAAAGTAAGAAACTCAGTAAAATCAATGGGTTTGGGTATTTAACAAATACCTAA
>CAJTCH010000030.1 GCA_910574715.1 Lachnospiraceae bacterium | reverse complement strand
TAGAGAAATTTTACCTAAGTGGCTGGATAGTAGTTTGATTCAAAGTGTATGATTATCGAAAACAATATTTTATTGGCATGAAATTGGTACAAAGAGTGCCTCATATTTCTTAATTTACCGATTTCATTTTATTTTTAGGTTAGGTTCACGGATTCAGGTTGAAGTTAACTAATTTGACAAAAGAATTTAAAGATATAACTGCCGTGAGGAATATATCTTATACGATGAGCACGGGTGTCTATGGACTGTTAGGAGTCAACGGGGCGGGGAAGACCACGCTTATGCGTATGCTGTGCACCTTATTGAAGCCGTCGGGGCAGATTCTTTGACCGAAGAAGACGCCGCGGATTTTTACAGAAACAGAACAAGGCTTCTGCGGGAATGACTGGAAGGAGAAGCGAAGGATCAATTTACCGATGAAGAAAAAGAATAGTAATGCTTACCATGTTGATCCTGGGCTATCTTGTGGCTGGAATTTTTTCCAATGAATTTGCATGGAGATCGGACGCCGTCTTATTTTCGAGTTTCTATGGCAGGAATAAGGCGGTAACATCCAAGATCAAGGCTGGATTTTGTGTTGTGACTGCGGTGTATTCGGCGGTTTTCATAATATATACAGGAATTGTGCTTCTGTATCTGGGTGCGGACGGATGGAACCTTCCGATTCAGTCAAGCTGGATTTCGTGGAAATGTTTTTATAATATCACGAATCTGCAGAAGTATCTTTTTATCATAGCTGCCTGATCAATTGCTGCAGGCAGGGGAAGCGCTTAATTATTTTAATCTGTATTCGGTGGGAGGAAGGATCACCGGAGAACTGCCGGTCATACTCATTTTATACACGATTCTGACGATCGTGATCCTGCCTGTCCTGTATCAAACATACCGGCGCATGCAAATAGGATGATCGAGAGAATTTGCATTGAGCAGATGCGGGAAACATGATAAAATAAGTACATTATAAAGGTCAATGGAGTACAAGGAGGATTGCTATGATCAAACCGAGAAAATTAAATAAGGGAGACAGAATCGCCATTGTCAGCTTATCCTGGGGAGGTCTGGGCGATCCGGCTACCATCCATAAGTACCGCATTGCGAAAGGACGGCTGGAACATGACTTTGGATTGGAAGTGACCTGTATGCCCCATGCGTTAAGCGGGAGTGAGTTTGTAGCGGAGAACCCAAGGCTTCGGGCGCAGGATTTGATGGATGCATTCAGGGATCCGTCTATATCCGCTGTGTTCAGTGCGATTGGAGGGGATGATTCTATCCGGATCCTGCCGTATGTGGATCTGGATGTGATCAGAGATAATCCTAAGATTTTTATGGGGTATTCGGACACGACCATCAGCCATCTTATCATGCACAAAGCCGGTTTGTGCTCCTTCTATGGACCGTCGGTCATGTGTGAATTCGGGGAGTATGTCAAAATGTTCGATTACACCAGGAGAGCGGTGGAGGACATTTTATTCGGGACGTGGGAAGAATATGAGCTGCTTCCCAGCCCGGAATGGACGGACGATTATATCACATGGCAGGAAAGCAATATCCATGTTTCCCATAAGATGAAAAAGGACACGCATGGATACGAAGTACTGAATGGGAGCGGTACGGCGAGAGGCCGTCTGCTGGGCGGCTGTATCGATGTATTTATGATGGCGGTGGGGACCTCTGTGTGGCCTGCTTTGGACGAATGGAAGGATGCGATCCTGTTCTTTGAGACGAGCGAAGAGAAGCCTTCTCCAGAGTACATCGTGTATATGCTGAGAAATCTGGCCGCACAGGGAATCCTTAATGTGATCAACGGGATCATAGTAGGGAAGCCTAAGGATGAAGCCTATTATGAAGAGTACAAGGAGGCAATCCTTAGGGTGGTTCTTTTGGAAGAACATCTGGACGGTCTGCCTGTTATCTATAATGTCAATATCGGACACGCGAAGCCGATCGGAATCCTTCCTTATGGAATCGAGACAGAGTTGGATTGTGATAACAAGCGTATCCGTTTTTTAGAATCACCTACGGTTTGAGTTTTTATTTTGAAAGGAGACGGAAGATGGCGGAGATTATCGTAATGGGAGAGATGCTTGTTGAGATCATGCGCGGGCAGGAGAACGAGGAGCTATATGAACCGGGAGTATTTAGGGGGCCGTTTCCAAGCGGCGCCCCGGCAATATTTATTGACACGGCGGCGAGATTAGGGTGCAGTACAGCGATTATCGGAGGCGTTGGGAAGGATGACTTCGGGAAGAATATCCTGGACCGGCTTAGGAAGGATGGAGTTGACTGCAGTCATGTGTTAGAGAGCACGGAGAGGTCGACGGGAGTTGCGTTCGTCACATATTATTCGGACGGCTCCAGAAAATTCATATTCCATATGGGGAATACACCGGCGGTGGAGGCGAAAGCGCCTCTTGAAGATGAGTTTGACAATGTAAAATATATGCATATTATGGGATGTTCGCTGATGGCGGACAGCTTGTTTGCACAGGAGATCTTAAAAACTATGCGTATGATGAGGAGAAAGGGGACGAAGATCTCCTTTGATCCGAATATAAGGGAAGAACTGCTTACCGATCAGAGCGTGAATGACGTGATCCGAGAGGTGATGGAGAACACCAGCGTATTCATGCCTGGCGTAAGTGAACTTCTTAAGATTACCGGCGCCGTATCGGTTGATGAGGCGGTTGAGAAGTGTTTTGCGTATGAAGCTATGGAGGTTATTGCCTTGAAGAACGGATCGAAGGGCAGCAGGATCTATACAAGGGACGAAGCGGCAGAGATAGGTGTCTATCCGGTTGAGCAGGTAGATGCGACAGGAGCCGGGGATTGTTTTGACGGAGCGTTTATTGTCGGACTGGTACAGGGGAAGAGTCTTAAGGAGGCGGCGCGGATGGGCGCGGCGGCAGGCGCACTGAATGCGGCGGCTTTCGGGCCGATGGAAGGCCGGATCAGCGCAGACAGTGTGAGGGCAATGATTAAATAACGATGATCGGATACCGGTCTTGCCTTTTATGCAGGACTGGTATTTTTGCTTGATATTTTCCCGAAGTTAGAGGATAATAGAGATAGAAAGATATTGATATTTCGCAGAGATTTGTGACAGGAGGTTCAAATGGAACGCAGAGACAAAACCAATTATTATCTGGATCTTGCGGAGATGGTTTCTCAGAGATGTACCTGCTTAAGGCGTCATTACGGGGCGGTGATCGTGAAGAATGACGAGGTCATATCCACAGGGTATGTAGGAGCGCCCCGCGGACGGAAGAATTGTACGGATATCGGAGAATGTGTCCGCAAGAAGATGGGGGTGCCGAGAGGAGAGCGCTATGAACTGTGCCGGAGCGTACATGCCGAGGCGAATGCGATCATCAGCGCTTCCAGAGACAAGATGATCGGGAGTTCCATGTATCTGACAGGGATAGAGGTGGATACCGGGAATTATATTGAGAATGCCAATAGCTGCTCTATGTGTAAGAGGCTGATCATCAACGCCGGTATTAAGAAGGTGTATATCCGTGATACCAAAGAGGACTACCATGTGATCCTTGTAAGCGACTGGGTAGAGAATGATGAATCGATCGAAGGAGTATTCGGGTATTAATTCCTGTAAGTAAGGAGAACGGATATGTTTCAACAGGGGTTGATGTCCAGGCAGTTTTGTCAGGCTTTTTGGGAGTAAAGCTATCTGAAAAGGATGAGAATAAGGCCGAAGCTGTCATGCAGCCGGCTGTGAAGAAAGGTGGAGACCAAGCATAATATGAGTATATTTACGAAAGGGTCAGAAGAGGAACCACAATGTAAGAATGAGAATGTGCAGGAGACGGGCAGGTTAAAGAGGGTATTAAAAGAATGCTTTCAGATGGTCGTGATCCCGGTTGCGCTCGCGCTATTCTGCGGCAAGGTGCTGATTGTCAATGCGAATATCCCGTCCGGTTCTATGGAGAATACGATTCATCCCGGCGACCGGGTGATCGGATCACGGCTGGCTTATCTGAGCCAGGATCCGCAGCGGGCGGATATCATTATATTCCGGTTTCCCGATGATGAATCGCAGGTATTCATCAAGCGGATCATCGGACTTCCGGGCGAGGAGATCCAGATCGTGGCCGGAGCGGTCTATATAGACGGAGCGCAGGTGCCCCTTAAGGAGGAGTATCTCAAGGAGATCCCTCAGGGGAGTTTTGGTCCCTATGTGGTTCCGGAGGATTCTTATTTTGTGATGGGCGATAATCGGAATAATTCCCATGACTCCAGGTTTTGGAAGAATCATTTTGTGGCAAGGGATGAGATTCTGGCGAAGGCCTGGTTCCAGTATTTTCCGAAGATCGGGCTGGTAGATTAGTACAATTGAACAATATGCAGAGAGGAAGAAGGAAGTGAAATATATTCGGAGAATATGCTGCGGTTTTCTTATATTTCTTGCAGCTAATATACCATTGCTCAAGTATTTGCTGATATCGAAGGATATTATAATTCCGAAGTTTGGGGGCATTATTTTAATGCTCCTTTTGGTTGTGGGAGTAATTGTGATCAATATTGTTCCGGCGCTTTCTAACCGGAGGATTCCGGGGAAGAGACTTAAGATCTGCGCGGACGGGTGCGAGCTTCTGATTTATTTCCTGATATCGGTAAGCGCATCCGTGCTGTGTCTGTTAGCCGCGCTGCCGGTATTGTTTCAGGGAAATAAGATGACATGGTTTGGGAATCTGGCTTGTATGGTTCTTGTGGAAGCGCTTGTCTTCTGGAGCGGGATCATCCGGGTCTATCTTACGTCTGCTCAGATCGGGATTAAATGGCGGGCGATTGGAATTATATGCGGCTGGATTCCGGCCGTGCATCTGGCCGTCCTTGTGAAGATCATCCGCATGGCGTCGGACGAGTGGGAATTCGAGAGCGGGAAGATCATGCAGGCTCAGGAGCGGAAGGACGAACAGCTATGCCGGACCAGATATCCGATTCTGATGGTGCATGGAGTGTTTTTCCGGGATTTTAAATATTTTAACTACTGGGGGCGGATTCCGCAGGAATTGGAGAAGCACGGCGCCGTGATCTATTACGGAAACCATCAGTCGGCAGCCTCTGTTGCGGACAGCGGGAAGGAACTGGCCGGCCGTATCAGGCAGATCATCGATGAGACCGGCTGTGAGAAGGTCAATATTATCGCGCATTCGAAGGGCGGGTTAGATTCACGATACGCGGTAAGCTGCCTTGGAATGGATCAGTATGTCGCGTCTCTTACTACCGTCAATACGCCGCACAGAGGATGTATCTTCGCGGATTATCTTCTGAATAAGATTCCCGCGGCGGCGAAGGATAAGGTGGCGGAGGGATATAACTCGGCGCTTAAGGTATTGGGCGACGAGACGCCGGATTTTATGGCGGCGGTGACAGATCTTACGGCTTCCGCCTGTCAGGAATTTAACCGGAAGGTGCCGGATTGCCCCGGAATCTATTACCAGAGTGTGGGATCGAAGCTCAATGCGGCGTCGGGAGGGCGTTTTCCGCTTAATTTTTCTCATCAGCTTGTGAAATATTTTGACGGGCCGAATGACGGCCTGGTGGCGGAGAGTTCATTTCCATGGGGAGAGGATTATACATTCCTTACAACCAGCGGAAGGCGGGGGATCTCTCACGGTGATATGATCGATCTGAACAGGGAGAATATTAAGGATTTTGATGTGAGAGAATATTATGTGGGCCTGGTGAACGGTCTGAAGGAGAGAGGAGTTTGATCGTACATAACCTTTTTAGCTCTGTTATCATATTATTTAATGTAAGGTATTTTTGTTAAGGAGGATTATGGATGGAAGGCCAGTTAGTATGGAAAGACGAATACAACATTGGTATTGACATCATAGATAAGGAGCACGAGAGGTTATTTAAGATCATCAACAAATTATTCAGATTCACCGACGAAAAAAGTAAGAGCCAATGGGCGTGCCAGGAGGGGATCAAATTCTTCAAGGATCACGCGGCGAAGCATTTTACCGAGGAAGAAGGATATATGGAAGCCGTCGGTTATGAGAGGCTTGCGGCACACAGGCACATTCATCAGGAATTCCGTGAGAGGACGCTTCCGGCTCTTGAAGCGGAATTGGAACAGACGGACTACAGCGCGGATGCGGTAGGTCATTTCCTTGGAGTCTGCGCCGGATGGCTGATCGGGCATACGCTGATGGAGGACCGGGCGATCGCGGGAAAGAGCAGGAGCAGGTGGATGGAGCTTCTATCTGAGAAGGAACAGGAGGAGATGAAGGAAGTTATTCTTCAGTTGATGTATGATCTGTTCCGTCTGGAGGCATCCGTGATCAGCGAGACGTACGGCGGAGAGAGATTCGGTAAGGGGATATACCACCGTCTGGTTTACGGTACGGATCAGGAGGAAGAGAAGTGGGAGATATTTTTGGTATTTGAAGAAAAGCTTTTGCTTAATACGGTTGGAAAAGCTATGGGAATCAAGACGAATAAGCTTAACACGATCTTAATGAATGCGGCCAGGTATACGGCGCGCCAGTTTGCGGGGTGCGTTAAGGAGCATCTGCCGGATATGGAGGGATATGAGTTAAAAGAAGAGAATCTTCTTACTTATGAGGAATTTCAGGATGTATTCGAGCATGAAAAGCTGCAGGTGAGCCTTTTGTTCGATACAGGAGAGGGGTATTTCGCGTACTGCGTGCTCGCAAGGCGTTCGATGAAAAAAGCAGGCGCCGCGCCGATCGGTTCGGATAACGCGCTCGCCGAGGTTGAGAAATACCTGATGAAGAGAGAGGATCATCTGAAGAAGGAAAGCCGTCTGAAGAAGAAGGTGCTTGTGGTGGATGATTCTATTACGATAAGGCAGGGGATCAGGAAGCTTCTGGCGGACGATTATGACGTGGCTCTTGCCCCGTCCGGCACGGCCGCGATCCGGTGTGTGATCCTGGATAGGCCAGACCTGGTTCTGCTGGATTATGAGATGCCGGTCTGCGACGGGCAGCAGGTATTGGAAATGCTCCGCTCGGAAGAGGCGCTGGCGGATATCCCGATCATATTTCTGACCGGCAAGACGGATCCTGAGACTGTCAGGAGATTGGTGGCTTTGAAACCGGACGGGTATCTGGTCAAATGTTTGAAGCCTTCGCAGATCAAACAGAAGATAGACGATTATTTTGAAAGGGACAGAAGCCCGATGAGGTGATAGTATGGCGACAATACTGATAGCGGAAGATGAGAAAGAGATGAGGGAGATTCTAGCGGATTGCATGAGACGAGGCGGTCATGCCTGTGTCACCGCAGAAGACGGGATAGAGGCGGTCATGGCGCTTAAGAATCATGCGGTGGATCTGGCGATCCTGGATATTATGATGCCGCATTTGGACGGTTTCTCCGTATGCAGGATCGCAAGGGAGATGAATTCTGTACCGATTCTGTTTCTGACTGCGAAAAGTGATGAGAACGATAAGCTGAAAGGGTATGAATATGGTGCAGATGATTATATGACGAAGCCTTTCAGCCCTAAGATACTGCTTGCAAAGGTGAACGCGCTGCTTCGGCGCGCGGGGAACATCCCGCAGGATGCTTTGCAGGCAGGGACTCTTATCTTATACCCTTCTTCGCGTCAGGTTATGGTAAATGGTATGGAAGCGGAGCTTACCCACAAGGAATTTGAGATGCTGCGGCTGTTTATGCAGAATAAAAATCAGGTATTTTCCCGCGAACAGCTATTGAACCGTGTCTGGGGCTACGACTATGAGGGGAATACGCGCACGGTTGATACTCATATTAAGACGCTGCGGCAGAAGCTGGGGAGCGAGGGGCATCATATCGTAACGCTGATCCGCTCTGGTTATAAATTCGAGGAATAAGGTATGAAGAGAAGAAAATTATATGATTTTGGAACGATACGCAGTAAGACGATGGTGCTGTCCAAATTGGCGGGCGGCGCCATCGTGCTGTTTTATCTTGTAACGGAGGAGCTGCCTGTCGGCCGGGAACTTAGCTTTTGGATATGGTTCGTACTGCTGATCGCCGTGGTCATGACTGTGGATTACCTGTTGGGAAAGCTGATATCAAAGCCGCTTGGCAGGATCAACGACACGGCGGGACAGATGGCGAGGCTGGATCATACGGCGCATTGCGATGTCAATACGAGAGACGAGTTCGGCGAACTGTCGAGGAGCCTGAATACTATGTTTTCGAACCTTCAGAATGCGCTGCAAAAGCTTGAAGAGGCCAATGCCAGGCTTGAAAATGATGTGGAGCAGGAGAGAATTCTGCTTGAACAGCGAAAGGAATTGACAGACAGCCTTTCCCATGAGATGAAGACTCCGCTGGGGCTCATCCGGGCTTACGCGGAAGGGCTGAATGAGGAAACGGACCCGGAGAAGAGACAACGGTATATAGACTCAATCTTAAATGCGACGGAACGCATGGATCACATCATTGTCTCGCTTCTGGATCTGTCGGCATTGGAATCCGGGGCTTCAAAGCTTTCTGAGGAACGGTTTGAATTCATAGAACTTGTGGAGACGGCGGCAGGGCGTCTGATTCTTGACGCGCCCGAATCGGATTACAGATTTTACTATGAGCTTCCGGATGAGAAGGTATTTGTGACGGCGGACAGACAGAGGATGGAGCAGGTATTGACCAATCTGATCGGAAATGCGAAGAAATACGTCCTGAGAGGAGGAGAGATCAGGCTGGCGGTGAACCTTGACAGGGATGAACTGAGATTTTCGGTTTATAATGACTGTGCGTCTATTAGTGACCAGGATATTTCGAAAATATGGAGGAAGTTCTACCGCTGTCCTGACAATAAATGTGAAGGGTCCGGGCTTGGGCTTGCGATCGTTGACTGGATCTTGTCCAAGTACCAGGTCGATTATGGCGTGCGCAATGTGGATAAGGGGGTTGAGTTTTTCTTCCGGTTTCCGATCCTGTTATAAGAATGGCAGGTTTCACTGGAGTTCACCAGATTTCACATCAATTTCACATGAACCGCACTTTGATTTCATTTCGCTGATATAAGCTGATACCATCAAAAAAACAGTTGAATGAAAGGAGAGTTGTTATGTTTTTAGGTATGGAATGGTATTGGTGGCTGGTTATCGTGATCGTATTCGCGGTTATGCTTCCGCTGAAGATCAAATTCATGAAATGGTGGGGCAGACGCGGACAGGAGAAGAGGAATCATCAGCGCGGGAAATGGGGTGAGGAGGAATGATCGGAGTAAATAATCTGACCTTCTCATACGGCAAAGACAAAGAAGCGCTGCATGGCCTGGATTTTACAGTGGGGGAAGGGGAGATATTCGGATTCCTGGGGCCGAACGGCTCCGGGAAATCAACGACTCAGAAGATACTCACGGGAATCTTAAAAGGCTATGGCGGAAGGGTATCTCTGCTTGGGCAGGATATTGCCGCGGCGGATACACAGGAGTTATTGAAGCAGATCGGGGTCTTGTTCGAGTTCCCGTATCTGTACACGAACTTAAGCGCCGTAGACAACCTGAGATATTTTGCTTCCTTCTATCCGCAGGAGCGGGTGCGGGACGTGATGGAATTATTGGATAAGCTGGAGTTCAAGAAGGATTATCTGAAGAAGCCGGTCTCTTCTTACTCCAAGGGAATGCGCCAGAGGGTCAGTATGGCGCGCGCCTTATTGAACAGCCCGAAGCTTCTGTTCCTGGACGAGCCGACCAGCGGTCTTGACCCGTCAGGCGCGGTCCTGTTCCGCAAGATCATCGAGGAAGAACGGGGAAACGGTACGACGGTGTTCCTGACGACGCATAACATGGTGGATGCGGATCTGCTATGCGACAGGGTTGCATTTATCTTAAACGGCAATATCGCTGCCCTTGATACGCCGCAGAATTTAAAAGAGCAGAACCGAACGGCGCAAAAAGAGCCGACCCTGGAGGAGGTATTTATCCGGTATACAGGAAGGGGGCTTGAAGAGTGAGAGGCAGTTTTGTTGCACTTCTTAAAAAGGACTTCCGGCTCTGCGTATCCGGCGGGTTTTTCTTGCTGGCGCTGGGGTCGCTGATCTTATATTCTTGTTACATTAATCTGGTCTATGCGAAGCTTGACCAGGAGCTGTTTCCCGTCTACCGGTATGACCCTGGGAAGGCAGGGGGAGAGCGGATAGCAGGCGTTACGGATGTCGGCAGCCTTAACGAACTGGAGGAGGCCTGTGCGGATGGCTATTCTGTAGGGCTTCATATCAACGGTGATTCGGTTTTTGGCGGGAAGACGGAGATTATGATGGTATCCTGCGGCATAGAAAGGCTGGACCATATCCGGGAGGCATACGCAAGATCCCTGCTCTTTCAGGAGGATAAGACGGATGCGCTGGGACAGGCGGAGATCATCGGAGTGAATACCAGAGAGATGAAGAACCGAAGGGATATGACTGCAGAAGTCTTATTCTTTGAATTGGTTGCGGTAGGGTTTCTGGGGGTGGCTTCGATGCTTTTTAAAGAGAAGCAGATGGGGGTGATCCGTGTCCATGCAATCCTTCCGGTATCCCGGATCCAGTTTATCTTATCAAAATTAACACTGATCCTATCGTCGGATCTTCTGTTTGCCGCGGTTTTAACGGTAGTCAATCTGGGTATGCCGGAGGGGTTAAAAGCGCTGCCGGGCGTTCTTTTGCAGGCCGGGATATTATCTCTTGTGATGGCGTTGGTTGGTTTCCTGTGTGCAGAGCTGCTGCCTGACTTTAAGCAGTTCTCTCTCATCTATCTGGTGATTGCAGTATTTATCACCACACCGGTCTTTCTTTCGGTGCAGGCGGGCGTAGAGATGGGATGGATGCGGTTTCATCCGATGTACCATCTCTTTACGGCGATGAAAAATGCGTATTTTCAGGTGCTTTCAGCGGGAGGCCTTTACTATGGGGCTTGTGCCGCGGCGATAATTCTGCTGTTTTTGGCTGCCGGATGGGGGCTTGGCCGAGAGATGAAAAAGGAGGGGTGATGCAGGATGAATTGGACTGGATTAAAATATCAGCTTAAGGCGCTGCGGCGTGATAAATTGTGTATTCTTACTTTTTTGCTGCCGATCTTTGCCGGGATCGCCGTTAATCTGATGGGAGATATGGACTTCTCTTCGGCGGCGGAGCCTTCCTTCGGAATCGTCCGGGGCGGTCTGACAGAAGAGATGGAGGACTGGCTTCAGACCAATGGGACCGTGCAGATATATGACAGCAGGGAAGAGCTGGAAGAGGCGGTGAAGGAGCCTTCCACGCAGACGATAGGTGTGCTGTCTGACGGTGAAGGAATGAGGACGGTACGATCAGGAGATGAGTTTCACATGTATGCAGTCATTGCAGACAGGCTGCCGGCGCTGTATGAACAGAGGGACTGGACCTCACAGTATGACTTGAAGGTACTTCCGGCGGGAGGCGGGAATGATGTCATGAAATCGCTGCTGATCGTGATCATCATGGCTGCGGCCATGTTCATGGGATGCACCTTCAATGCTATGAATATCTTAAGTGAGAAGGAGGACGGGATCGAGTATATCAATGAGATCCTTCCTATGACCAGAGGTCAGTACGTGAAGCAGAAGATCGCGATTGGGTTCGTCGGAGGGGTATTTTCTACTGTGATCACGGCGCTGATCTGTATGAGGGTTACGGCCGCACAGGTCTTGCCGCTCCTTCTTCTGGTTGTTCTGTCTGCGTTTACCGCGGCGTTGACGGGCCTGTTCATTGCGCGGTTTGCCGGCGGTTTGATGGTGGGGATCGTGTATATTAAGATTATAATGATTCTGTTCCTGGCGCCGCCGATTCTGTTCTACATGCTGGTCTCGCCGGACAGTATATGGTACGGGTTAAGCTATCTGCTCCCGTCCAGTGCGGCCTTCTATGGACTGATGGGGCTGATGGAAGGTCAGACGGATGTGGTCAGGGAGGCGGCAGTGCTGGCGGGACACGGGGGAGTGTGGCTGGCGGTATATATATTGATGGGGAAAATCAAGTCAGGCAATTGAAAACCCAAAAGTCGTATAATATGCACTAAAAAACTTAGTGCATAGACATCCCCAATTTCTCAAGATATAGAGCATCCCGCGCGGTAATCTCTGTGTTCCATCGTTTGTTACGCAGTTCGGACGATACCTTTACCTCTTCCACAGTGTCAAACCATTGCAGCTGAAGATAAACCGGCGTATTCTCCATCCATCTTAACAGTTTCTCTTCAAGGTCAACCGTCTCTTTTGTTCTGATACCATCCTTATTCTGTTTGCCCAGAGTAGGCTTAATCTTACGTAGCTGATCACTGAAATACTCGTAATAACACAGCGATACGAATTGTACAAACATTCTGCCCCGCAAAGTATCTGGACTCCAAACACGGATACGGCTTCCATCCGCATGTTGCTTTTCCGCTTCAAAATAAGCTTCGATGGTCTCCCTTTTCCGGTAGATCCTTAAGCATTCAAAACAGTCTTTCTCCCGGTTGGAGACCAGGGTGAAATAGCCATGATATTTGTATGCCTCCTGACATTCCTTGTCCTTAAAACGAACGGTCGTCTTCTTTCCCCAGGTGCTTATCGACATATACTTTTTTACCTTCTCCTGCGCACTCCTGGAAAGCTCATCTACAGGTATGCCGTCTTCTATCATTGACTTTAATTCCATAAGGTCTGTTTCAAATTCAATCCGGTCTTCCGCCTGCCGTGAAGCATTAAAATAAATGTGAAGATACACCCGTCTTTTGAATCTTTCAACAGCGCCCTTTTCAGCGCCGCTTTTGTGGCTGGCATACTTGCGCACCTTGTCAAAATCATGCATTAACATAACTGTAACACCATGGGTTGTGGGGTCAAACGGACATACACTGTATATAGAAGAAAGTTCCTCTATACGTGCTTCTATTTCCGGCCGGATCCATTTGATGTTTGTTTTTGCCAGCGTGACAAACCCGAATCCTTTTTGGAGCATCTCAGAAAGGTTAGACTCTGAGTAGTAACCGTTATCTGTTACGATCTCGGCATGATCCACGCCAAGGACAGAAAGTTGTTTTAATGCGTTTTCGATTGACGACACATCAGGCAGGTTGCCCGGCTGTTTGGTAAATGCGATCGGCTGTCTGCTTTCAATAGAATACAGCGTAAGCAGTTTGACCGTCTTCAGTCCGTCTTTTGCTTTGTTGTATCCGTACCGTGCTTCCGGCTGCTGTCCGGAGTAAGTCGATATGGTAGTGGAATCATAAGCAATCGCTCCATGGTCCCCAAGCAATGCACAGCGCTCGTGAAAGAAATTTTGCTGCAGCGATTCATCCAGCCCGATGTCATGGAACAGGGCATGGTATACATCCTCTGATATGCCGTTCACATAGGGAAGCGGATGGGTATACTGCCAGGTCTGTATTCCCGGGAGTGTTTGTCCATTTGTTGCCAGAAGATATCTTGCGAGGGAAATGATCTTCTGGGCGGTCCCGATATCTGTGGATGCATATATAGCTGCATCAATACCGGAAATAAATCCTATATGTCCTATGATATCCATCATTCCAACACGTTTTCTGGAAGCAGATACTTTCTGTGGTTTTATTGGGAGTTTGCTCCCATTAGGTCTTTTTGGGCGTGTAGGCACCTGAATTTTTTCGCCTTTCGGAATTTTAGCGATGAGCTTACTGCTCACAACTTTGTTATATTTTTTAACCGGGTCATACAAGGTCTGACGCTCCATAACGTAGATATCACCGTTCTTCTGCTTAACATTTACACGTGATGTTTTGATCGTACCTGATGGTTTTGCTGGCATAACAATCTCCTTTATTTGAGTGTATATTTATATCTATCATTATTATAATACACACTCAAATAAAAATCAAGCAAAAATGGCGTAAAATCGGCACTTTTTTAAGGTTCAAAGGGTGTTATGACCAATTGAAAAAGGTTTTTAGTACGTATTATCCTACTTTAGGGTTTGTATATAATTTTCTATTTCCCATTCTAAGAAATGTGAAAGTTGTTGATGGATTCTATTAGGTGGAGCCATCATGTATATCTGCCCGTCAATCAGTTCTGCCCGCTGTCCGTCTGGAAGGGCGTATATATCATCAATTGTATAGATTTTTTCTTGAGCTAATGCCATAGTAAGATTCCTCCATTTATGCCGCCTGGGTAGTGTAACCCATCCAAGTAAAAGTTGTCCTTCTGCCTGCTGTGCGGGCAAGGGCTCATTTTTGCTATAATAAATCAGAAATTTTGATAGTCAGACCATTAAAAATGTAAACTGGTATTTCATCATCAAAAGGATATATATTTGCGTCCTCTTCACCTTCGAAAATATAAGTCTGAACAATTTTTCTAATAGGGTTCACTATCCAATATTCCCGGACACCAGCAGTACGATATTTGAATAATTTGATTGCACAATCTGTCCGGGTGCTGCTGGGGGATAAGATTTCAATAATCCAGTCCGGTGCACCTTCGCACCCACGGTCTGATAGTTTTTCTTTATCACAGATGATGGAAATATCCGGTTCCACCCATGCTTTATCATTAGCAGTAAGATTAACTGCAAATGGTGCAGGATATACCTCACAGGCTCCGTGGTTTGAATCGATGTAATTTCCTATAAGTTTATCAAGCTGATGAACTAATCTTTGATGTATCCGGTTTGGAGGGGCCATGGCATATAGTTTTCCATCAATCAGTTCTGCACGCTGTCCTTCTGGAAGGTTCCAGTAGTCTTCTGATGTGTAAATGTGTTCTTTTGGTAATGGCATGGTGTAAGCCTCCTTCTTCTAAGCAACTTTTGAATAATCAATAATAGAAATTTCCTGCATAACTTTTTTTGCAGAATCAATGATTTCCTCCAATTGCTGGATTACATCACCAGTGTAAATAATCTCATTGCATTCCAAACACTTGAAGCAGGGTACGTTTCGAACGATTATGAGACAGTCTTGCAGATCTGTTACATTCGTTGTAAGTCCTTGTTGGGCAGTTGCGCCACATTTCATACATTTCATGATTAAAGTTCCTTTCTGGTCTTGAAGTCAAATTCCCACTTGTCAGCATCAGGGTAATATGCTGTTATTAAGTGGATATATTCGCCATCAGTACTCACCACAATATGAATAGGGGTACTATATGTAGAGGTTCCAAGAATTAAGCAGATTGGAAAAGGTTTGTCATCTTCGTATTGCTTTATTATTTCACCCGATGTTATACAACTTACAACATCATTAATTACTATCTCACGTTCTATAAGCCGTATTCGTGCATGTTCGGTGATAGCAATATTGTTTATGTTATTTAATGATTTCAAAGTTTCAATATTAAGCATTTCTTGGAGTTCCTTCATTTCTGCCGATATGTTAGATATCTTGTCCACAGGCCCAGGCGATGTGTTTCCTTCGTGATCGGAATATCAGAATAATCTTCATTAACAGATATCAATTTACCTTCTAAAAAAATCATATGAAAAACTTTTCAAAAAGTCAATATAATATTACCCAAAGCGGGCATTTTTTTACTTTTAATCAAGTTGTCCCGGGTTCGAACCCCGGCACGCTCAGTAAGAAGAATCCCCGGAATTCTTGTGTTTGCAAGAGTTCCGGGGATTTTAGAATTAGTTGAACATTAGAAGACCTGACATCTTCTGGCCCTGCTGCGACATCTTTTGCTTTTGCAGCATCATGGTGATGCTCTGCAAGGTTTGTTGATGTTTCAGTTCTGTAAGAGCTTTCGCAATGTCAGTGTCACCCATACGGCTCTTAGAAGCAGTCAAATTAACTGATGCATACTCGTTGTAGTTAATAGAATGGTCAAGACCGTTGGACTGTGCGCCTAAAGAACTGCGATTGCTATTAACTATATCCAAAGCATTATCAATTGATTGCAGGTCAAAATTCTTTGTAACATCAAAATCTTCGATACCAAGCGCTTTCAGCGTAGAATTCACCGAACTGTTAACATTAATAGAATCATTGTCTGCATTAGCTACAAGCTGAATACCGTTGCTCTGACTGCCGTCTAACAGCTTCAATCCATTGAAATTAGTCTGAGAAGCAACATTCTCAATGCCTTGCTTTAACTGATTGATCTCCTTCTGAATCTCAGCTCTGTTAGAGCTGTTCATTGTTGCTGTATTGGAAGCCTGTAGTGCCAGTTCGCGGATCCTCTGCAGATAACCCGTCACACTGCCAAGAGCTGAATCAGATGTGTTAAGTAAGCTGACGCCATCACTTAGATTCTTGGTGCCGGTGTTATAGCCTGTGATCTGCGCCTGTTCTTTTTCTGTAATCGCCAGTTCGGCTGCTCCGTCGGCTGCAGACATCAGTTTGTTAGCACTTGCGATATGTCCATACAGATAAGGCGTTGTGCTGCTGATTGGAGATATTCTGCTCATATATTACCCTCCTTCCAGAATATGGATTATCCTTTCATATATTATATCGTATGAATTCTAAAAAAGATTACCATAAAAATGAACCAAAAGGAAAAATATGACGAATATATAGTGAGAAGATACAGGAGGTGAGAATTTGAAAGCCTGGGAATTGGAAAAGTGTATAGATGAATTCGGCACAGACATATATCGGTTTTGCATGAAACTATGCATGGACAAGGCGAATGCGGAAGATTTGTACCAGCAGACATTTCTTAATGCCTTGGAAAGTGATATCGAACTTGATTGGGAGCAAAACCCTAAAGCGTTATTTTTTTCTTTTGCATATAACCTTTGGAAAAGTGAACAACGAAAAAATACCCGCCGTTCTAATCTTGTCCCTTGTGTCAATTTAGACAATGAAAACGAGAATTTGATCAGTTCAGAGGAAAATATTGAAGAAAATATATTTAGGCAGGAATTGATCGCAGAAACGAAACAGATCATTGAAAAACTGCCTGAGAAAATACGAATACCTCTGACTCTTCATTATCTGTTCGAACAGCCTGTTGATGAAATCGCAAAAGAGATAAAAAAACCGCCGGGTACAGTAAAAAGCAGATTGTTTAAGGGAAGGAGTCTCATCAAAAAAAGATTGGAGGAATTAGGCTATGGAAAACAATAACTATGAAAATGGCTTAACCGAATTGATCCGCGCATCAATGGAATTAGAGGATAAGCCTTCTTCAGAATTAAATAGACGGTTAAAGGCCGAACTTTATCAAAGAGAAGCGGATAGGCCGAGAAAACAAATTATAACCGTTTCTCTTTGGTATGTTCCTATGATATTAAATTTTGTAATGTTTTCATTATTTGCGGTACTTGCCCTTTTAGTTATATCAAATCCGTATATTGCCAGATTGATTGCGGGTATTTGCTTGTATATAAGTATTGCAGGTGTTTTTATTACAGTGTTGGGTGTAAGAAGGGCAAGTTTGAAAGAAGATGTTACTGTCCGTATTCGTAAAAGAGGTGTTTTAGCATGAATAAAAATCTAGGTAAATTGCTTGGTTATATTGGTATTCCTGTTTTGCTGTCAGCTATTGTGTTCCGTTTTGTGCTGTTTTATTTCAGAAGTGATGGTTTTAGCGGTATGTCCATGATATTTCCGTTACTGGCTATTGGTATCCTGATATTTGCTTTGATTACGTCTGTTTTTTTTGCTGCATGGGTATATCAGGATTGTAAGAAAAGAAATGATGACGGTATACTCTGGGCAGTCATTATATTTATCACAACTCCGCTTATTGGGCTGCTTATATATTTTTTACGCCGCTGTGAAATGAAACAGAGCTGTGACGCTTGCGGGCATTTGGTTTCTTTGAGGGCAAAATTTTGTGAAGAATGCGGTTCTAAGATAGAACGCAGGGAGGAAATGAAAGATATGGAAATGAAACGGACGCATCATATTAATTATATTGTTATAGGAGCAGTCAGCATGATACTTATGCTCGCCTGTCTTACCGGTTTTATTGTGAACGCTGTATATGGAAAAGGAATAAATTCTGATATTAATTCTAATGACCGCGTATGGAACATGGGCGCAATTAGTATGAATTATCAATCAATGAAAGACGGAGTATGGACATTAGATTTTAAGAGTGCCAGCGACGGTTTTATTGCACAGGAAGATATGATTATCGAAGATGTAGAGACCGATAGTTTGTATGCTGATATTTCCTGTAATACTGTCCCTGATGATTCAAGTATTACATTGTATCTGGTACAAGGCGGTATCGTGAGATCCTTTGATGTTACAAGCCTTTCAGAGCCGTTGGAGTATCCGTTAAATGAATTTGAAAATGGTGAGATTCACGTCCGTTTATTGATTGAAGGAGTTGAGGATACCATTTCCAAAATCCATATCAAATAGTGAAAGAAGCTATAGACGATAGATGTAAAATTAGTATCATATTTTTTGGATATCTTAGCGGGACCCAGGTTCAAAATCCTCTTGCAGGCAAGCTTGCAAAAGGTTCTCTTGAACCTGGGTCCCTGATGTTTTATTTAATGTCTATTTAATGTTCTATTCCATTTCTATTCAAGAATTCCCAGATAAGCTTGGCACAGTCTGAGTGTGTTTATGATACCTTTGATATGTGTCCGTTCCATTCCGTGAGAAGCATGTACTCCGGGACCGATCAGCGCGGCAGATGTGTCATATCCTGCTTTCCACAGTGCGGCAGCATCCGAATTATACCGCGGATAGATATCTGTAACGGCGTCGATCTCATGCTCTTTTGATAATGCTACCAGGCGGCTGGTCATATCCCAATCATAGGGCCCTAAGGAGTCCTTCGCGCAGATAGAGACCTGTTCCTCTGTACAGCTAAGGTCTGAGCCGACACAGCCCATATCAACGACGAGAAGCTCCTTGATATCCTGTGGAAGGGTTGCTCCGCCGTAGCCGATCTCTTCATGGGTAGAGAAGCAGAGATAGGTCTTCTTCTTTGGCTTGAGGTTATGATCCTTCATGATCTTAAGCAGAGTGATCAGTATGGATGCGCAGCCTTTGTCATCGATGAATCTTGATTTTAAGAAACCGCTCTCTGTAAATGTAGTCTTAGTATCATAGCAGACAAAATCGCCCGGACGGATGCCGAGTGCTTCTACATCTTCCTTGCTATGTACGATCTCATCAATGCGGACAGCCATGTTCTGTTCATCTCTCGGACGTGTGGATGAATCAGGAAATACATGGATCGCAGGAGACAGGGATAATATTGTTCCTGTGTAAACCTTGCCTTCGCGCGTATGGATCCGGCAGTATTCTCCGTCCAGGGTAGGAAGGATCGGCCCCCCGACTACTGTAACCATGAGATATCCTTCGCTGGTGATAGAACGGACCATAAGTCCCAATGTATCAATGTGGGCGGATAATGCAACGGATTCTTCGTTGTCTTCGCCGTCTACGGTTACGATGACATTACCGATCTTATTACGGTATACGGGATATCCGAGTTCCCTGACCGTGTCGAGAATGTAATCTGAAGCACGGCCTGTAAAACCGCTTGGGCTGTCAATTGCGAGCAGCGATTCTGCTGTCTTGATGATAAAATCTTCGTACTGTTTTGTGTTCATAAAATCCTCCTTTAGTTTATAAATGTTTAATAGTTACCAGAGATTGACCCTACAAAAATTATACAATATTTTGATAAAAATTTATCTAAAATGGTTAAATTATTGTTGCAATCTATAAGTAAATGTGATATATTAATAAAACAAAGTACATTGTAAACAATCTACAATAAACTAAAGCAAATGTCAAGCTGTAAAATTGTACAAAATTACGGATTTGAGGAATGAAAGGAGAAATGGATGGGAACTCTCATATCAAGTACGCAAGGGTTATTATTTGTTATTTTATTGATGGTAGCATTTTCCCTCTGGCTTCAGAAATACAAAGTATGTAGGTCACTGGGTCCTGTACTTACAGTTGTAGTTATTGGTATTGTTTTATCAAATACCCATATTGTGCCGATTTCGCATGAGTTATATGATTCTATCTCTACATATTGCGTACAGGCAGGTATTTCGATCTGTCTGTTGAGTATGAATGTTACGGAGCTTAAGAAGCTGAACAAGGAACCGGTGATCGCGCTGGTATCCGCGATCGCATCGGTGTGTGTTGTTGCGATCGTTCTTGGAATGATCTTTGCTCCAAGGATCATTGAAGGATGGAAATGCGCAGGTATGTTTGTTGGAACCTACACAGGCGGAACACCGAACCTGACAGCCATCGCTACAGGTGTTGATTGTTCAAGAGAGACGCTGGCAGCGGCGAATGCAGCGGATTATGTGGTATCCACACCTTTGATGGTAGCAATGTTCGCAGCGCCGGCATTCTTCAAGGCATCTAAAAAATGGAACAAGCTGTGGCCGTATTCATTTAAACCGGAAGAATTGGATGACGGCGAGACAGAGCCGCTGATGGCTGATAAGAAGTGGGCGATCAAGGATATTGCATGGCTTCTGACCATCGGTTTTGGAGTAGCGTTTGTTACAACCATGATCGCACAGAGAATATTCCCGGATACTTTCTGGAAAGCAGGAAGACTTCTTATGGTAACAACGGTTTCTATCTGTCTGGCGCAGTTGAAGCCGATCAAGAAGCTTCGCGGTAATCTTGACCTTGGACTTTTCATATCACTGTGTTTCCTGGCGACTATCGGATTCGCAGTTGACCTGCAGCAGTTTATCGGATCAGCATTTTTGATGACATTGTATGTGTTCTTTATGTTGGTTGGATGTACATTACTTCATTTCCTGATATGCCGTCTCTTCAAGATTAAGTATGAGTATGTGCTTCTTTCCATGGTCGGATGTATCGTAGACGGACCTACGGCATCTTTGACAGCAGCGGGAGGTAACTGGAAGTCACTGATCAACGTGGGATTGATCATGGGAGTTATCGCCGGAGCGTGCGGTAACTATGTCGGTATCTTTGTCGCTTATATAGTGAAGGCGATCTGCGGTCTGTAGATGGGGTAATCTGGTAATAATAGAATTTATTTGTAGAGCAATGTACGAGTAGATTTAGATATGGGATAACAGCCCTTTGCATGAGAGTATGCACGGGGCTGTTTTCATGTTTCAAAAATTCATACTTTTTGTTTCACCTTTTTATACTGTTGACGGGAAGAATATATTATAATGGTATATAACAATCACGAAAGGGGACAAGAATGGAGATGAAAGCGAAGTTTAAGCAAATGTTATACGGCGGGGATTATAATCCGGAGCAGTGGCCAAGGGAGATCTGGCATGAGGATATGAGGATGTTCAATCTGGCGGGGATCAACAGCGCAACGGTCAATGTATTTTCCTGGGCGAAGCTCCAGCCGTCGGAGGAGGTATATGATTTCAGCGAACTGGATGATATCGTGGATATGTTGGCGAAGGAAGGGAAGCAGATCGTCCTGGCGACGTCTACGGCGGCGCTTCCGGCATGGCTGGTGAAGAGGTATCCTGAGGTGTCAAGGACCGATTATGAGGGTCGGCGTCACAAGTTCGGACAACGGCATAATGCGTGCCCGAACAGCCCGGTCTATCAGCACTATGCCAGGGAGCTGGCGTCGAGGCTGGCACAGCGTTACGGACAGAATGAGAATGTGGTGTGCTGGCATGTGAATAATGAGTACGGCGGGGAATGTTATTGTGAGAATTGTGAGAAGGCGTTCCGTGTCTGGCTCAGGAAGAAATATAAGACTATAGAGGCTCTGAATAAGGCATGGAATCTGTCATTCTGGGGACATACTATCTATGACTGGGATGAGATTGTACTGCCGAATGCCCTCAGTGAAGGTCTGGAAGGGGACAAGACAGCATTTGCGGGCATTTCTATTGACTATATGAGGTTCAATTCAGACAGTATTCTGAATAATTTCAAGATGGAACGGGACGCTATACGGCAGTATGACAAGGATACCCCGATCACCACGAATCTGATGGGGACGTTTAAGGGACTGGATTATTTCAAATGGGCGAAGGAGATGGATATTGTATCTTGGGATAACTATCCGGGCTATGATACGCCGTGGGGTATGACGGCGCTGCGCCACGATCTTATGAGGGGGCTTAAGGATGAGCCGTTCATGCTGATGGAGCAGACGCCGAGTCAGCAGAACTGGCAGGCTTATAATTCCCTGAAGAAGCCGGGGCAGATGCGCGCCCAGAGCTATCAGACGATCGCACACGGCGCGGATACGATTCAGTTCTTCCAGCTTCGAAGGTCGGTGGGCGCATGTGAGAAATTCCACGGTGCGGTGATCGGTCATGTGGGATCGGAGAATACAAGAGTTTTCCGGGAGGTATCGGAGTTAGGCGCGGAGCTTGAGAAGATCGGTAAGTTTATCATCGGCTCACGGAATGAATCGAAGGTGGGGATCATGTTCGATTGGGACAACTACTGGGCTTTGGAATATACGAGCGGCCCGACCGTGGATCTTAAGTATGTGGATCAGATCTGGCAGTATTATGAATATTTCTATAAAAAGAATATATCTGTAAGTATGATTCCGGTGGATGCGGATCTTAGCAGGTATGACCTGGTCGTGGCGCCGGTGCTGTATATGGTGAAGGAGGGTATGGCAGAGGCGATCGAGGAGTATGTGGCCAAGGGAGGAACCTTCTTGACGGGATTCATGAGCGGTATTGTGGATCAGTCGGATAATGTGCATCTTGGAGGCTATCCGGGACCTTTGCGTAAGCTTGCGGGGATCTGGGCGGAGGAGATCGACGCGCTGGCTCCGGAGCACAGGAATGCGATCGTATTCAAGGACGGAACCAGGGAAGAATGCAGGATGCTGTGTGACGTTATCCATCTGGAAGGAGCGGAAGAGGTTGCGCAGTACGGCAGTGATTTCTACGCAGGGACTCCGGCGGTTACGAGGAATCATTTCGGAGAGGGATATGCATATTATGTCGGAACGGTGCCGTCGGAGAACGGGATTGCCAAGGTTCTCGAGATGGCGTGCGGCGACGCGAAGGTAAGCCCGGTTATTGGGGAAGAGACGGAACTTGAAGTGATGCGAAGGGAGACGGAGACGGAGGAGATCTACTTTATCTTGAATTTTAAGGATGAGGAGCTTGTGCTTCCGGAGGTATTCGCAGGGAAAGTGGATGTGCTTACCGACAGGGTGCTTGAGGAAGGCGAGAAGCTTAAGAAGTATGAGGTTCGGGTAGTGATGTGTCCGAAACTGTCATAGATGATGGGGTGGACCTATATGGCTTCTATAAAAAAGAAGCCATATAGGCAGGAAGACAGAGGATATCTTTTTCTTTCCGCAGATCTTTCGTGTAGATCAGATATCTCTGCAGGATTCTGTCAGAGAACTTTTCTGTAAATGCATCGAGAGAAGCGTGAGTTCTGTATCCAGAAGATTTTACTTCAATCGGACATATTTTGTTCTTCCGTGCGAGCAGAAAGTCTATTTCATAATTATGACGGGACTTTTCATTCATAAAAGTATGGTAGAATAAATCATTTCCATTGGCAGTGAGTATCTGTGCGATAACATTTTCGTACAGATATCCCAGATTTGAGGATAATTTGTCGTTGAGTAATTTATCGTAAATGATATTTTCTGTAAAGTCCTTGTCTTTAAATGCCAGAGTGGTGAATAATCCGGTGTCTGACAGATATAATTTGAATTTGCTCAGATCCTTGTTGTTTGCCAATCCAACGTTTGGGTCGCTTGTGTGATATGCGGCAAGTACAGTTTTAGAGTCTTTCAGTTCTGCAATCAGATTCAGGATGGTATCGTCAGTCCGCTGATGGTTCAAAACACTGGATATCTGGTATTTGACAGCATGTTTATTCAACTGAGCAGGAATTGCGTCAAAAAGCTGGGATATTCTGCCGGTAGAATCTATTTTGTGGAAATCGTCTTCGTATAGATTGAGGATATCTCTTTTTATCATATCGACTTTCCGCAGATTGTTTGTCTGAATATATTCATCTACTGCCTGCGGCATACCGCCGACCAGCATATATAAGCGAAAATCCCGCATTAGTTTACGATTCAGCTGATCGCCCAAGGATTGTTGCTTCTGAAAAACATTGTTTAGCAGAGGTATGGTGGTTTGATCGTCCAACGCCCAGAGAAATTCTTCATAATCCATAGGATACATATTGAGTTTCCGTTCTTCGCTCGGAATCAGAATGTCCTTTACATTCTGCCGGATGGAGATTAGTGAGCCAGTCTCGATGTAGTCATACCGATGATCTTTTACAAGAGCCTTGATTGCTTGTCTTGCAGGAGGGCATAGCTGTACTTCATCGAAGATGATCAAGGAGTTGCGTTCATGCAGATCGACTCTGTATTGCAGCTGCAGCTGCAGGAAGATATAATTCAAATCGGATACGTCATTGAATAAATCTTTTACAGTCTGGGATGCCATAGCAAAATCTATCAGGATATAGCTTTGATATTCGTTTTTGGCAAATTCTTCTACTACGGTAGACTTACCGACTCGTCTGGCTCCTTCAATTAAGAGGGCTGTTTTACCGTCAGATTCGGCTTTCCAGAGTTTTAACTTGTCATAGATTTTCCGTTTGAACATAGATCTCTCCTTTCTTGCTGCAAAAATCGTTAAATTTATAAAACTATTTTACTACAAAATCGTTAATTTCATAATCTAATATTACTACAAAATCGTTAAATTTGGAAGGATGACATGAATAATTCAAAAAAAATTGCCCGTTTGTTATGTTATATATATTTCTTATACCAATTATGGCATTTGTGCCAGTATGGAGGCATACGAAGCCATTTGCCCAGATTGATCGTAAGCCTGGCAGGATGCGGCATGTTCTTCGTATTATGGGTAATTTCCAGAAAGAATAAGCAGGAAGAAGCCTCTGAAAATAGAAAGAATATAGTTCTGATAGAGATTCTTCTTTTTTTCATAGTAACCGCATATTTTGCCGGGCAGATTATCTATTCGGCGATTCCGTACAATGGAGCGCTGGCATGGAAGATCGATGACTGGATGCGGAAGAGGGATGTGAAGCTGGAGCATAATAACATATTCAAGGATGGAGCGGCAGGCATACTTATGGATCTGGACAGGGTTGTAGGGTTGCCGGATGAACTGTATCTTGCGAATCAATGCCAGATTACGTTCGATCAGGATGGAATTATCCGGACAATTTATATATTCATGTACGGAAGAGATGAAAGCGAAACAACGCATACTTATCTGGTAGATTACGATGCCAAGAAGAGTAGGAATATGAGGGTCTCGGTAGATGGTGAAGCGAATCCGGATTATGACGGGAATATGCGTCTGTCGCCTATGTTGAGGATCTTAGAGAGAGCCGATTATGAGAAAAAGGTGAAGGAATGGTCAAAGAACAGCGAGTCAGATCTGTATGAGATATTGTATCTGGGGCGGCGTTCTTTTGAGACGAAGGAAGGGTTGGTCTATCTTCCGGGGGATGTGGATGGAGACGGAGTTGATTCGGAGAATGGATATCTGAATATCGACGGGAGGATCGTTGGTTTTGAAGTCTCCCTGCATATTCCCGGCAAAGAGTTGACTCCGGTCCGCTATATAATGGAGCCGGAATATATCAGTCAGGATGAGTTGATTAAGGAGCGGGAACAGGAGAGTACGGAAGAAGCGAAGGATACGGCAGGCTGGACAATGGATGAGGCGGACGGTACGATGTATTTCTTCTTGAATGACGATAGAGGCTGGCGGCTGGAGGTGACAGATGCAGCGGCAGGAAGCCGGTTCTATGGGTTGGAGAGGACAGTAAACGGCGGTTCGTCATGGGAAGATGTCAATGGAAATCCGTTTGAAGGGAATCTTGGTGTGGCGGAAGGGCTGGTGTTTTTCGATGAAAAATTTGGCTTTGCCGGGTTGTCCGGGGCATCTCAGACACATTCACAGTTGTATGTTACCAGAGACGGCGGGGAAACTTTTGAAAGCGTGCAGCTTCCTATGGATACGGTTACCGAGCTGCCGGAGCATTCGGCGCAGTATGGATTTGCATTGGAGGATTATGATTATTGTCATATGCCGGAAGAAGAGGATGGGGTGCTGACGATTAAGGTAACCTCAGATGTGTGGGAGAGTGAGGGGATGTTGTTCGAGTCGCGGGATGAAGGGAGGACTTGGAGATTTGCTTCTGTGGTGCAATAAGGCTCCAACGGACGAAGAGCAACTGCAGACAGCCGGGAAGTGAGATTATTCCCGGCTGCCTTGTATTTTAATATTACGCCAACAATTCCCCCATGCAGTTAAGAAGCCGCGTATTATCCTCTGGCTTCATGATGCAGAATCTTACATATTCTCCGGGAAGCCCCTCGAATGAGGAACAATCCCGGATCATCATGCCTTGTTTTATAGCGTGTTCGAACATATCGAAGGAAGCGATATCTTCTTTCACGATCTTTATCAGGATGAAATTCCCATAAGCAGGATATACCTTTACATGATGAAATTCCTTCAGCGCGGCCAGACATCTGCTGCGTTCCGATAGGATCAGCTCTCTTGTACGGTTGATATAATCCGTATCCTTCAGCATCAATTCCCCGGCGTATGCTCCAAGGCTGTTTAATGACCAGGGATTCTGGTGCCGCTTCAATTCATCTAAGAATCGCTGATTACTGGTTATCCCATAACCCAGGCGGAGACCGGGAGCGGCGAAGAACTTGGATACGCCCCTTAAGATCATTAGGTTGTCATAGTCGGATACCAGAGGAATTGCAGTGATCTCTTCCACGGACGGAGCGAATTCCACATAGGTCTCGTCGATCATGATGAAGATATCACGCTCTTTGCATAATTCTGCCAGAGAGCGTAACTCGCTCTGTATAAGGGCGGAAGAGGTAGGATTGTTCGGATTGCACAGAATCAGGAAATCCACATCATCTGCCAGGGTATGCTTTAGATCGTCCATATCTAACCGGAAATCCTGGGATTCATCCAGATAATAATTGGAAATGCGCCCGCCGGTGAGAGACAGTTCCCTCTTATATTCAGAATAGGTGGGGCCGATCACCAGGGCGTGACGGGCGTTACGCTGGCCGATCAGAAGGGAGATCAGTTCGGTGGAGCCGTTGCCGGTTACTACATAATCCATATCTGTATTGCAGTAGGATGCGATTACCTGCCGGAGGCTCTTATAGTCTCTGTCTGGATAACTGGTGATAATGTCCAGATGTTCAGACAGGGATTGGCGTACGGAATCCGATAGGCCAAGGGGATTCACATTGGCGCCGAATTTTACGATGCTCTCCTTGGGGATTCCATAGTATTGTTCAATCTGTTCAATATCGCTCCCGTGGAAAGAGGGGCGCGATTGATTATTATTTGCGGTCATGGTTTATATCCTCTCTGTATTATGCTTAATGTATTGTATCACAGAATAGATGCTGCGCCAATGTTCAGGAATTGCTAAAAATTATTTTTTCTAAATTGTATATTTCCCAATGCAAATATGAATTAAGAATTGGTATATTTTCTACTTGAATCTGGAAATACATTTGATTATAATATTTTGGTAAATTGATAAATATTTCACAAGGAGGA
Organism: Lachnospiraceae bacterium; assembly: GCA_910574715.1. Lineage (GTDB taxonomy): Bacteria > Bacillota > Clostridia > Lachnospirales > Lachnospiraceae > Sporofaciens. Next base: position 34,351 of record CAJTCH010000030.1, on the reverse strand, counting down.
AGATGAAATTATGACGATACCAATGTGGCTCTGTATTCCATTTGCAGGGCTTTTATTCTGTATTGCGGTGCTTCCGCTGGTTAAAGGAGAGTGGTGGGAGTCGCATCAGCCCTTGGTAGTTGCGGGATGGTCGATTCTTTTCATTATACCCTTTGGGGTCTTGTTCGGAGCCGGGACGGCGTTAGAGACGGTGTTGGAATGTCTGATCAACGATTATCTGACATTTATTGTGCTGTTGTTTGGGTTATTCTGCGTAGCCGGAAATATCACGATGGAAGGGGATCTGGCAGGTTCGCCCAGGGTGAATATCATTCTTCTTACGATCGGTACGCTGCTGTCTAGCTGGATTGGGACGACGGGGGCGAGTATGCTGATGGTGCGTCCGGTTATCAAGATGAATGCCTGGAGAAGGAACCGTTCGCATATTCTGGTGTTCTTCATCTTCCTGGTTTCTAATATCGGAGGATGTCTGACACCGATCGGAGATCCGCCGCTTCTGATGGGGTTCTCCAGGGGGGTTCCGTTCTTCTGGAGCCTGCATTTGCTGCCGATCATGATATTTAACATGGTGGTGCTTTTGATCATTTTCTATTTTATTGACAGAAAGCGGTATTGCCGGGATATGGCGAGGGGGCGGAAGCCAGATATCAGCAAGCCAGGTACGAAGATACAGATCCGTGGTCTTCACAACCTGATTTTTCTTGCTATGATCGTGGCAGCAGTCGTTTTAAGCGGGATTCTGCCGGATCTTCCGATGTTTCAGGATGCAGAAGGACATGTGCGGGGGATACACATTTTCAAGGAAGTATCGTTAAGTTTTCCGGCGATGATTGAGATCGTGATCATTCTGATCGCGGCTTTCCTGTCATTTCGGACGACGGACCCGGTAATCCGGAAGAAGAACCATTTTACCTGGGGTGCGATTCAGGAAGTCGGGACGTTATTCATCGGAATCTTTATCACGATGCAGCCTGCCCTGGCGATACTGAAGGGGATGGGCGCGGGCCTTGGGATTACAGAGCCTTACCAGATGTTCTGGACGACGGGCGTGCTCTCAAGCTTCCTTGACAATACGCCGACCTATCTGGTATTCTTGACGACAGCGGGTGCGATTGGTTTTAATGACGGGCTTGTTACAGCTCTTGGTATGGTGCCTGTGAAAGTGCTGACGGCGATTTCCTGCGGCGCGGTATTCATGGGAGCCAATACATATATTGGAAATGCGCCGAATTTCATGGTGAAGGCGATCGCGGATGAGAATGGTATCCATATGCCGTCGTTCTTCCGGTATATAGGATGGTCACTGATGGTTCTGGTTCCGGTATTTTTGCTGGATACGTTATTGTTTTTCCGATAGGGAGGAGGATTTAGGATGGCAAATGAAGAGAAGAATTTAAGAGAGCTTGCCGGACGGATCTATGATCTGGATGAGGAGGTTTACAGAGAACTTGGCTCCTCTCTGGGACGCGTATTTAACGGAAAGAAGGAAGATTGTATCGAGGAGACCGTCCGTATGATGCATGAACGCAACCAGGCCCATATCCTCAGAAACGAGCTGGCGCTGATCAGTAATATGGCGCGGACGATTCCAAGCCATGCAGCCAGGCATCAGGTCATGGCAAAATACGATGAGATCTTAAAAGAAGTGACGGAGCTTCCCACCAGCTTTATCAAGGGGGATATTCTGGATGAGAAGATGGCGCAGCTGAATACACTGAATCTGCAGGCCCGTTTCGGGGAGAAGGACCATCTGATCATCTGTATTGGGCGGACATATGGCTGCGGAGGCAGTGAGATTGGATTTACTCTGGCTGATACGCTGAAGATCAATTACTATGATGTGGAGATCTTCGACGAGGTATTGAAGCGTCTGGAGGCTGAGAAGGCTTTTGTGCGGGATAAGGGAGGCTATCCTTATAAGAAGGGGGCTGCGGACAGCAGGCAGTATATAAACGAGATACCGGCTTTTGCACCTGCGCCGAAGTCGACGCTCAAAGAGAAATTACGGGAGTTCAACCGATATCATGGACTTCCGAAGAAGGATGCGGTATTCTTCAACCAGAGCGATCTGTTATGTGATATGGCGAAGAGAGAGGATTTCGTGGTGATGGGGCGGTGCGCAGACGCGATTCTTACCAATAACCGGATCCCGCATATCAGCATCTTCATCACGGCGCCGCTTGAGCAGCGGATTCATCGGGTTATGGAGGTGCGCGGCGTGGAGAATGAGAAGAAGGCGCAGAGACTCTTGGCGAAGCTTGATAAGGCACATATTAAATATTATAAGTATTATACCGGACGCAACTGGGGGAAGGCGAAGAATTATGATCTCTGTATCAACAGCGCGAGTTACGGGATTCAGGGGTCTGTGGATCTGATCATGAGGATGATCAGCAGCGGGGAGGCTCGTTAAGTCAGATTGATAATAGGCTATTCGCAGTTTTTTTATGATTTGCGGCGAATAGCCTTTTTTTGATGTTCATGTATTGCGTAAATGTAAGAAATCAGAAAGCGGTGAAGGATTACCGCGTTAACGATACATTTTGGAAATCAAAGATGGAAATTGTCAGAACAGAGATGATTCCATATCAATGGAAAGCATTGAATGACCAGTTAAAGGATACAGTCCCCAGTCATTGTATTCATAATTTTAAGATAGCTGCAGGGATGGCCGAAGGAGAATTCGGCGGATATGTGTTTCAGGACAGCGATTTGGCTAAATGGCTGGAAGCAGTTGGATACACTCTGGCATGGCATGAGGACAGTGATTTAGAGAGCACAGCTGATCAGGCTATTGAAATCATAGAAAAAGCCCAGCGGGAAGACGGATACCTGGATACTTATTATATCATTAATGGTTTGGAGAAAAGGTGGACGAATCTTGCGGACAATCATGAGTTGTATTGTGCGGGACATATGATTGAGGCGGGAGTTGCATATTACGAAGGAACAGGAAAGAAGAAACTTCTGACTATTGTTCAAAGGCTTGCAGACTGCATAGACCGGACATTTGGTGCAAAATCCGGTAAGATTCATGCCTACCCGGGACATGAGATTATAGAAATGGCACTGGTACGGCTGTATCATGTAACAGGTGAAGAGCGATATCTTAACTTAGCAGCTTATTTTATTAATGAAAGAGGACGTTCACCATTGTATTTTGCCGAGGAGCAAAAGAAGAATGGAAATACATTTTATTGGAAAGACAGCCTTTTTCAATATCAGTATTATCAGGCTGGGAAACCGGTAAGAGAGCAGGATGTGGCAGAAGGTCATGCGGTAAGGGCGGTATATCTATATTCAGGGATGACGGCTTTGGCAAAGGAAATACAGGATGAAAGCCTTCTGAAAGCAGTAAAAAGGCTATGGACTGATGTGACTAAGAGACAAATGTATATTACTGGTGCAATCGGATCCTCTGAATATGGAGAGGCATTTACTTTTGGATATGATCTGCCTAATGCTGAGATATATGGAGAGACGTGTGCGTCGATCGGTCTTGTATTCTGGGCAAGAAGAATGTTGGAGGAAGAACTTGACAGTGACTATGCAGATGTGATGGAAAGAGCTCTTTACAATGGATGCGTCAGCGGGATGTCAATGGATGGAAAACGCTTTTTCTATGTGAATCCATTGGAGATAAATCCAGAAGCGTGTAAAAAGGATCAGAGAAAAACGCATGTCGCTATAGAGAGACAGAAATGGTTTGGATGTGCATGCTGTCCGCCGAATTTGGCACGAATGATCGCATCTGTAGGGAATTATGCATGTTCTGTCGGTGAGAAGCTGGCAGCATTTCATCTATACATAGGCGGAGAAGTGGTATTGCCTTTTGATGATGTGCGGATTCTGGTAGACAGCAAGATTCCCTGGAGCGGTGATGTGTGTCTTACCATGCAAGGAACTGCAGAGTATATGTTGGCGCTTAGAATTCCAGGATGGTGCGGTAAGTACCGTGTATGTCTCAATGGAGAAGAGGTTTGCAATGAGCCGAAGAAAGGGTATATCTTTATAGAACGGGAATTTAAGAATGGAGATCAGGTACAGATTGAGTTCGAGATGATTCCGAGGAAGAATTACGCCCATCCGAGTGTAAGAGAAGACTTGGGAAAGGTGGCGCTCTCCAAGGGACCGCTTATCTATTGTCTGGAAGAGATAGATAATGGTAGTGGAATTACCAGAATGTTTCTTGGCAGGGACAGTGAGATTCGTGAAATACAGGGGATATTAGAGGAAGAAGAGATTGATCTTGAGGTTACAGGGAGACAGTTCCGTATAGATGAATGGGATAATAGTCTGTATCGATTTGAACGGCCGAATGAATATGAAGAAAAGGTACTGAAATATATTCCTTACTACCTCTGGAATAACCGCGGGGTGGGAGAGATGGCCGTATGGATGCATGAGATAGATATATGATAGCTATACACACAATGCCGACTACTACGGAATCTTCCAAATCTTTATATATCAGAAAACCAAACTGAGCATTGATTTTAACTGTTTTAAAATATATAATATTTTTTAGCAGAGGAGGTAAGATTAATTTATGAGTAGAACAAAAGCTGCATAGCATGAGCTATTGCAAAAAATAAAAAGTAATAGTTCATGCTTATCCTAAATGATTTCTTTAGGAGGTGCAGCACATGAACTATATAAGTGCAAAAGATGTATTGCCAATGGAGATAATTAGGCAGATACAATCCTATGTAGATGGTCAGATTATCTATATCCCGAAATCGGAATCTAAGAAAAAAGGACGAAAAGTTGATACTTTGGCAAAAAGAGAACTATCTATACGAAATACAAATATTTACATGGAATATATTAGCGGGCTTTCAATTAAGCAACTCTCCCAAAAATATTTTCTTGTGGAAAAAAGTATTCAAAGAATTATAAGGCAGGAAAAAACAAAGAACTTATAATAAAAGATGTGCCATGTAGAAAATGTGGCACATCTTTTATTATAAATTCAAAGCGTTCCCCTATCAATAATAAAATAGATTATACTATTTCATGTGGAGGAAATGGAAATTTCTATAATTTTCACAGAACAATATAAGGAGCATAAGGAGAGAATGCATGGGGAATAAAATAATCGTAGCCGAATCAGAAAGATTAATTTTAAGAAGATACATGAAAGAAGATATACAGGACTTGTTTGAATATTTATCTGATAAAGAAGTTGTGAAATACGAACCATATAAACCGCTATCTTTTGATGAAACAAAAGAAAATCTTGATTGGCGCATAGGTACAGATGAAATGATTGCTGTCGAATTGAAAAATATGCATAAAATGATTGGAAATGTTTATATGGGAAAACGTGACTTTGAAGCACTGGAAATAGGATATGTATTTAATCAAAATTATTGGGGAAAAGGTTATGCTGCTGAGAGCTGCAAGGCTTTAATTCAACAGGCATTTTCAAATGGTGTGCATAGGATATACGCAGAATGTGACCCCGACAATAAGAATTCATGGAAATTACTTGAAGCGTTAGAATTTCAGCGTGAAGCTCATTTTAGAAAAAATGTATATTTCTGGAGAGATGAAACTGGAAAAGAGATTTGGAAAGATACGTATGTATATGCCAAATTAAATGATAATATGTAATACCTTGCCGGGCAGATTTCCGGGGATTTCGACAACAATACGGTAAGGTCCCGGTAAGGGCCATATAAATTAGGAAAACCGCAAATACAAGGCTTTTCGGAGCCTACCAACAACAAAAATAATATTTGATCTATCACATTACGCTGAAAGGCCGTCCGGCCATCAAAACCGGGCGGCTTTTTTGCGTGGGTAGACGGGAAGGAGGCAAAAAATAATTACAGAAATTTAAGTCTGAAATTTGTGCAACTTTAACGAAAAGGAGGTTAATGAATGGCAGATGAAAAACTGAACACGGGCCCCGGTGAGAAAAAAATCCCGGAGGCTCCCGAGTCTGTAACGGCTGGCCAGCCCCAGGCCCCGGCTCCCGAACAGGCCGCCGCTCCCACACCCCAGCAGGAACAGGCCGGGCCCGCAAAGCCCGATCCCGGCGATGTGGTAGTGTCCTTTGAGCAGATCAATGAGCTCATGGGCGAAAAGCGAAAGGCGGCTCGGGCCGAGGTAGAGAAAGCCGGGGATGCCCCCGCAAAGGAGCAGGCTCCCGGTGAGGCGGAACAGCCCACCGCTGGCGAACAGAAAAAGCCCCGCCGTGGCCGTTCCCCGAAGGAGGATAAAGCGGAGCCCGCTGGCAAGGAGGCGGCAAAGCCCCGCAAGGGCCGCCCGCCCAAGGCTGACAAGGCGGCCCCCGGCGAGGCCCAGCCGTCCAAGCGAGACAAAGTGTCCCGAAGTGACGGGAAAGCCCCGGACGCCCAAACGCCCCCAAAGGCTGGGAAAACGGCTCCCGAAAAGGAGGCCGCCGCCCCGGAGCAGGCTCCGCCCGGGCCAGCCACCCCTCCCCGCCCGGTGGAGGAAGGCAAGCTCATGTATCTGAAACTTTCCGAGATGCATCCGTTCCATACATTCCGGCCCCATCCGTTCAAGGTGCGGGACGATGCCAAAATGCAGGAGACAGTGGCATCCATTAAGGCAAACGGCGTGATGGTGCCGGGCCTTGCCCGCCCGGAAAAGGACGGAAACGGCTATGAGATTGTGGCGGGCCACCGCCGCTGCCGGGGCAGTGAACTGGCCGGGCTATCTGAAATGCCCTTTATCGTCCGGGATATGAGCGACCACGAGGCTGTCCAGGCCATGAAGGACAGCAACAAGCAGAGGGATCAGACGCTCCCCAGCGAGCTGGCCGCCCTGCTGGATTTGGAAGTGGAGGACATCAAGCACCAGGGCGGGCGGCTGAAAAATGTGGCCGAGGGCGACATTGGCAAGCGTTCCGTGGAGATCGTGGGCGAGGCCCACGACATGAACTATAAAAAAGTCATGCGCTATCTGCGGCTCAATTCCCTTGTGCCGGAACTGCTGGATAAGGTGGACGATAAAAAGATGGGCTTTATGCCTGCCGTGGAGCTTTCCTATATCAAGCCCAAAAACCAGAGGCTGATCGCCGTTTCCATTGACGGGGAGCAGGCATCCCCCTCGGTGGCCCAGGCGAAAAAGCTCCGGGAGCTGGATCAGGAGGGCAAGCTCAACGGCGATGTGATTGACGGTATCTTATCAGAAAAGAAAAAGGAGGATCGAGGCGTGATTATTTCAACCGCTGAACTGGAAAAGTATTTCGGCAAGGAGGTCACTCCGGCCAAAATGAAAGAGCAGATCATCGGCCTGCTGGACGAGTGGAAACAGAAACAGCCGCCCGAGCTGGCAAAGGCCCCGAAGAAAATGGAAAAAGACAAGTAACCACTTCGAGACATTTTGTCCCGAGGGGCTCTGCCCCTCTGCGATGGCTCTGGTGGTATATATCCCCCGTCGCCGGGGATAAAAAAGCGCAGTCGGGAGCGGGCCGTCAAGGGGGCAAACGGCCCCGCCGCTTGCGGCGGCTTGCCCTTTACGGCCTGCCCCGGCTGTGCTATCTCCGGCCAAGCGGCGGGGGTATATCCTCCAGAGCCGCCCCCTTTCCCATGATTGGGAAAGGGCGGGGGGTTAGGGTTGAACGATTTTATTGCAGAACGGAGGTTTTTACTTATGAAACGACCCCTTGCATACATTACCGCCGCATGGTTTGGCGGCGACAGTGAAAACGCAGAACTGGCGGCCCAGTATTGCCGGGCCGTATATGAGGCGGGCTTTGCCCCGATCTGCCCCGCCCTCTATCTGCCGCTGTTCCTCAATGACGCAGTACCCGAGGAGCATAAAAGCGGCATTGATATTGGCCGTGACCTGCTCCGCCGCTCCCGGGTGCTGGTGGTATGCGGCCACAGCATGACCGAGGCCATGAAAAACGATATTGCCGTGGCCCAGCGGCTGGGGATTACCGCCACCACCCTTGAGGGCATTTTGACCGTCAAGGGCCAGGGCAAACGCTGATGGCATCCTTGTTTGAGGCTTACATTACCAACCTCGGCAAATACAACGAGGGGGAGCTGGTGGGGGAAACACTGGAATTTCCCACCAGCCCCCAGGAGGTGCAGGCGTTGCTGAAACACATCGGCGTGGACGGCATACGGTATGAGGAATTTTTTATTACCAGCTTTGACGGCGATGTGCTGGGGCTCTATGACTATCTGGGAGAATATGAAAATCTGGACGAATTAAACCACCTGGCCTGCCTGCTCTCGGAGCTTGATCAAGGGGAGCTTGAAAAATTTGAGGCAGTGCTCCATACGGGGGCGCATACCTCTAGCGTGGCAGATATTATCAATCTGACGCAAAATCTGGATTGCTTTGAATTTTACCCGGACATTGAAAACGAGGAGGACTTGGGCCGTTACTGGGCGGAGGACTTGCCGATCCCGGAAGAACTAAAAGACTATTTCGACTATAAGGCATACGGCAGGGACATTTCCATCAACGAGGGCGGCCACATGGCCCCAGGCGGCTATGTGGTTCAGACCAGCGGAGACTTTAGGGAATATTATCACGGCCCCCAGGACATCCCCGCCGAACATAAGGTTTTCTCCTATCCCCAGCTTTCTATCCGGGAGCAGATGGCCGCCTACAAGGAGATGATTGACGGTTCCTCAAAAGAGGGCTTTCGGCGGCTGACTGAAAAAGGCCGGGAGGAACGCTGACAAGGCACTTCGAGACATTTTGTCCCAAAGCGGGGAAAGGAGGCGGTGTAACTGATTGATGAAGAAATTTCCCGGAGCTCCATAGCGATCTCTGTCCGGGCTGGCAAGCTGACAGCCCGGGGGCTGGCCTATGTGCTCCAGGCGGCTGGGGGCCAGATTGCCAAGCGGCACCGGGCGGCCCAGAGGCCCCACGGCAGGCAGAGCGTGAAAAAACTCATGGCCCACGGCGAAAATGTGAACAGCATCGAGGTGGAGGCCCCGAAACTTTTTGACCGCATGGCCCGCCGTTTCAATGTGGACTATGCCTTTTATAAAACCGGGCCGGACAAGTATCTGCTGTTTTTTAAGGCGGGACAGGCGGACGCTGTTACCGCTTGCTTTGAAAGCTATTCCCGGAAACTGCTCACGCAGTCAAAATCCAAGCGCATCCCTATCCGGGAACAACTGAAACAGGCGGCGGAGCGGCTTGCGGTGGAAAAGCCCCGGGCAAAAGAACGAGTAAAGGAGGCGGCCCGTGAGGACAGATAGCATAAAAAAATATTTGATACCCAACATCCCCTACCTGTTTATCCTGTGGGCCTGTCTGAAAATCGGGACGGCCTATCGTCTGGCGGCGGGTGCGGACTTCGCCCATAAGCTCATGGGGCTGGGCTTAACTATCGGCCCGGCCTTTGCCGATTTCGCTCCGGGGCTCAACCCCTTTGACTGGTTGGTTGGCATTGTGGGGGCGGCGGGCTTTCGCCTGCTGATCTACATGAAAAGCAAGAACGCAAAGAAATTTCGGCGGGATGAGGAGTACGGGAGTGCCCGTTGGGGAAACGAAAAAGATATACGCCCTTTTGTCGATCCGCAGTTTTTCAACAATGTTATTCTTACCGGGACGGAGTTTCTCACCATGAATACCCGGCCCAAAATCCCGGCCAACGCCCGGAACTTAAATTGCTGTGTCATCGGCTCCTCCGGCTCGGGAAAAACAAGGTTTTGGCTCACGCCCCAACTGCTCCAGGCTCATTCCTCTTTCGTGGTGGTCGATCCCAAGGGCGGGGTGCTGTCCCAGGTGGGCTGTTTTCTCCAAAAGAAAAAGGGTTATAAGGTCAAGGTTTTTAATTCCATCGACTTTTCCAAGTCCATGCACTATAACCCGCTGGCCTATATCAAGAACGAGGCCGACATCCTAAAGTTTGTGGATGCCCTCATTTCCAACACCAAGGGCGAGGGCAAGGAGGGCGACCCGTTCTGGACAAAATCGGAGACTTTGCTCTACTGCGCCTTGATCGCCTATATCATTTTTGAAGGCCCCGCCGAGGATCGGAACATGAACACTCTGGTGGATATGATTTCCGGGATGGAGGTCAAAGAGGATGACGAGGAATTTATGAACGCCGTGGACTATATGTTCGCCGGGCTGGAAAAACGCAAGCCGGATTGCTTTGCGGTGAAGCAATACCGCAAGTACCGCCTTGCCAGCGGCAAGACGGCAAAAAGCATTTTGATTTCCTGCGGGGCCAGGCTTGCGCCCTTTGACATCCCGCAACTCCGGGAGATTATGTCCTATGACGAGCTGGAGCTTGACCGCATCGGGGATCGGAAAACGGCGGTGTTCTTTATTATCTCGGACACCACCCAGACCTATAACTTCCTTGTGGCCCTGGCTTTTTCGCAGATGTTCAATCTCCTGTGCGAGCGGGCCGACAATGTTCACGGTGGCCGCCTGCCCTACCATGTGCGGGTGCTGTGGGACGAGGCGGCCAACACGGGACAGGTTCCCCAGCTTGAAAAGATTGTGGCGGTCATCCGCTCCCGGGAGGTGTCGCTGACCCTCTTTTACCAGCAGTTAGCGCAGTGCAAGGCTATTTATGACAAACACGCTGAGACGATTTTGGGAAATATGGACAGCGTGATCTTCCTCGGGGGCCGGGAGGCCAGCACGATCAAGGAAATATCCGAGAACTGGCTGGGAAAGGCCACTATCTCCATGCAGACCGACAGCCGTTCCCGTGGCCAGTCGGAAAGCTACAGCCAGAACAACCAGCGGCTGGGCCGGGAGCTGATGACCCCAGCGGAACTGGCAACTATGCCGGGGGACAAGTGCATTTTGCAGTTACGGGGCCTGCCCCCGTTCTTCTCTTCCAAATATGATTTGAAAAAGCACCCCAACTATAAATACACGGCTGAAGCCGATAAAAAGAAAAACGCCTTTGACCTCGACAGGCTCATCAACCGCCGCAGGCGGCCCGGGCCGGAGGAACTATGCGAGGTGTATAAGGTGTCCGTGGAGGACAATGGGCTCACAGGCGAGGACGAGGACATCCTCAACTATGACGATATTGACGATCCGGATGCCTTTGCATAAATGGGCTTTGGGACAAAGTGTCCCGAAGTCGGTAACTGCCGCCAGAAATGGCGGCTTTTTTCATAGCCGGGAATATCCCGGAGAAATGGAGGACTATATGGCATTTTTCGCATCCGCTATCACCACTTTGCAGACCCTTGTGATCGCCCTCGGCGCAGGCCTTGGCGTGTGGGGCGTAGTCAATCTTCTGGAGGGCTACGGCTCGGACAACCCTGGCTCCAATGCTCATGTACGGTAAAGAAGCAAGCAACCGAAAACAAGAGATAGACTGCCAGCACCACACTATTCCGAACCAAAGAAACCAAAAAGCAGAAAGCAAGCTATCTTATACAGTGCCATTCCCCAGTATTTTTTATTTTCCCAATCAAAGTTACAAATACATTTTATTGATACTCCATGCTCTGCCTTGAGTTCATTTCTATTATGCCGTATAATGAAAGCATATTTTAAGCAATCAAAATTAAAGTATACCCTACTTTATATGGAGGATATAAAATTGAAAAAAATAGCAATCATTGAAGATGATATCGATATTTGCAACATGATAACAAAGTTTCTGATAAATCACAATTATGAAGTGTATTCTGCCCCTAATGGAAGAGAGGGAATAGACCTATGCCAGAAATTTTTACCAGACCTTATCATTTTGGATTTAATGCTTCCAATTCTAAATGGCGATAGTGTGATAAAGCAATTAAGAACATATACAGATATTCCTGTAATTGTTGTGTCTGCAAAAACAATGGTACAATCCAAAATAGATTTACTGCGTTTGGGAGCAGATGACTATATGACAAAACCTTTTAACCTTTTTGAGTTACTTGCAAGGATTGAGGCTAACTTAAAAAGAAGTGTAACTGCTCCCATGAAAGCGGATATTCACTTAAAGTATAAGGATATTAAAATCGAAAACTGTAATGCCTATATAAAAGGAGCAATCGTACAATTTACATCAACAGAATTATCAATTTTAATCCTTCTGTTACAATATCCGCAAAAAATTTTTTCAAAACAAAATATTTATGAATCAATCTGGCAGGAAGAATATGCCTACGATAATGATACAATCAACACGCATATCAGTAACATTCGGAAAAAAATAAAAAAGCATACGGATACTGATTATATAGAAACTGTATGGGGGATTGGGTATAAACTGAAATAATTTTTATTTCTTTAGATTTTTTTTAGATTTGGATTGTAAATTAGCATGGAAAGGAGTTGGTAAAATGTCAGAGATTATTTGTCAAACAACAGAACTTTGTAAAAATTACAAAAATTTCCATGTATTACAAAATGTTAATTTTTCAATTAACCGGGGAGAAATATATGGGTTAGTCGGTGAAAACGGCGCTGGAAAGTCTACCCTAATCCGTATATTGACGGGATTAGCATTTAAAAGCAGCGGTATCATTACTCTGTTCGGAAAAACAGATTATTTGCAGCATGAACGTACTAAAATTGGCTGTACGATTGAAATGCCTGCATTGTATAAAGATATGACTGCAAAACAAAATTTAGAGATTCAGCGGGTACAAAGGGGCATTCCAGACCAAAAATGTATCTCAAAAACATTGGAACTTGTCGGACTGAATAATACGGAAAAAAAGAAAGTAAATAACTTTTCTTTGGGTATGAAACAGCGTTTGGCATTGGCTGTTGCTCTTTTGGGTGAGCCGGAATTTCTAATCTTAGATGAACCTGTCAATGGATTAGACCCAACAGGTATTATTGAACTTAGAGAGCTGCTTAAAAAGTTAGCCCGGGAAAACCATGTAACAATATTGATTTCAAGCCATATTTTAAGTGAGCTTAACCAGCTTGCAACTTGTTATGGCTTTTTACATCATGGTAAGCTGCTGAAACAAATTACGGCAGAAGAATTAAATGAAGAATGTAAGCGGCATATTAAACTGAAAACAGACGATACGAAAAAAACTGTTACTGTTTTGGAAGAACAGCTAAAAATCAAAAATTTTTCTGTATATCCAGACAATTTTATAAGGATATATGAGAAACTGGAAGAAACACATACTATTTCAAAAACGCTTTCTTCTAATGGCATTGTTGTTGAAGAAATGTCTGTACAAGGGGAAGAATTAGAAACCTATTTTGAAAATCTAATAGGAGGGTGCAGATATGTATAATCAGTTGAAATCTGAATTTCTGAAACTGAAATATTCCAAACTGTTTATAGCGGTTCCAATTCTTTTTTTGGCAGGGCTGATTTTGTATGGGAGTTTCAGCCTGTCCGCAGGGGGAACACAGCTCTTCGTTTCAGAGGGAGATGAAGAAACAAATGCTGCCATACAAGGAATTATTGGCTTTTTTGCATTTACATTTGAAAACATTGATACACCTAAATTTAGCGAAATTATGCAATCCTGTATATCCTGCAATGTATTTCTCTGGATTGTTACCCTCATTTTAACCATACAATTTTTCTGCTATGATTACTCTACGGGTACAATCAAACTCCCTGTTGCCTATGGAATAGATAGAGTAAAAGTTTACTTTGCAAAGACTATTGTTATTGTTTTATATAATGCAGTCTGCTATTTTATATTCAATACCATTACACTTTTGTTTACTTGTTTGCAGACCGGGTATCTCCCCGACACAACTGAGTTGGCACAATATTTAAGTTATGTCGGATTAAATTTTTTAGTATTGGTTTCATTTATCTTACTTTGCCTTACTATATGCATCTGCTTGAAAAATACCGGTATTATTGCAACTGTCATGTGTTTATTTACTTTGGGCGGCGCAGTAATATATACCGGGATATGGCAAGATTTTCACAGTCATGCAATATTAAAATATTTAGTCTGGCTCAATCCATTATACTATTGGATGAACATGGGAACTTTCCGGCTTGAATATGGGCTAATCAATGAAATAATCATATATTTTATTTTCAGTTTATTATTTTTACTGCCCCTGTCTGTTATACTTGTCAGAAAACAGGAGTTTAAGTAATTTTTATAAAACGAATAGTCAGCAGAAAATATTTTCTGAAATTCACCGAAGGAGAGAATGTTAATGATGTATTTATTACTGGTCTTATTAAATATAATATTGGCATTTTCTCTTTTTTCATGGAAACGCCAAATTTGTGAAATAACAAAACAGATTAGCGAAAACAAAAAACTGCGAATTTCCTTATCAAATAAGCAAATAGAAAAATTAGCAGGTATCATCAACGAAAAAAAACATTTAGAACAGAAAACAAATATCCAGATTATACAGGAAAAAGAGCAATTAAAACACTCTATTGCTAATATTAGCCATGATTTAAGAACGCCTTTAACATCAATCCAAGGATATCTAACACTTTTAAAAGATTGTGAAGATAAAGAAGAACAGGAACACTACTTTTCTGTTATTCAGGCAAAAACAGACTATTTAACAGAACTAGTGCAAATATTTTATGATTTGTCATTGATAGAAAGTGATGATTATATTCTGGGAATTGAAAAAATAGATGTAAACAGAATTGTAACCGACTGTCTGATTAGCAAATATAACGAATTAAAAGAACTGTCCCCCACTATTAAAATAGAAAATGCTCCTGTATGGATAACCGGAAATGCTGTTGCCTGCAAAAGAATTATTGATAACCTGGTTACAAACGCAATACGGTATTCTAATGATTATATTGAAATTGTGATGGACGCAGATGGTATCTTTACAGTAAAAAACACTACATCAGAATTAAAAAATATAGATGTTAATATACTATTTCAAAAATTTTATACAGTAGATACATCACGTTCAAACGGGAATACAGGGTTGGGGTTATATATTGTAAAAGAGTTATTAAATAAAATAGAGGGTGGTATAAAGGAAATTAGTTACAAAAATAATATATTAACAGTTTCTGTTTATTTTAAACTTTATAAGCAAAAATGTGATATTTGCTCTTTGGGGCAGAGAACAATATGATGTATCAGGCAGCCTGTATACTGTAAAACACCTGTTACTGAATGTGGCATATTTAGTGTTGGTTGCAGCGGCGGTATATCCAATAGCAACAATAAGAAAATGGAAGAAAAAGAAACAGACAACGAGATTGATACTCTTTGACATTATAAGGCATGGCATATTGCCACTACTGTTACTCTGTTTGCCCTATATGGTAAGTATTCCATTATGGGTAGTATGGTATTTTGTAAAAGACTTGTTCCTTGTTTTGTTGGTAAATTCAAGTCTGCTTTGGGTTATGGGATTATACAAAATGTTATTTGCGGTATTCAAGACATGACAGACTACGTGCTGTTATTGCTCTGAATTATAAAAAGCAACTGTAAACCATACACTGTCCTATATGGGAGAAGGGGGGAATCATTTATGCCTTGTACAGAAGCATACAAGGAGCATATCGAATACACATTTAACGCCTTTTGCAGAGTTGTCATACACTATGCTGCTATCAACGCATGGCGTGATAGGGATAGGCGGCGGCAAAGGGAAATATCCTTTGAATACCTCACAGAAGAAAAGTTTTACCCGTTAAGCACAACAGATAAATATTTTATAGACCCTTGCAAGCAATACCCGGTTACGATATGCGGTCAGAGGGTTATCCTCACCAATGAGGAACTTGCCGAAGCCCTGTCCTCTCTGCCGGAGAAAAAGAGGGAAATCATCTACCTTTATTTTTTCGGGCGTTACACACAGCAGGAAATCGGGGAACTATATGGACGCTGCCGGAGTACAGCATGGCATCACATACATAGTGCCTTGCAAATGTTAAATGAAGAAATGGAGGTGATTTTCCGTGAGGAATCCTAAACTTGTGCCGTATGAAACCATTGTCAGAGCAACCAGCGGAGAGCCGGAAGCCGTGGACGAGGTTTTACGGCATTATGGCAAACGAATCCGGCTTGCTTCCCTTGAAAACGGACAGGTCAACAAGGACACCGAGGACAACATCAAACGGCGGCTTATCGCTGCCCTGTTACAGTTTCGCTTTGACGAACAGGCGACATAACGGGAGGTGAGATTTGTCGGGAAAATAGTCATGCTTATATTCAACGACACAGAAGAAAAAGCGGTTGAGAAAGCCATAGCCGCTCTTGCCGATATGATACCGCTGGAAGCCATACAGCCGCCCCATTCCCCCGCACTGGTTTTTCCGGGATTGGAAATCAGATTACACCAACGCCGGGTACTGAAAGACGGTGCAGACATCTATCTAACCCGTTTGGAATACGGCGCACTCTGCTACCTTGCCGCCAGTCCAGGGCGGGTATTTACAAAAGCGCAAATCTTTGAATCCGTGTGGAGCATGGAAAGCGAAAGCTGCCAATCAAGCGTTGCCAGTGTGATATGCAACTTGCGGAAAAAGATAGAGCCGGACAATAAAAACCCCACCTACATAAAGACGGTTTTAGGCATAGGCTACAAGTTTGCTTCCGGGGAATGACAACAGAATAACCGCCGCCCATCACAGCGGCACACCAAGACAGGAAATCAAGAAAAGGTTTCCTGTTTTTTTGCGCCCAAAACCGAGCCAGAGTTTGCGCCGGGCTGAAAAACTTCAAAAAGTTTCAGATAATGTTGCCAAAATTTCATTTTTTCCCGTAGTAAGTTATAGAGGGGCAAATGACCGCCCATATATTTCAGCGAAAAAAATTTTCAACAAAAGATAGAGAACTTTTCCATTTCACGCCCGCCGTGCGTAACAAGGGAAAAGAGAAAACAACTGCCGCTTTGTCTGGCAGTTTTCTCTTTTTATGTGGCGTGGAAACAAAAAGAAAAATATTAAGATTTTATGAAATCTTTGGCAAAATCGCAAAGTGCGGTGTTGTAAGGATTAAGGGGAAGTTTACGCAAATCAACGTCCATTTTGCCTTTTGCTGGTTTGTAGGTATTGGAGAGAAAGTTTCCGCAGCTTTGGCAAAATCTCTCCGTGCGGCACTAAAGGTATTGAGAGAGAAAGTTTCGCCGGAACGCAACAAACCAGCCGCCAATAGCCGGATAGTAAGTGAACAGACCACACAGCGCAGTTTCTTAGAGCAAGATTCTACCACAGTACCAAATTTCGCTAATCGCTCAATTTTGTCCTGCGGGAATCTTGTTGGGGTTGCCACCCCAAGCCCGCCTTTTTGCGGCTTGCGCCGCTTGAAAAATCCCCGAAAAATTTTTTCGGATTTTTCAAAAAACACTTCCGCTTTGCCCCCTGTTTTTCTCCTATTAGTGAAAGGGCAAAGCATAAAAAGAAAGGAGTTGAAGCCTATGAAAAGATACAACACGCCCCACCGCCGCTGGGTAATCAAGACACGCTTGACCGAGGAAGAATATGCAGAGTTTTCCGAGCGTGTCACCCTCTGCAAAATGAGCCAAGCCGAGTTTATCCGGCAAGCCCTCATTAAGTCAAGCATACGCCCGGTCATTACCATTTCCCCGGTCAATGATGAATTACTCTCTGCCGTTGGGAAACTCACAGCCGAGTACGGGAAAATCGGCGGCAACTTGAACCAGATTGCCCGCTGTCTGAACGAGTACGGCGCACCTTATAACGCCCTCTCCCAAGAAGTGCGAGCCGCCACAGCGGAGCTTGCCGCCTTGAAGTTTGAAGTCTTGCAGAAAGTAGGTGAAGCCGTTGGCAACATTCAAACATATCAGCTCTAAAAATGCCGATTACGGAGCTGCCGAGCAGTACCTAACTTTTGAGCATGACGAATTTACCATGAAGCCCACGCTAGATAAAAACGGGCAGATAGTTCCGAGGACAGGCTATCTCATTTCCTCTCTGAATTGCGGTGATGAAGATTTCGCCATAGCGTGTATGCGCTCCAATCTGAAATACGGCAAGAACCAAAAACGGGAGGACGTAAAGAGCCACCACTACATTATCAGTTTTGACCCCCGTGACGCACAGGACAACGGCTTGACCGTAGACCGGGCGCAACAGTTAGGCGAGCAGTTTTGTAAAGAACATTTTCCCGGACACCAAGCCCTTGTATGCACCCACCCAGACGGGCATAACCACAGCGGCAACATTCATGTGCATATCGTAATCAATTCCCTACGGATTGCGGAAGTGCCGCTGCTTCCCTACATGGAAAGACCAGCGGACACAAGGGAGGGCTGCAAGCACCGCTGTACGGACGCAGCTATGGAGTATTTCAAAGCGGAAGTCATGGAGATGTGCCACCGGGAAAACCTCTATCAGATTGACTTATTGCATGGGAGCAAGAACCGCATTACCGAGCGTGAGTATTGGGCAAAGCGGAAAGGACAAGCCGCACTGGATAAAGAGAACGCTTCCCTTGCCGCCACAGGCGAACCGCCCAAACTTACAAAATTTGAAACCGACAAGGAGAAGCTGCGGCGCACAATCCGAGCCGCCCTGTCCTCTGCTGTTTCCTTTGAGGATTTTTCCGGGAAGTTGCTACAACAAGGCGTGACCGTCAAGGAGAGCCGGGGGAGATTATCGTATCTCACGCCGGACAGGACGAAGCCCATCACCGCCCGGAGATTAGGTGATGATTTTGACCGTGCCGCCGTACTGGAAACACTCACCCAAAACGCACAGAACGCCGCCAGAGCCGCCGAAAAGCCCCTACCCAGACAGGAATACCCCCGGAGCATAAAAGACCATTTACAGCGCAACAAAGCCGCCATAAACGCCCCGAAACAGGACAGCGTACAGCGCATGGTAGACATAGCCGCCAAGAAAGCCGAGGGCAAGGGGAAAGGCTATGAGAAATGGGCGACCTTGCACAACTTGAAGCAAATGGCGGCTACCGTGAGCGTTTATGAGGAATCCGGCTTTTCTTCCCCGGAAGAACTGGAAGCTGCCCTTGCCGCCGCCAATGCGGGCTTGCATGAAACCACCGGGAAACTGAAAGCCGTGGAAAGCACTTTACGGGAGAAAAAGGACTTGCAGAAACAGCTATTGGCGTATATCAAGACCAAGCCAGCCCGTGACGGGCTAAAAGCACAGAAAACAGAGAAAGCCCGTAAGAGCTACCGGGAGCAGCACGAAAGCGAGTTTATCATTTCCGAATCTGCCGCCCGGTATTTCAAGGCACAGGGAATCTCCAAGCTGCCAGCGTCCAAAGCCCTACAAACGGAGATTGAGCAGCTTACCAAAGAGAAAAACGCCCTTTATAACGAGTACCGGGAGAAGAAAGCAAGTGTCCGGGAATTGCAGACCGTGAAAAGCAATCTTGACAAGATATTACGCCGTGAGCCGGAACGGGGAAAGGGGCGGGAAAATGAACGGTAAACGCCCCTACATGGACTACCCACAGTACAGAGCCGCCCGCCGCCTTGTACATGAGTGCTGCAACTACGATAACGGCAACTGTATCTTGCTGGATAACGGCGAGCCTTGCGTATGCGTCCAGAGTATCAGCTATTCGCTTATCTGCCGCTGGTTCATTACCGCCGTTCTGCCGCTGGACGGGAAACTGGAAGCCGCCCTACTCCACCGGGCAGACAGGAAACGCTGTACCGAGTGCGGCGGCTATTTTCTCCCCAAGTCAAACCGGGGGAAATACTGCCCGGATTGCGCCGGACGCACGAAAAGAATCAGAGCCGCACAGCGCAAGCGGAAACAGAGGGATAAATGTCACGCTTTAGGATATTCCAGACCCCCGTAAATCAAGGCTTTTTTGACCGCCCTCAAAGGGTAGACGATAGTTATATCCTTTACCCCCGAAAACGGCGTTCTAAAGCGTAACAGAAGCCCAAAACAGACCAAAGGAGGAACGAATGGCAGACAACCGCAAATATTACTACCTAAAGCTGAAAGAGAGCTATTTTGACGAGGACGCTATCGTGCTGCTGGAAAGTATGCAGGACGGTATGCTCTACTCAAACATTCTCTTGAAGATGTACCTAAAATCGCTGAAAAACGGGGGAAAGCTCCAGCTTGCCGAGAATATCCCCTACACCGCACAGATGATAGCCACCATCACCCGCCAGCAAGTCGGCACAGTGGAGAGGGCTTTGCAGATTTTTATGAAACTGGGGCTTGTAGAACCCTTGCAGAACGGGGCTTTGTACATGAGCAACATAGAACTCTTAATCGGTCAGTCCTCTACCGAGGGGGAGAGGAAACGCCGTGCAAGGCTGGCTTTACAGGAACAGAAAGCCTTGCCGGAAGCCGTGGCGGACAAACGTCCACCAGACGGGGCGGACATTTGTCCACCAGAGATAGAGATAGAGAAAGAGATAGATATAGAGTTAGAGATAAAGAGAGAGGGAGAGCTAAAGAAAGGACAGACAGCCCCCGCCCCTTTTGGCAGATACAAAAACGTATTCTTGTCAGAAAAAGAGCTTGCGGAGCTGCAAGAGGAGCTTCCCGGCAAATGGGAGTATTACATTGACCGTCTATCCAGCTATATCGCTTCCAGCGGGAAGAACTACAAGAACCATGCCGCCACTATCCGGCGTTGGGCGGCTGATGACAGGGCAAAGGGGAAGCCGAAAAAAGGAATCCCCGATTATTCCTACAAAGAGGGCGAGAGCCTTTGACAGCATAGACACAACGCCCCGTAAACAGGGCGTAAAAGACCATGAACAAGGAGGAAGATTTTATGAGTGATTATGATAACGCCATTTTCCGGCTTGCCACGGCACAGGGAGCAGAGCCGGAGGACTACACCGGGGAGGACGGGCTTTTATATTGCGGGAGCTGCCGCCAGCCCAAAGAAGCCTACTTCCCCGAGGGCAAGACCTTTTTCGGACGTGACCGACACCCCAAAGAATGTGACTGCCAGAGAAAACGCCGGGAAACGCTGGAAGCCAGCCACAGGGAATACAAGCACCGGGAGGAAGTGGAACGGCTGAAACGAATAGGCTTCACCGACCCGGCTATGCGGGAATGGACGTTTGAAAACGACAACGGGAAATGCCCACAAATGCACAAAGCCCATGCCTATGTAGAGTGTTGGGAGGAAATGAAAGCCGGGAATATCGGCTATCTGTTATGGGGCATGGTAGGCACAGGCAAAAGCTATTTCGCCGGGTGTATCGCCAACGCCCTCATGGAGAAAGAAGTTTCCGTGTGCATGACAAACTTTGCCCTTATCCTCAATGACCTTGCCGCCAGCTATAAGGACAGGAACGAGTACATAGCCCGCCTTTGCAGCTTCCCGCTGCTTATCCTTGACGATTTCGGCATGGAGCGTGGCACGGAATACGGGCTTGAACAGGTTTACAACGTGGTTGACAGCCGATACCGAAGCGGCAAGCCCTTAATCGTGACAACAAATTTGACGCTGGAAGAATTGCAGAACCCGGAGGACACCGCCCATGCCCGGATATATGACCGCCTTACGGAAATGTGTACCCCCGTCCGCATTACCGGGGAGAATTTCAGAAAAGCCAGAGCAAGGGAGAAAATGGAACGCCTTAAAAAGCTGCTGAACGGAAAGGAGATTTGCCTATGACCGACACGCCCAAGAAAAGCACCGCCACCACCGACCGCCGCCCGGATTGCGTGACCGAGGTACGCAGAGGGAACACCGTCCTTGTGGTTTCCGGCTATTTCAAACAAGGCACTACCGCCACTGCCGCCGACAAGATGATGAAAGTGCTGGAAGCGGAAAGCGCAACCGGGGAAAGAACCGCCCACGCTATATAATGCGATAAACCTTAATAAAAAAATGTGATATTTTTCGACATAAAGTAGCAAAAGGACTGTACAGCCAGCCCCGCCCTATGGTATAATAGACCTACGGAATAGTGGGGCTGGCTGTCGGAAACGGAGGACATTATGCCAAGACAGACCACCCAGAAACTCATTACCGCCCTTTATCCGAGATTGTCGCATGAAGACACGCTTCAAGGCGAATCCAACTCCATAAGCAACCAGAAGCGAATCCTTGAAGCCTACGCAAAACAGAACGGCTTTTCCAACCTCAAATGGTACACGGACGACGGATTCTCCGGGGCAAATTTCCAAAGACCCGGCTTCCAGTCCATGCTTGCCGACATTGAAGCGGGGCTTGTGGGAACGGTTATCGTAAAGGATATGTCAAGGTTAGGGCGAAATTACTTACAAGTGGGAATGTACACGGAAATGATTTTCCCACAGAACGGCGTCCGCTTCATTGCAATCAATGACGGCGTAGACAGCGCACAGGGCGAGAATGATTTTGCGCCCTTGCGTAACATTTTTAACGAATGGCTGGTGAGGGATACGAGCAAGAAAATCCGGGCGGTAAAACGCTCAAAGGGAATGAGTGGGAAGCCTGTCACAAGCAAGCCCGTGTACGGCTATCTCATGGACGAGGACGAAAATTTCATCATTGACGAAGAAGCCGCCCCCGTGGTGAAGCAGATTTACAGCCTTTGCCTTGCCGGGAACGGACCGACCAAGATAGCCCGTATGCTTACGGAACAGGAAATCCCCACGCCGGGAACGCTGGAATACCGCCGGACAGGGAGAACCCGCCGCTACCACCCCGGCTATGAGTGCAAGTGGGCGGCGAACACCGTGGTACATATCCTTGAAAACCGGGAATACACGGGCTGCCTTGTGAACTTCAAGACCACCACCCAATCCTACAAATGCAGCAAGATTATCTACAACAGCGAGGACAAACAGGCGGTTTTTGAGAACCACCACGAAATCATCATAGACCGTGACACATGGGAGCGTGTGCAGGAGCTACGCAAGCAGCGCAAACGCCCTAACCGCTATGATGAAGTGGGCTTGTTTTCCGGCATACTGTTTTGTGCGGATTGCGGCAGCGTCATGTACCAGCAGAGATACCAGACGGACAAACGGCGGCAGGACTGCTACATATGCGGCAGCTACAAGAAACGCACGGCAGACTGTACGGCGCACTTTATCCGTACCGACCTCTTGACCGCCGGAGTGACCGAGAACCTACGGAAAGTCACCAGCTACGCCGCCAAGCACGAAGCCCGGTTTATGAAGCTGTTGACCGACCAGACCGAGGACGGGAGCAAACGCCGCAACGCCGCCAAGAAGAAAGAACTGGAAGCGGCAGAAAAAAGGATTGCGGAACTCTCCGCTATCTTCAAGCGGCTGTATGAGGACAGCGTGACTGGGCGCATATCGGACGAGCGTTTCACGGAACTTTCGGCAGACTACGAAGCCGAGCAAAAGGAACTGAAAGAGAAAGCCGCCGCTTTGCAGAGCGAACTTTCTAAAACGCTGGAAGCCACGGCGAACGCTGAAAAGTTTATGAAAGTGGTACGCAAGTACACCAGCTTTGAGGAACTCACCCCTACCCTGTTGCGGGAGTTTGTGGAGAAAATCGTAATCCACGAATCGGAAGCCCTTGACGGGAAACGCCGGGGGAAGCTCCGCAGACAGGAAATCGAAATCTATTACTCTTTTGTCGGCAAGGTAGAATTGCCCGACTAAAGCCCGACCCGTCCAGCAGTCAGCCGGATAGGGAACGGCAAAATTTTTTACACTTCTTTTACTTCTTTATCTCACATGAGCAAAAAGCCAGGGCATGAAACAGCTTATGGCTGGCGGCGGTATCATCGTGATCGGAACCACGCTGATCCCTCTGCTGTCCGGCCTGTTCTAAGGAGGGCCTATGGATTTTCTCACCGACTGGCTCACGGACTGGCTGAAGGAGCTGCTGATTGACGGAATTATGGGGAACCTCTCGGGGCTCTTTGATACTGATTATTCTAATGCTTGAGAGCCACTGTTTTAAAGTTTCGGAGCCACCGATTTTGTATATTTTAATGCTTGAGAGCCACCACAATATGTAGTAACACCACGGGCATAGTAAGGTTATCCTTAACCGCTTGATTACCCTACACCAGAATTGCTTTAGAACTGCAAGGGCTGCAATGCAGTGCATTTACCCTTGCAGTTCTAAAGCAATTCTGGAACAATATAATAAGCGGTATAAAATAGCACATACTATATCTAGTATTCTTAGATGACCCTCAAACATTAAATTACAAGTGGCTCCGAAGCTTTAAATTGGTGGCTCTCAAGCATTAGAATATTCAGCCAGCCGGGAGATTGAGAACATTCTGGACAACACGGATTTTATGATCCTGCTGTCCCAGGCCCAGAGCGACCGGGCAATTCTGGCCAGACAGCTCGGTATTTCCGAGCACCAGCTTTCCTATATCACCCATTCTAATTCCGGCGAGGGCCTGCTGTTTTACGGGAATGTGACCATCCCGTTTATTGACCGTTTCCCCAAGGGGGAGATCTACAACCTGCTGACCACCCGCCCGGAGGATATGAAAAATGAAACGAAAACCGAGTAAACCACGACCGGAGCCCTGGGCGCAGACAGGCCGCACTGACCCCGGGGGCGGGGCCGCCGATCCGGGCGGCTCTGCTTTTGGGGCTGGCTCTGAAAAGCAGGCCGGGGCAACGGCTGAGGGAACTTCGGGACAAAGTGTCCCGAAGTCTCCCAAGTCCAAATTCAGACAGAAAAGCCAGCAGGAACAGGCCGCCGCCAGCAAGCTCCGCATGGAAAAACAAGGGGAAAAGCTGGGGGCCGCCAGGGAAAAGCTGGCAAAACAGAAACCGCCCAAAAAGCCCGGCCCGGTGAAACGGGCGGGCCGTGTGGCCGGGGGCTCCGTCCACAGCTTTGTGCATGGCAAGATTTTTGAGGTGGAGCAGGAAAATGTGGGAACCGAAGGGGCCACCGCTCCGAGCTTGTGGGCGAGTCCGGCCTGCGGTATGGCTCCCGGTTTGTAAAGCGCAAAATCCGGGAGCACCCGGCAAAAGCGGTGAGCCGGGCCGAGGCGAAGTTTATCAAGGCCAAGGCGGACTATCATTTCCACACCGCCGCCCAGGAGCACCCGGAGCTTGCGAAAAGCGCCCTCAAACGTTATTGGCAGAAACAGCGGCTGAGAAAGCAATACCAAAAGCAGGCAAGAGAGGCCGCCAAACATGGTACAAAGGCCGCCGGGAAAACTGCCGCCGCCACGGAAAAGCTGGCGGCAAAGGCGGCGGGCTTTGTGAAACGCCATCCCATCGGCTCCTTGATTGCCCTTGTCTGCGTCCTGCTTGTTTTTATGATGCAGTCCTGCTCGTCCTCGCTGGTAATGCTGGGAAATGCCGGAGCCGGGGCTATCGGGGCCAGCACCTACCCTTGCGAGGATGGGGATATGCTGGGGGCCGAGGCCGCCTACTGCGGTTTAGAGGCGGAGCTGGAGCGCTATCTTGATACCTACGAGGCCACCCACGATTATGACGAGTACCACTTTGATCTGGACGGGATCGAGCATGATCCCTATGTACTGCTTTCTATTTTGTGTTCGCTCCATGAGGGCCAGTGGACGCTCCCCCAGGTGGAGGGCACTCTGCAAACGCTCTTTGACCGCCAGTACATTCTCACCGAAGAAGTGGTGGTGGAGGTGCGCTACCGGACGGAAACCCGCACCGACAGCGAGGGCAACGATTACGATGTGGAGGTTCCCTACAATTATTACATCTGCTATGTCACGCTGGAAAATGCGGATTTATCCCATCTGCCCGTTTCCCTTATGGGCGAGGCTCAGCTATCCCGGTACGCCATCTATATGTCTACCCTTGGCAACCGCCCCGACCTGTTCCCCGACTCGCCCTATGTAAACAGATACATCACGGGCCAGCCCGGTGGCGGCTATGAGGTGCCCCCGGAATATCTGGACGATGAAACCTTTGCCGCCATACTGACCGAGGCCGAGAAATACATTGGCTACCCTTATGTGTGGGGCGGCTCCAGCCCGGCCACTTCCTTTGACTGCTCCGGCTTTGTGTCCTGGGTTATCAACCATTCGGGCTGGAATGTGGGCCGTCTGGGGGCACAGGGGCTTTACAACATCTGTACCCCGGTGGGCTCCCCCAGGCCCGGCGACCTTGTATTTTTCAAGGGCACCTACAATACCCCGGGCGTGAGCCATGTGGGGATTTATGTGGGGGACGGGCGGATGCTCCACTGTGGAGATCCCATCGGCTACGCAAATTTGAATACAAGCTACTGGCAGTCTCATTTCTACGCCTACGGGCGTTTACCATGATTGGAGGTATTTATGGCAACAGCGAAAAGCATGAAAATCCAGGTGTCGAGTGACAATTATAACTGATAAAATGACAAAAAAGATTGATAAATTACAATTAAATATGATAAAATTGAATTACGGAGGAATAGTGACAAAATATATGATATTATAGAGTGAAAATTACAATTATATTTGATAAAAGGTGGTGTGCCTATGGCAAAACATAAGCGTGTATGGAATGAAAACCAGTACCGTAAATACCTTGCTGAAGGAAGGGGACAGGGATTATTGGATGATTATAAGCCATGGATCCAGATACAGGACTTTCCATCGCAGGGAATTGTGTCGCGTGTAAAAGGCCGTAAAACCGGCCGGGTACACCACCTTATGTCGAACCTTGAGTTAGAGTATTTTTATTTGCTTGATTGGTCAGAAAAGACCCAAGATATCAGAGAGCAATATCCTTTAGAGGATCTAACAACGGCAATTTCCATTGCGGAAACAGCAGGTATCAGGTATTCCTACGATAAAGTAAGTGGATTCCCTTATATAATGACAAGTGATTTCCTCATTACAACCAGAAATGGGCTTGCTGCCAGAGCGATCAAGCCAACCAGGGAGTTAAAAAAAGCACGGGTGCGGGAGAAACTTGAGATAGAGAGGCGTTATTGGCAACACCAGGGCATTGACTGGAAACTTGTAACAGAAAATGAAATCCCAAGGACAAAAGTCCGCAATATCCAGTGGCTATGTTCAGGACAAGACGTGTGCTGCCTGATACCAGACGATAAACAGCTCTGCCAGTGTAAAGAAGCTTTCCTGGAACTTTACGATAAAGGAAGTTACCCAATCATGGTGATCTTACAATATGTAGAGAATGATTTCGGGCTGGGGGCAGGGAGCGGGATTGCTGTCTTTAAAATGCTTGTCTATGAGAAACAGATTATCTTGGATTTAGATAAGGAAATCAATTTGGCAGAAACAAAGGATGGGAAGGCATATGGGATGCATCATCTTTTTGAATGAGGTTGTTGCAGAGATTGAACAGGAAAAACAGTATAGAATTTTGTGGATTTCCCCTGATTTAATTTATGGGTATTGGATCAGTATAGATGATAATAAGATGCCGGAGAAGTTTGAGTATAATCTGTTGGAAGAAGGGCTCTCCAGTGGCCGGTTTGAAAAGAAGGAAGAGACATCCTCAGAAACAAGCGATATAGGTATTTCGGAATCGTCAAAAAAGAGGCGGGATGAACTATGGGAGGCATTGCAAAGTGCGCTTACGCATGAACCTGATATTTATGACAGAAATCGCCGGAAGGAATTACTACAGGAACCAGCTAAAAAGCTGGGGACACCGTATAACAATCTGTACCGTTACCTTGTAAGATACTGGAAAAATGGAAAGACGCCAAATGCATTTCTTATAGATCGAAGAAAAAGCGGGAAAAGGGCAGGCATAAATGGATGCCAGAAAAAACAGGGAAGACCCGCAAGGCATGAAGGCGGCTTTGGAAAAGTGTTAAATAGTGATGATATCAAAAACTTCTCCAAAGCAGTCAAAAAATACTACCTTACACAGAAGAAAGCGACACTGGTATCGACATATGAAAAAATGCTAGCAGATAATTATGCCATTATGAATGGCGCTGGGCAGTTGGCGCTTCTGCCGCCAGACCAGATACCGTCTATCAGACAGTTCCGTTACTGGTTCCAGAAGTCGTTTGACATTAAAACTGTAAAACAGAAAAGGGATGGGGATGCAAAATTTGAACTGACTGGACGTGCAATCACCGGGAGGTCGGACTATCAACTGATGGGGCCAGGAGCAAAGTACCAGATTGATGCAACGGTAGGCGATATCTACCTGGTCTCGCAATTTGACCGGGGTGATATCATAGGCCGCCCGGTTATGTATTTCGTTGTGGACAGCTACAGCCGAATGGTCACCGGGATGTATGTCGGGCTGGAAGGGCCGTCATGGGCAGGCGCAATGATGGCGATTGAAAATGCCGCCAGCGATAAAGTAGCTTACTGCGCATCCTATGGGGTGGAGATCACAGAGAATGAATGGCCATGCCGCCATATCCCCACGGCAATCCTTGGGGACAGGGGCGAGATGGAAAGCAGGCTTGCGGACAACCTTGTCCAGATGCTTGGGGTACGCATCGAGAACGCCCCGCCTTACAGGGCTGATCTGAAGGGGATTATCGAGCAGCACTTCCGAACAATCAACACAAATGCCCTGCCCTTTCTTCCAGGGAAAGTCCTGCCGGATATGAGTGAGCGTGGAGGTCATGATTACCGTCTGGATGCAAAACTTGATATCCGGCAGTTTACGGAGATCATCATCCGCTGCGTGCTCTATTATAATAACAGCCACAGCATGGACTACTTTGAAAAAAATGAGCAGATGATGCAGATGGGCGTTGATGCGGTACCTCTGGAACTTTGGAATTTCGGGATCCGCTACTGCTCCGGATGTCTTAAGACTGTTCCCAAAGATACGCTGCGGTTGGCGCTTATGCCGATGGACAGGGCATCCGTGACAGAACGGGGCATCCGTTTTAAAGGCATGTATTATTCCTGTGAAGAAGCACTCAAAGGCTTATGGTTTGAGAAAGCAAGGGCAAAGGGGATGTACCGGGTGAAAATTTATTATGATCCCCGTGATATGGGCGCAATCCTTGTTGAAAACCCAACGGGTACGGAGGTAATCCGGTGTGAGCTTGTAGAATGGGAAACGAAATATGCAGGGAAACAGCTTGACGAGGTCTGGTATGAGCAGGAGAAAGAGAAACTCCGAAATAAGGAACTCAAAGCAAAAGAACTTGAGGCAAAAATCAACCTTGGGAAACAGATTGAATCTATTGTAGATTCGGCAGAGCAAAAATCCGGCGCTGACAATGCCGCATCAAAAGCGGAGCGGCTCAGGAATATCCGTGCCAACCGGAAAAACGAGAAGGAAGAAATCCGTAAAAAAGAAGCATTTACAGGGCAGGAAACTGAGCAGGCTGAAAAAGTGGTACAGTCATCCAAAGAACCGGAAATATCGCCTATCATGCGGCTGATACAGCAACAGGTGGAGGAAGAAATCAAAGATGACGCCTTATACAACCAAAGCAGACTACCGGGAACAGCTGATTCCGGAGTATCAGGGAAATCCCCTGATTGAAGCGCTTCCATATATATGGCCCAGTGATCAGGTAGTCCAGATGCTCTCGGAAAAAGCAGCTTATAATAATGGGGAGCGGGAATTGGACATACAGTACCGGATGCACTGCATTTACAGGCTGTTCCGGTATTTCCAGCCTTTGGAGCAGCACATTGATATTGAACAGCGCATATCCAGGAGCATCCGCCAGGGCTACCTGTACAGGAACCCATTAACGCCAGAATATGCTTCAGGATTTGCCGATGGGTTCGCCGCCATGAAGGATAAGTGCGGCTACCATATGCTGCGTGGCACGAAGTCGGCAGCATCCGGATTCACCATCATTGGCGTGTCCGGGGTCGGGAAAAGCACGGCAGTAGAAAAAATCCTTTCCCTATACCCGCAACGGATCATCCACACAAGATACCGGGAAATGCCATTTGCATCCACGCAGCTGGTATGGCTGAAGCTGGACTGCCCGCATGACGGGTCACTTAAGCAGCTGTGCTACCAGTTTTTCTATGCGTTGGATCTGGCTGCCGGGACGGATTATTTCCAACAGTATGCAAAAGGCAGGTATTCCCTGGATATGCTGCTGATCATTATGACACAGCTTGTAAGGCAGTTCCAGATAGGTATCCTCGTGATTGACGAGATACAGCATTTAAGTGAAGCAAAAGGCGGCGGTTCTGATAAAATGCTGAATTTCTTTGTCACGCTGGTGAATACCATAGGATTGCCAGTTGTCATGATAGGGACAACGAAAGCAATGTCGATTCTCCAGGGGGAGTTCCGGCAGGCAAGGAGGGGAAGCGGCCAGGGAGATTTAATCTGGGACAGAATGAAAAATGACGCAGCATGGCAGGTATTTGTAAAATCCATGTGGCGTTACCAGTGGACAGGGAAGAGCGTCCCTTATACAGATGAGATGGTCAATACGCTTTATGATGAAAGCCAGGGAATCATTGATATCGCCGTGAAGCTGTACGCTATCGTGCAGATCGAAGCGATCACAGGCGGGAATGAAAGTTTCAGTGCCGCAGACATACATAAGGTGGCAGAGAAAAAGCTCAGCCTCGTAAAGCCGATGCTGGATGCCCTGCGAAGCGGCGACAGGAAAAAGATACTGCGGTATGAGGATATCACGCCGGTGAGCATTGAGGATTACCTGTCCGCATACCAGGCTGTAAAGCCGGAAATCAGTGAAAAATCAACAGAAAAGAAACTTACCGTGCTTGAGCAGACGGTAGTAAAACTGCTGGAGGTGGATGTGGAACCGCCCATGGCTAAGCGTCTTGCCGGGAAAGTGATCGCGTCCCATAAAAATCCGGTTAGTGTCGGCGAGGCTTTTAAGGAAGCATACCGCCTGTATATTTCAGAAACGCCGGATGAACCGGAAACAGAGGCACATGAGGATGACCTGCGGAAAAGTGACGGTTATGAAGATATGAAAAAGAAAGGGCTTGTAGATGAAACGGAGTGGTAAGGATGCGCAGGCTAAGTTTTTTCCCAACACCATATCCAGACGAATGTTTTTACAGTATTTTCAGCCGTTACTATGTCCGGAGCGGAATAATCTCCCCGAAGACAGCGACAGAGATATTTTTCGGATGTGACAGGTCACTGCTCCCATCTACTGTTTATTTCCCAAGAAAACTGGAACGGCTGGGATATTGGGTCAGCCCGGACAGTGGCATTACCGGAAAGAAGCTAATTTGCGAACATACGGCCTACCCTTACCACTCCATCTCACATATCAAAGATGTGTATCAACAGATGGAGAATGTGATCCGGGATGGCATTCCGGAAGGAGGCATAGCCAGCCTGGTACATAGGACGATAAGCAAAAGCAAATATGTTTTTGCGGGGCAGTATCTCCGCTACTGCCCTGAATGTGCCATGGAGGACATGGGGAAATATGGGGAGGCTTACTGGCACAGGCTACCGCAGCTGCCAGGCGTAAGGGTTTGTCCGAAACATGGCTGCCGCATTCAAAACAGCAGTGCCCCTTTTGAAGAAATGCGGGTGCGGATATATCCCGCCTCTTATGTCCTCCGTAATATGGATAACGAAACAGAAGGCCAGGGCCTGTTATATAAGGAAGAATATCTTTCCATTGCGAAGGAGACAGAGTGGTTGCTGGGAAACGGGAGGCGGTTCGGTGGGCATCAGCCAATCAGCAGTAAATACAGGGAGCTCATGAGAGAACAGGGTTATACAGATTTTCATGGGACAGCCATCAATAAGGAAGCCCTACGACATGATTTTGTAAAAAGATATGATGAGGAATTTATTACGGAACTGCTCCCATATGATGGGGATCCCTTATACTGGCTGAGATACCTGCAGGAGAGTATTGGATTCAACCTCCGCCCAATCCACCACATCCTATTGATGAGATTTTTCGCCGGTTCAGTGGAAAGTTTCCTTAATATAGAAGTAAAGACAGAACTGCCATATGGGAATGGGCCTTGGCCCTGCGCGAATAAGCTGTGTAGCCATTACCGAAAAGATGGGGCAAGGCGGGTGGAAATCTGCAAGAAATGGGATGAAGTGTGGGCATGGTTTGAATGCCCTTATTGTGGGATGCGCTACCGCCGGTCAGACCCGGAACAAAGTTTTGAAGAGTATCTTAAAAAACCATGTATTTCAGACAGAGGTTTTTTATTTGAGCAGCATCTGAAAGAATGCCTTTCCGATCCTGAGCTGTCACTGAACGCAGTTGCTGACTTGTTGGGTGTTGGTGCCAGTACGATTGGCCAGTATGCAAAAAAGAGCGGGATTGATGTAAAGAAAAGGCGTAAAGCGAGCTATTATTCCCGTGACGCCGATAATAATGAGGACAAAACTGCTTACTATCGTCGGCGTGTCCAAGAGGAACTACAAAAGATGCCTGTGATGTCCTGCAAGGATTTGAAGGAACGTATCCCAGGAGCTTATGAATGGCTGATCTGCAAAGAACCGGAATGGATTCATGCCAGACTGATCCACGAATTTGATAAGCCCAAGTGGAATGAATGGGGAGAAGCCGCCCTTGTGGAATTAAAGGCTGCATATGCAGAAATCCAGTCATCCGGGGATAAACGCAAACGCATGAATATCAGTTGGCTGGCAAGGGTAGCCGGGATAAACAGGGACGATATCTATGGCAGGTTGCGCTATCTGCCGGAAATGCAGGAGTTTTTTGATGAAGTCTGTGAAACGCAGGAAGAATGGATCCGGCGGAGATACACAGAAATCGCATACGAAAAGAAAAAGGCCGGAGGAAAGGAATTCACATACGATGACGTAAAGCGGAAAGTCCAGATAAGGAGAGGCTCTTATGAGAGAAATCAAAAACTAATAGAAAATTTGATAATAGAATTGAATAACGCTTTGTTTATGGAAAACAGTTAATAGAGTGTTGGGAATGTTTGTGCGAAAATAAATTTTGTGAACGCAAAAATAATATTGAGAAATACAGAAAATTGTGATATAATATTTCAAACTAATAAATGGGAAGGTGATTGAATGAAATGGTAATGAGTTATAAGAAATTATGGAAACTTCTTATTGACAAAGAAATGAGCAAAATGAGTTTAAAAGAACGGGCGGGAATCAGTTCTTCTTCACTTGCAAAATTAGGAAAGGGGGAGAATATTACAACAGATGTTTTGTTGAAAATTTGTAGTGCTTTGAATTGCAATATTTCAGATATCATGGAAGTGGAAAAGTAAAATGAGTCTAATACGAGGAGGTATAAAATGGATAGATTTGAAAAAAGACCAGTTATTTATACGGCATACTCAAAATATTATTTCTTTGCAAAAATGCTTGTGTCTTCATATGTTTTGGACAAGGATTTCATCCCTCTTAACCCATTTAATAATTGGGAATACTTTATGGACGATATGGTTGACAGAGATTTGGTAGTTCGCGGAAATAATAATCTTATTTTGTTATCTGATGAAATATGGACTTTTGGTCCTATTGCAGATGGTGTATTTGCAGAAGTAAAATTAGCTAATTCATTAGGAAAGCCCGTTCGATATTTTTCTGTAGGGAAAAAATTAGAAGATATTCACACATTAACAAATAAGGAATTAATATTTGAAGAAGAATTACTTCAGAAATTTGATAGAAAGGATATTTTTAAAGAATTTGATTTAGTGTAGTTTTTATTATGGAGGTGGAGTGAAGTGGGTACGACTAATTATGATGTAATAGTAATTGGATTGGGACCGGCTGGAATTATGGCAACGCTTACTCTGTCCCAAAAGGGATATCGTGTTTTAGCCATAGACAGAGGAAAGACATATCAAATGAGAGATCCTCAGATTCCTTACGATGTAGCTAATGGATTTGGCGGTGCAGGATTATTTTCGGATGGTAAACTGTCTTTTTTTCCGGCAGCTTCTAATCTTTGGGCAAATCTCGACAAAACGGAAGTTAAAAAGGCATACTTGATGTTGGAAGAAGAATTAAAAAAAATAGGATATCTAATTCCACAGTGGAAAAATAACTGGACTGTTAGGCGACGCGAGAACAAAATTAGTAAAAAAGTTAAGAGGTATAGGACACAATACTTTGATAGAAGAACCTGTGATAGATTTATTCAACATGTATATGATCAACTTTCAGATAAGATACTACTTGAAAGAGAAGTAATATTGGTTAATAAGAATGCGGAAGGAGTTTATCAGGTATTCCTTGATACTCCTACAGACATACCTTTAACATCTAAGGCAGTCATATTAGCAACAGGTAAAGTAGGTAATGGTATTATGGATTTATTTGAGAACGTGTCCTTTAAGACACATGTTCGTTATGAGGGAGGTGTACGGGTAGAAACGGATTGCCATAATTTTAAGCCATATGATCTTAAGCAAATAGATTATAAATACATCGAGACATTTCCTGATAAAGTGGAATTTAGGACTTTTTGTTGCTGTAAAGATGGCCAAGTGTTAGAGTCAGATTATCTGAATAATGTTTCTTTTAATGGTTCAATTACACCTCATTCTACTGGACGTTCAAATATTGGATTGACTGTGAGAGTTGAGGATGAAAGTAATCCAATAGCCATTGAAATAAAAGAATGTTTTAATTAATACTTTCCCAATCTGCCGGACTATAGAGTACTGACAGACTGGGATGAATTCTTTCTAGGGCGACCACGTGGGCGCTTTGGCTTCTGCTCATACTGATCTTTGGGCTTGGGTTTACGGCCAC
>CAJTCH010000029.1 GCA_910574715.1 Lachnospiraceae bacterium | reverse complement strand
AACCGTTAGAAACCTTGTGCTTATACCAGCATTGGCATAAGTGTTTTTCTTATGCAGAAATTTTGCCATTTTGCGTCAAAAAATATTTATAAGTGGCCTAATAGCCTCTTTTAAATCTGCAATATATTTTGCCTGTTGCTTTTTTAGGTAGCCCTTTACAAACAGGTTCATAATGGGATTTTTTACCTGGACTTCTTCTGTAAAAGTAATCTGTGTCCCACCGTCCCGTTTCTCGAACAGGCCGATCCAGTTTCCGCACATGTTCTTATTCTCCATAGCAAATCGATATATTCGATAAGGCTCTTTCTCTGTGATACGGAAACGGGTCACAAATCCTTCCTTTGTATATTCATCAAAGCACGTTTCATTAATCACTTCAATTCTAGACAAATCGCTACGCCATCTATAATTTTTATTATCCGTAACAATATCCCAGACCGTCTTGCAGTCACAAGGAAATTCCGCTACGACTATGGACCGTTTCATCAAATCCCCTCCCTCTTTCAAAATCCATCTGCACAAGTTTCTTCCCATCAGGAAGCAGATGCTTCAATGTCTTGATTTTGTTGTATCCTGTTTTGTTCATCAAAATCTCCAATGGCCGTTCCTCTATCTGAGCATATACTTTCTCCAACCCATCAAAGGTATGGAGATAAGGTGAATCAGAAACCCAGTTATTGTTCATATTAATTTGAATGATACAAGAAACATAATTTGGATTTACATGCAAAATCGCTTCCTGAAAGCATTCGTATCCAATATACTCTATCAGCAGATTTGCAATAAGCAAATCTGCTTCTGGCAGCTTGTCTGCGTCTCTCGTCAAATCAAAACATAGACATTTTAAAATCCCTGCTAAATCGGGGTATCTGCGGGCGGCCTCTCTTAAATAGGAAGAATTTATATCTATTCCATATACTCTTCTA
The DNA here is from genome assembly GCA_910574715.1 of Lachnospiraceae bacterium. Classification (GTDB taxonomy): domain Bacteria; phylum Bacillota; class Clostridia; order Lachnospirales; family Lachnospiraceae; genus Sporofaciens. The sequence continues at coordinate 61,719 of CAJTCH010000029.1, read as the reverse complement.
TATTTATTTTTTCGTATATGCTCAAGACCGTTTCCTCCGGCAATGCCTAATATCATCACACTGGAAACTGAATAAGCCCCAAGCTGGCCTTTCATCATTTTATTCATCGCCTGCAGCTGCATAACAGTATCTAACTGCATATGATTTTCATAATCATCTAATAAAATTTCTTCCCAAGGGTTAAGCATATTGTACACTCCTGATCCAAAGACTAAAACTTATATTTCTACCGGTAGCCATAAACAATATACATCCCATCCTCCGCTTCATATGGAATCGAATATTTCTTCATCCCTTTGATAAACTCCCCTTCCAAATCATGCCAGATTTCTTCATCCTCAATCAGCCTTCCCCGGTACTTTCTCTCGCAAAATTTCGGCTTAACTTTTACCCATTCTAATGATTTAAAGTCATGACCATTAAAACATTCACTGCAATAGCAAGTGTCAAATAAGTCATCATTTCTTCCGTCCACATCAAAAAGTGTACGATAAGCATAGGGAATTTTTAGAGGCATCTCTTCTGTCATCACCTGAAGGAACTCGATCCACTTCGTAGTATTCATGTAACTTGTCAATTGCCGTTTTTCAATAATTTCTGCAAGCTTTTCACTCGCTGTCCGCTTATGGCCAAAATCACCCTGATTGATCTCCCCTACAAAATGCTGCACTGCCTGATAAAACCGTTCGTCAAATCTGCCCACGCGATAAAGGCTGGAAACACGCTCCCCGTTTCGCTCTGCAAAATACCAGCCCCAATCTGAATGGTACGTCTGCAATACAAAATGTACATTTCCCCGCCAGCGTACATCAAGTACACGTCCCTTAGACAATGCCTCTTCTGAAACCTCCTTAACGGCCCCATCCAGAAAATCTATCCGCCTTATCATTTGATCCGCCAATTCTTTCAATTCTTCTTTATACATGCCACACCTCTTTACACAATTTTCAAAGCTGATACTCCCGCAGGAAATCACTCCAAAATCGCTGTTCCTATCTGCATCTCCAAACGCCAGTCAGGTGCAGCCCCATCGTCTCCCCAATATTCATCCACAGAACAGATTTTATCGTCTCTTATCCGCAGAAAGGAAACCACATGAAAAGAAAGGCTTTTATCTTGATTATACACATGTACGACAACTATGCTCACATCCCCCGCCTGCTCTACCCGCTGGATTTCGCCTTCCCAGTCACCGGGATATTCACAGTTCGCCTTTATGTACTCCTTAACATTGAAATGTTCGTTGGTACAGTGCCAGTTAATATAGGCGTCATCCCAAAAATATTTTTCGATTTTGCGTGTATCCTGTTTCAGCACAGCATCCCAGAATCCTTGTATATCCACCGTCAACACTCCTCCATTAGATCATTTCATAATAACAATACCTGTAATTACCATGCCCAGGCGCTCCTTTGGAATTCCTCAAAAGTACTGTATCTCTTTATAACTCCTCCGCTGCCGACTATAAACCGAACCAAATGGTCTTCTGCTGCCTTAACTGCCAGATTCATTTTCTGCAGATCATCCCACTCATAAAAACTCAAAATATCATACTTTTCAGAGCCATACTCCCTGTGCGCATCGTCTAATTCCCTTTGCAGACATACGGCAGACAAATATGCAAGTATGTAATTATTCGTTTCACAGCAGACATAGATTTTATTAAATGTGGAACTGATTTCTTCATATAATCCAGCCAAAAGTGCAGAATCCTTTACCTCCGTTGTTTCCCCGGATTCTGCATGATCCTTTGACAAATCCTCTGAAAAACTCACTCCTATATACTCTCCCACCGTACAAAGCATCCCATAGCTGTGCCGGATAGATTCCTCCGCTGTTTTGCCTGTACCGTATGTAAATATTCCTCACAGATCCGGATCGGTATGTCCTTTTCTTTCTGCAGCTTCAGCAAATCCTGGAACTGCATTTTCAGGCCGCAGTGAAAGTAGTCATTGTTGTAAATCGCCGCGGCATCTGCTAATTGCATAATGATATGTCCAGCCAGTTTCCGAATTTCCACAAGCGGATTCGGCTTACACATATCCTGATATAATTTATAAGCGGATTCGGCCCTCTTTCGTGCGGCCGTCTGCGATTTCTGCTTATCAGCCAGATTATCTTTCATTTGAACCTGCAGCCCTCGGAATCTCCCTAAATCCTCTTCCGAAGAAGAATAAAGAACTTTTACATCTCCGACAAGCGGAAGAAGACCCTCCTCCAAATTTGCAATATTTCGGACACGTTCCCAGTCCATCGGAAAGATGTCATATCCTACGCCCGCAATCATAAAAGTTCCTGCCAGCCGATACCCCCGTTCTGTCCGGGGAATAAAATAACAATCTATATCCGATCTGGAGTTTGCTGTTCCATTTACAAATGAACCATACAGCAATGCCAGACTGATATCATCTGCATATTCACTTTTTACTTTTTCTTCAATCCAAGTCACCAATTTTTCATTGACTGCTATACTCACGTAATAATCTCCTCAATACTTTTCAATCCATTTTCTCGTATATCATCCAACTCTTCCGCTGACAAACATCCCGACTCATGTAGGCGCAGGTATTCTTTTGAAACATCCGAATCAAACATCAGGACATCATCTGAATTAATCGTAACGTCAACCCCGTTCCTATAGAGCAATGAGATCGGATGCTCTTTGAGCTTTTCCACTCTGCCCAGTAATATATTGCTTGTAGGTGTAATATTAAGACGGATGTGATTATCCGTTAAAAACCTCATAATCCCTTTATCATAAGCCGCCGCAATACCATGCTGTACTTCATCCAACTCTAACAATTCCACTGCTTTTTGGATGTCTTGTGCACTTCCCCATTCTCCAACATGCGCTTTTAACCGAAGGCCTTCTTTCTTAGCCCGGCGATAAACGGGTATAAACGTTTCAATAGGCTGCGCCATCTCATCTCCATACAAATCAATCGAATAGAAAGCACTGTTCCCCCAAAAATGCGAAAGACAGTCCTCCAGATAGCCAATGGAACAATGCCTGGAAAGCCCGATTTGCAGCCGTAGTTCCATGTCAGGAGCGATCTTCGCTTTCGCTTTATAAAAAGCATTGATAAGCTCATGGATGTCATTTCTAAAAAACTCTCCAAGCCCCCAGACATCCTCTCCAATCTCTAAAACCGTCACACCATCGTTTTTTGCCTGCTGAAAAGTCGCTTCAATCAGAAACTTTCTCATATCCGAAGAATCAAATCTCGAACCGATATACTTATCACTCCATCCATTCATTTCCTGCATGGATGAAAGCGGCCTCTCAAGCGGCATAATCTCTATATTTTTATATCGTTTTATATACTCGCGGCTTCCTCCAAGCACAAAATGATTATGTAAGTCCGCCTTTGCACAGACTCTTATATCTTCTAAACTATGCCGTTTCAGCCCTTCTATAAATTGACTCATTGTTTTTTAATCTCCATTTTACAGGATTCTTTCAGCTAAGATGACTTCCTCTGCAACGTTGCTCGTCGTTTCCATCAATGGTGTAAAACCATTTTTCAGCCAAAAGTGTTCCGACTGCGGGTTCCCCTTGACCCATGCCAGCCGAACCGACTCATATCCCAGACCAGAAAGATATCTGCACAAATAATCAATAATCTCCGTTCCTATTCCACGACCCTGTACCGAAATATCCGTCATAAAAAAACCGATATATACAATCAGCTTTTCGGGATAACCATCGTTTAAGTCCATAACTGCAATCAACTTTCCATCCTGACAGAACCCGATATAATATTGATCTTCGATTACCTTGCCAGGCGGCAATATTCTCATATCCTCCTGGATCGTCTGCCGTGTAACAAAGGGAGGGCAATATTCATAATATAAGATATTCTTGCTAAGCAGATCATATATTTCATCTACGTTCTTGTTGGTAAGTATATGAGCCTTATATTTATCTGATAATAATTCTACCTGCATGATTGCCACCTTAATGTTTTATTTTATCATTTACATCTGCCCAAAACAACAGTCCTTTCCGTTTTTGCAAAATGAGGGGCAATTTTTGCATATTTCATCCTATGACACCTTAATAGCCGCTGCCGCATTTTCCGGATTAGCTTTAAAATCTTCTGCTATCGATTAGAAAAGCATCCGCCATTGCTGACAGATGCCATACATAAACTCATTATTTTGTTATCCGTTTCGCATATATCTTGTGTTCCTTGCCGCCCCATGCACTTAATCCTGCTGTCTTTAACTATTGCCCCAAGCACCACCTCAACGGTCGTCTGACTGACATCTGCAAGTCATTGGCATCAAAACACTGCCATATTTTGCATTCATAGCCTCATCCCTTTCCACATCACATTCTATTGATTCGGAAAATAATTTTCTGGATGCTTCTAACCTTGCAAATGCTGCTAATTTATCACCTTCACCTTTACTTTTCGTTTTCATACCAACTGGCTCCTTGGCTTTTTTTATTTTAGATGGACAAATGCTGTTTGGCTTTGCTGACACCTTTGATATAATAGACCAGCAGTTTCCAACACCCACGCCCAATATGATACAGAATTACTCCCATGACAATACTAATAATAAAGACGGCTACCGGATTTTCAATCCCGGAAATGCCGATATAGTTAGCACAGGGAATACCTAAATTCAGTAATGCATCAATCAATTTGACAAAGCCCATAATAGGAGTGGCTATTGCACAAATGATGAACACCGGGCTGCAAATTGCAAGAACCGGTATTACAATCAAACCGGAAAGACTTGCGAGACTATAATAGGCACAAATCGCAAGGACTCTATTCCAACTAAAAGAATCGTTTTTTGCAATCAAATCCCCCAGATACGCTTTTGCCAATTCTTTGGGATTGCCCAGCCGTCCAGTGATTTGTTCTGCGGTTTTTCCATCGCTTTGTAATTCAAGGATTTCACTCTTGATTTCCTTCACAATATCAACTCGCTCGGATATCGGCAAGGGTTTCAGATACTTTTCAACCTTATCAAGATAGTCATTCAAATTTTTTTCCATAGTCTTATTCTCCTTTAATTTCATTGATTGCATTTAACAAATTATTCCATTCTTTAGACATAGCAGAAATATATTCAAGTCCTTTGTCTGTAATGGAATAATATTTTCTCGGCGGCAAACCCTCGGCACTTTCTTGCCATGAGGACGAAACATATTCTTCTTTCATTAATCGTCTGAGTAGCGGATAAATTGTATTCTCTTTTGCAGCTAAAATAGGATATTTTTCTAATGTGCTGATAATTTCATATCCATAGGATGGTCGCTGCCTTATCATTAACAGAATACAAAAATCAAGTGTCCCACGTTTGATTTGGGATTTCCAATCATCAATATTCATATACTGTACCTCCTTGCTATATATCGTACCACACAGTATATCTAATGTCAATGGTATATCTGAAAAAAATTAAAAGATTAAGATTACTCATGTTATAAATGATGCGCGGGATTTCGCCGACGTAGGCACTGTGGTAAAATCCAAAAGTTCGGATTTGTGGGAATGTGGGTAACTGGCTGTCTTATGGGGTTGTGGGAAACGCCGTTTGCAGGACGTGGGAAAGCCGTACTTTGGCTTTTCCATGTGCTGTGAATGGCGTTTTCCATAGCTCCATAGCCTGTTATCCACATTTCCATGCCGCAAATCTTTTCCACATTGTAACAGTTCAGCCTTGCGACTGGCAAAAGAGAGAAATTGAAAAAGTTTTTTCTTCTGATTATCCACATGGAAACACGTAATTTCACGAATTTCATTGCTTTGTGATTAGTATGTGGATAACTTTTGAACAACATGTCTGTTCAGAATTCCATTTTTCATAGTTTTTGTGACCGGTATTCCACAGAACCTCTGGAATACACAAAAATAATCCACCGTCATTTTGACGAACCTATTCTAAAGAGGATTTTTCTTTTCTATCCGTTTCTGATAAACTATGGTTATCAGAAATGAACGGAAGGAGATGCCCCATGGGAAGAAAAAGCAACTATGAAAATGGAATGTACCAGCAACTCATGGAAATCATGGGGCGTCTGGATACGGTTGAAAAAGAACACAAACAGGAAGTTGGGGAATTGAAAGCGGAAATCGCAGATTTAAAAGAAGAGAACCGGCTCTTACATCAAGAAAACCGACTGCTTAAAGACGATAATGCACGTCTGAAAAGTATTATCAATCATGACAGCTCCAATACTTCCCTTCCACCATCTACCGATCAAAAAGGCGGAAAACCTGCAAATACCTATAATGGAAGAAAGAAAACAAAACGTAAAGCAGGCGGACAAAAAGGGCATAAAGGAACAACGCTTACAAAAGCAGAGATAGAAGTAAAAATTGCTTCCGGCAAATGCAGACATGAAGTAAAAATGATTGGTAATGCAGCCGGACAGAAATATGTCACAAAATATGTGGTTGATCTAGCTGTGGAACCGATGATTACAGAAATCCGTATCTATGCAGATAAAGAAGGGGTTATACACATTCCAAAAGAATACCGCAGTGATGTTACCTATGGAGCAAATGTAAAAGCACTGGCTGTATCCCTGTATAGCGAAGGGGTTATGTCAAACGACAGGATCGCTTCTTTTTTAAATGCAGCCGGTAACGGAGAACTCGAATTATCAGAAGGGAGCGTCTATGGATTTTGCAAAAAACTGGCGTCGGTTTCTCAAACAAGCATTACAAATTTGGAAAACGGACTGTTGAACCATAAGGTTGTTGCAACCGATGCCACAGTGGTAACAGTAAATGGGAAACAGAATTATATCCGGAATTTCAGCATAAAAAACAGCGTGGTATACCATGCCATGGACAGCAAATCCATAGAAGCACTGAAGGGACTGTATTTTTTGAAACACTATACAGGGATTCTTCTGCATGACCATGAAACCGCTTTGTACCACTTTGGCACGGAGCACGCAGAATGCAATGTCCACATCATGCGTTATCTCCGAAAAAATACGGAGGAAACAGGGAATGCATGGTCCGGGGAGATGAGTGGGCTCCTGTGTGAAATGAATCGGGAACGGAAAGAATTACTAGGGCAGGGGTTCCCATCATTTCCGCCTGCAATCCTAAGGGAATATGAAGAAAAATATTTTTCCCTGATACGAAAAGGAGAGGCAGAAAATAAAACGACCACACATAAATATGCGAAAAAAGAGGAAAAGACATTACTTAACCGTATGGATAAATACAGTCATAACCATCTTTTATTCTTGCATGATTTTTCCGTGCCCTTTGATGACAATATTTCGGAACGAGATTTACGGAAAGCAAAAAATCGCCAGAAAATGGCTGGAGGTTTTCGCAAGGAAAGCGGCAGTGAAATGTACTGTTCTATTATGACAGTCATAGAAACCCTTAAGAAAAGGAAAATGGGGATTATAGAAAATATAAAAATGTTATTTATGGGCACACCGGCTATATTTTAGCCGGTGTAATACCCGTTAGGTCAATCGCATGGCTGAACTGTTACTCCACATTGTCAAATGGTGAATTTAATAATTGACAAATATCGACTTTACCGCTATAATAAAACGATTTGGTACTAGAATGCCAAATGGAGGCATGGGCGGAAAGGATAAAGACCAATGATCAGAATTGTTGATGAAGCAGAGTGTAAAAGATATCGTTCCGACTGCTCAATTACACTGAAAAAAGTATGCACCGAACTCAAAAGAAAGGGAATAACCGCCCAATTTACTCTCGTTGGCAGCGGTGCAAGAAACATGGTCACAAGAAACGGAAATGGCCCGTTTGATCTTGACTATAATCTCGAAATTTTCAAAGCGCCAAACGAATATTGGAATAACCTGCGCCATATGAAAAATACTGTTCGTATTTTGCTCGATGATGCAGCGGGGCTGCAATGTTTTTCTGAATCGAAAGACTCAACTTCTTGTCTAACAGCACTATTACACTTCAAAGATGAACCAACAATTGAGTTCAGCTTCGATGTTGCAATTGTTACCAGAAATTCTGATGGAACACTATGTCGGCTGATGCATAACAAAAATGCTTGGGGATATGGGAGTAATCAATATGTTTGGAATGAAGTCCCTCATTCCCGCAATGTAACTATTAAAGCAAAACAAATTAAAGCAGCGGGATTATGGCTTGATGTGAGAAACCAATATGTCAATTTGAAAGAAATGTATCTATCTCGTTGGTGGGACATAGATCATCCGTCATTTGTTGTTTATATTGAAGCTGTAAATAATGTCTACAATCAATATTTTGTATGAGTGTAAAAAGAACAATGAAGAGCACTTCAAAACTTATGTAAAGCTTCAAGCCGATGTAAGATAAAATTTTTTAAAAGAAGATATGGATGTTCAGCTTTCCTTTTTATAGGTATTATTTCAAAAGTACTTTTATCTAACTACAATTTTATTAAAAAGACTTAGACGATTACTAAAAGTGAGGATACATTATGATTAATATTGCAAACAAAGAATGGAAACATTTGACAGTAGAAGATATTGTAAACACAATTAACACTGAAGATGAATCTTTTTATTTCGAGTTCAAAAGTGATCAAGTAAACACAAAAAAGATGTTAGAAGAAATATCTGCCTTAGCTAACACATACGGTGGCTATATTTTTTTAGGTGTATCGGATGACAAAAAAATATACGGATGTACAAAATGGACTGAACAAAGAATTCATACATTGATTCATGATGCCTTGTCTCCAGCACCAAATTTTGATGTCAAAAAATTTATAACAGATGATGAAAGAACAATTTTCGTAATAAAAGTTGAAGAAGGGCCTACTCCACCATATATAACAAATAGCGGAAAAATATATGAACGCCTGTCTTCTGGTTCCTTCCTAGTCAATGATTCAACTAGACTAAGTCAAATGTATTATAAAAGAGAACATGAACTTAGTCGAATAGAAAAAAAATTGGCAATATCACCAATAAATTCTTTTCCTAATTTATTTGGTTATCTGGATATTGGTTTTAGCTTAAGAACTACAAATAACGATAGTGTATGGGAGCAATTTATTAATGCAGATTTAAAACAGCTTTCACATAGTTTAGAAGATCCAAATAATAAACATAGTATATCACGGGTAGGTCACTCCATCGTTTTTAGTGTAGGAGAAGTAACAAATCCCAATAATATAGTTGAAGCTAATCTTCATAATTTTATGGAAATCATAGGAGATGGAAGTGTAAAACTAAGGATTCTACTTACTAATAACGCTGGAAAAAGCAAAGTAAATATTGCATGTATTATTTCAATACTCTCAATTTTCAGAAAAATTTATAGCCAAATATTTGAAACTGATTTTTCAGAAATTTTCATAGGCGCTTATAAATACGAAAATCTGACTGTATTAAATCAGTTTACACCATTTATAGAATTTGATGGAGAAAGCAGTAATTTAAATAATGAATGGGCGAATTACTATCATCAACATATAATGAACTATGGAAATAATTTGATAATTACGAGTGATCGTATTCCTAAATATGGTTTTAATTTTTTGGACAAGAAATATTTTAATAGCATCGAAAAAAATATCACAAGTGAAAACATTATTGAAGAGCTTTTTAGTAGTTCTTTTACATTTTTAGGGTATATATTTCCTTTAAATGACTAATTATCTGTATTATTCAAAAACATCTTTTCCGTTGATAAAGGGAAAGATGTTTTCAAATGCGCCAAATAAGTTATTTTCTATAAGTAATCAAATTATGTCATGTATCGGTATTTTGTGTATATTATTCATTTCTTTATGACCGGAATCTCCATTTCCTTCTGTTCTATGACATTTGACAAATAGCAGAATGTACCGTCCTCATATGACTGTATGACAACTTGATTTGTAAACGCATAATCCGAATCATAATCCGGCCATACGCCATCCACAAAGAGAGTTAATGTACCGTCTTCATTCTCTGTGTAGTCCACCACTTCACCGAACGGCGCATATGGCCTGACTGAAAACAAATCACATTCGTAAGTGTCGCTATCCGCATCATAACCGCAGCAATGGTGAAGCTGTTCTATAGTTATAGGAAAATATATTGTCATAATCTCTTCAAATATCTCTGCGTCAACTCTTCCTCCATGCACTTTCAGATATTCTCCCGTATGCATATGATAAATATCCCCAAACATAGTATCCATTATTATATCTTCCACATTGCTGCCGTTCCAGTCAACAGTCAGCAGATTATAATCTATATAGCTTAAGCCGGATATATACTTCTCTGTCAGCGCCCTGCAGTCCTCAGCTAATGGTTTTATCCTGTAGTGCTCCCGCAAATTTCCATGTGATATCTTTATTTTATTGGTATAGATAAAGTACCCTTTTTCTGTCAGCCTGATTTCTTCCAAATCCCATACGGATGTATGGGACAGTATGGGCACGCCTCCTTCCTGCCATGTAATTTCCACATAGTAAACCTGCAGCTTCCCTGCACGGTACAGAAAAGTGCGGCATCCAAACCGGCCGTCCCCATAGATATCACATATTGTAACCTGGGCCTCCTCTCCATCTGAATATCTGGAATAAAACATTTCTACCTCTTCATAATTTTCCATATTGATGCCTTTTGACACTGAAACATATCCAAGCCCGCCCATCCGGCTGACTGTCTCCCGCCTTTGTTCTTTTGTCCTCTGCCCCAGTTGATAAAAAGTCGTATCCAGCACCTTGATGTCCTTATATAAATCTGCACATCCTTCGGCGGCTGATATTGCGGCTTCCTGAAGCTGTTCCTGTTCTTCGCTTTCCAGGATGCTCACCGCCTCTTCTATTTCTTTCCCATAAGAGCTGCCATCCACATTTTCCCTGCTTTCTTCTGCCTGCTGCTCCTGCGGCTCCCCTGAAAATTCCTTTTCAGGGGAGATTGCCTTATCACAACCGAAATAAAGTAATAAGACAACAAAGCTACCTGCGGCAACAAAAAAGATACTTTCAAATAAACTCCTTTGGCATTCTATTTTTCTCTGTTTACTATACTTCATAACGTTCCTTACCTTTTCTGGTCGTATAATCTATATATAGTATTACATTTGTAAGATTTTAAGTCAAGAATAACTTATATTATCTACAATCTTACAGCCCCGTCTTATTTTCTCACCGTTTCCCCACTACCGGAATATCTAATTCCTGTTTTTGGATGGAATTGGATAAATAACGAAAGGCCCCATTCTCTAACGGTCTTACCACAATCTGATTTGTAAAGGCATAATCCGAACCATAATCCGGCCATACACCGTCCACAAACAGTGTAAGCGTTCCATCCACATTTTCTTTATAGTCCACCACTTCGGGAAACGGCGGCAAAGGCTGCGAGATACTCATTTCATATTTATATGTATCCGTGGCTGCATCGTAATTGCAGTACTCCCTTAATTGCTCTGCTGTTACCGGGAAATAAGTCATCATAATAGATTCATAAAGCTCTGCCGGGATCCCCTCACCGTCTGGTACAAATACCTCCCCTGTATGGATCCGATAAACATCCTCAAACATGCATGGCCTTAAAATTTCTTCCACATTTCCGCTGTCCCAATCCGTTATCATCACCATATAACTCACATAACTAAGTCCAGAAACATATTTTTGGGTAAGCTCCCGGCAGGTTTCCGGTAGAGGCTTAACCCTGTAGTACTCCTTCAAATTGCCATGTGCAACGATTACTGCATTTGTATAAATCAAATATCCCTTTTCCGTCAACCGGATTTCTGCAATATCGTTGGTTCTGGCAGCCTGTATAACCGGTATACCATTGTCTTGCCATCCAATCCCGATATAGTAGGTCTGCAGTATTCCCTGCCGGTAGACAAAGGTTCTGGAAGAAAATGTCCCGTCTATAAAAGGTTCGTAAATTGTAACCAGTGCCTCCTGCCCTATGCGGTATTGGGAATAAAAATTTTCTACATCTTCATAGTTACGCATATTCATATCATCCGAAACACTTACCATTCCATTGTTGCCCAACACATTGACAATATCTCTTCTCTGCTGTTCTGTCAATTCAATAACCGAAGCATAACCGCTGTCCTTGCTGCTATTTACTGACTCTTCGGCAGAATAATAACCTGCACACATTTCTGCCGCCGATACTGCTTCATTCTGTATTTTTTTCTGTTCTTCCATTGACAGGACACACTCCGGTTCCGTATACGCATACGGCTCCCCATCAGCCGCCCCCGGTTGTTCCTGGGATTCAATCCTGGCAAACGGCACTTTTACTCCCCTGCTGCCGGCCGGATACACTGCTGCTTTCATCTCCCCAACCACGTGCCCAACGGCTGCCAAGGATAGCGCTGATAAAAAACATACGCTGCATTTCTGTAAAGTACGTTTCATATACTCTATCGTTCTCCCTTCCTGATAATATGCTTTACAATTCTTCTGTCAGGTAGAACATATGAAAATAAATGCCTGGCTATAACAAATCATTCCCTTTTTGCTGAATAAAGGGCGGTTTTTGCAGATTTTATATTATTCAGTCTACCAGTCATCACTTCAAACTCAATATGTTATTGTTGGCATTTCCAAATTGCCATCGGATGTTCCTTAATTCTTTCCACAATTTCTTCTTTCGTATCATTTGGTGTGTAATCCATATCAATATCCACAGACAAACGTGATATATTGAACACCGCCAGATTGATAGCTGTTCCACCTTTTAAAAGCAGATGGTTTCTTAGATATTCTTCTTCATTCAGATAATTCAATACATCCTTCAAGTGCAAGACCTTTTCAAAGGTATCTCTCACAAATCCATGCTGCTGTGCAATACGTCCAATCTCTGTTTTATTATACATCGGCATCCATCATTACCCCATTCTTCATATTTTGCAAATCATCCGGAACAACCAGTTTCCAAGTAGCTTGAACAGCTTCGCACCCTGCTTTCTGTAAAAAAGGATAAATGAGTTTGTAACTTTCGTCAGGAACTGTTCCTAACGAAATCTTGCGCTCCGGCTTGTCCGGGTTAAGGAAACAAAAAGGAGACAATACCTATGGCTGATTTTATGATTCGTTTTCTTATATGTAACCTATTCATCTGTGCCCTGGTTGGAATCCTTCTGGCCGCCAGGCATTTATTGAGAAATATCCTGTCAGGCCGGATGCAGTATCACCTGTGGTTTCTGCTGCTCGGCCTGCTTACCGTTCCTCCTGCCGTTTCGCCTGACAGGTTTTCCAATGCTTCTTGCCCGGCTTTTGGCATTTTGTAACCCCGCCCTGCCCGATACCGGAAACATTGTAAATCAAGGAGATGTGACGACTCCTGCAGGAGATTCGGGCTGGCTGAATGATTTTACTCTCTCCATAAGCAATCAGACGCCATCCATTGCCGGAACCATTTTACTGGGAATCTGGCTTGCCGGTATCCTTGTCATGGTTGTGCGGACCGCCAGATCGTCCCTCCGCCTGCAGAACATCAGACAATCTGCCCTTCCTCTCCAAAATCCGGCAATCTGCAGACTATACCGCCATTGCCTGAAAGAACTCCATATCAGAAAGGAGATTCCCATATACAGTACCACATTTTTGCAGTCGCCGGTTATCATAGGGTTCCTAAGGCCGCGTATCTATCTTCCCATCCACATCATCTCCGATTACAGTAAGATAGATACCGACAAACTCTGCCAAGCATCCTGCGGTTCAAGTCCATCCGGAATGAACGGGCTTCACCAGATCCGCTACATGCTGCTGCACGAGCTGCAGCATTACAGGCACAAAGACGCGCTTGCAGGCTATCTGATGACCCTCACGGGAATCCTCTACTGGTTCAATCCCATGGTCTGGATTGCACTTAAGGAAATGCGAAATGACAGGGAAATCGCCTGCGACACGTCCGTACTGAATATGCTTGAACCAGATTCCTACGAGGATTACGGAATGACGCTGATCCATTTTGCCGAAAAGCTGTCCCGCCCTGCTTTTCCCTTTTCCGCTGGATTAAGCGGAAACATGTCACAGATGAAGCGGCGTATCCTCAATATCGCCGCCTACGAGACGCCCACCGCAAAGAAACGGCTTACAGGCATGACGGCATTCCTGATGGTAACAGTTCTCCTCACAAGCCTGGCTCCCCTGCTGTCTGCAAATGCAGCAAAGGATGATTATTATGGATGGGATACATCTCATAAAAATATCAACGTCATAGATCTGTCTTCCTGCTTTCAGGGATACGAAGGAAGCTTCGTCCTATACAACATGGCACAGGATACGTGGAATATCTATGATATGGACCGCGCCGCCTTGCGGGTCTCTCCTGACTCTACCTATAAAATCTATGACGCCCTGATCGGGCTGGAGGCCGGCGTCATTACACCGGAAGCTTCCACCATGGAATGGAACCGAGAGCTTTATCCGTTCCAGGAATGGAACGCTGACCAGACTTTGCAGTCCGCCATGAGCGCCTCCGTGAACTGGTACTTTCAGGAAATAGATAAACAGCTTGGAACCTCCGCCATTGACCGCTATCTCCGGGAAATCAGATACGGCAATGAGAATACCAAAGGCGGCCTCTCCTCCTACTGGATGGAATCTTCTTTAAAGATTTCCCCCATCGAACAGGTGGAGCTTTTGCGAAAGCTTTATGAAAACAACCTCGGCTTTGGCATCCAAAATGTTAATGCAGTAAAGGACTCTATCCTCCTGTCCTCTTCCGAAGCCGGAAACCTCTATGGAAAAACCGGCACCGGTTGTATCGACGGCAAGGATGTAAACGGATGGTTTGTAGGATATGTGGAAGCCCCTGACAATACGTGGTTCTTTGCAGCAAATATCGCCGCGAACGGCGGTGCCTCCGGCAGCAGCGCGGCAGAAATAACGCGGCACATTCTTTCTAAGATAAATATATGGCAATAAGGAGCTTCTGGATAGAAAGTCAAATGTCCATACAACAAATATGCCCACTTGGCTCGTTGCCTGCAGGAACAAAGGGGCTGCCTTTCTCAGGAGCCCCTTTTCCCTTGATACTATTGTTTCACTTCATAGCAGCGGCTGACTCCTGTACGGTTTCTCTATCTTTCCGAGACACTGACAGCTTCAGCCGCAACACTTCCGCCTCTTACAATCTCAATTCTGTTCACAAACTTTCTTTTCAGCAATGCAATCAAATCATCATTCCTGTTTTCTGTCTGGGTACATTCCAAAAGGACGGTAGCGCCGTCATAGTCAATTATTGCAGCCCCGAATACTTTTGAAATCCGGAAAAGTTCCGTTATGTCCGCATCTGAACAATGCTTCACCTTAACAAATAAAATTTCTTTCATGTGGATAGGTATATCTGTATAATCTACCACTTTGATCACCTCAACACTTCTGCTAAGCTGCTTTTTTATCTGCTCAAAAGTCCGGTCATCACTTGTCAGGCTGATTGTCATCCGTGATATGCTGCCGTCCTCAGTAACTCCGGCGGTCAGACTGTCCAGATTATAAGATTTTCCAGAAAACAAACCCGAAATACGGGCGAGTACACCTATTTCATTTTCAACAAACAGACAAATCCATCTCTTTTTCATTCCCTGTTTTCCTCTCTTTCTAAAATCATGTCATTCAGGGCGTTTCCCGGCGGAACAATCGGCAGGACATTGGCTTCTCTGTCTATGATAAACTCAATCACCGTAGGCATTTTTGTATTCTGCTTTGCACTGTCTAAAGCTGTTTTTATATCTTCTGCCTTTGTGACGCGGATTCCTTTTGCACCATAGCTTTCTGCCAGTGCAATGAAATCTGGCGTATATTTCGGACAATCATGACCAGGCTGGCTGCAGCCAATCTCACAGCTTCTCCGATAACGCATACATGTACTCGAATACCGCCTTTCATAAAACATTTCCTGCCATTGCCGCACATTCCCCAAGTATCCGTTATTCAGTATGCAGATAATGATCGGCAGTTCATAAACAACCGCAGTCGCCATTTCCTGGATATTCATCTGCATACCGCCATCGCCGGATATGACAATAACATCCTTATGCGGATTGCCAAGTTTTGCCCCGATTGCCGCAGGAAAACCATAACCCATTGTCCCCAGGCCGCCCGATGTCAGCATTTGTTTATTCTCACCGATATCAAGAAATTGTGTTGCCCATAATTGATTCTGGCCTACATCCGTAACGACAACGGCATCTTTAAACCCTTCATTTATGGATTGAATGATCATCTGCGGCGTCAGACCGGACGCACCCATATCAATCGGATATTCCTTTTTACAACGGCTGATTTCATCCGTCCACTCTGAGATATGAAGGGGCTTTGCCTTCTCAAGCAAAGCACATATGGCCTTTTTCGCATCAGCTACAATCGGAACATCCACATCAATATTGCGGGAAATAGATGTCGCATCCACGTCAATGTGAATAATCTTTGCATTTCCCGCAAATTCCTCTATTTTCCCCGTAATGCGGTCATTAAACCGGGTTCCAATGGAAAAAAGAACGTCACAATTACTGATCGCTGCATTGGCGGCATAACTCCCATGGATCCCTATGTTGCCGACATAGGAACTGTTTGTTGTGGGAATTGCGCCTTTTCCCATGATTGTCGTAATAACAGGCACACCTGTCAGCTCTGCAAGCTGTGTCATCTCCTTCTCTGCATGGGCAATATGAACTCCGCCGCCAATCAGGAACACAGGCTTCGCCGCATGGTTTAAGATGTCCAGCGCCTTATTTAACTGTCCCATATGTACGGAGGTATTTGGTTTGTAGCCTCTGACCACAATTTCCTCCGGATAGAAATCGCTGCCATAAGCCCGCTGGACATCCTTTGGCAGATCAACAACCACTACCCCCGGTTTTCCGGTCTTTGCAATATAAAAAGCCTTTTTGATTGTTTCCGCCAAATCTTCCCTGTTTCGTACCGTTACGGCATATTTACAGATACTTCTTGTAATGCCTACAATGTCTACCTCCTGAAAGGCGTCATTCCCAATAAGTTTTGTCGCCACCTGGCCCGTAAAACATACTAACGGAACGCTGTCATAATTTGCCGTAGCAATCCCTGTGACAAGATTCGTAGCCCCTGGTCCGCTTGTTACAAGACAGACACCAACTTTACCCGTAGAACGTGCATAACCGTCTGCCGCATGAATCAGGCCCTGCTCATGGCGAGGCAGGATCACATCTATTTCTTTTTCCCCATACAGTGCATTAAACAGATCTATCGCCTGTCCCCCCGGATAAGCAAACAATGTGTCAACTGCTTCTTCTTTTAGCGCCCTTACAAATAAATCCGCACCTGTTATCTGTTTCATAGCATCCTCCATTCTTCAATGCGTGTGCTTGCATGCATTATATTTCTTTTTTTGGCACTGCCCTCTGACAGCGCCAAATCTTACGGATCGATTCCTTTTACAAACATCTGCACGCTTTCATTAATGTACCTGTCTTTTTCAATCTCTGTAAGCTCTTTTCCGAACGATGCATTCAGAAATGTATAGCCGAATGTTGCCGAAAATACGGTCAATGCCAGAGCCTCAAAATCTTTCTCCGGTATTTTGCCCATCGCGCACATTTTATTCAGATAATCAGTAAATGTCCTCAAAAATGCCTGGGGAACCTTCATGATAAGCTCTTTGGTTTCCTCATAGAGCTGCGGCGTCCTCAGACCGATTGACAGATTCACGAAATCCGGCGTCATCCTGTCAATATATGCCCCCATGAACATTTTCAGGTCTGCCTGCAAATCCCACTCAACATTTTCAAAAATCTCCGGTGTCACATCCGCCCGCCAGCCCGCTTGGTTTGTCCCTTGTAAAACAATATCCTTTTTGCTCTCAAATTTGCGGAACAAGGTACACTCATTTACACCGGCTACCCTTGCAATTTCTTTTGTGGTTGTTGCGACATATCCCTTATCTCGGACTAATGCCATCGCCGCATCGATGATCTTCTGGCTTGTCTCATCCATTTTCTCCTCCCCCTCTCTGCAGTTTTATCATCAATAATATCCTTTCATGCAAGTACATGCTTTCATCATAGCAGAATAAATATCTAAAGTCAATATCCTATAAATATCCAAACCTTTTATCTGCCCCCAACCCGATACCAGTATTCTGGGATTTCCCTGATCCCGTCACCAAGAATCCGATTGCCCAGACCGTTCCATCTTCATTTTCTTTGATATCCGTCACCTCCGGAAGCGATGTCCCGAAGAAATTCGGATCATAATTTCCACATCCCAGCCGTTCCCACATGTATCTCCGGCTTTCTTTATCAAATGCGGCATATTCCCGTATCTGTTCTGCTGTCACTGGCAGATACTCCATGAGCAGACTCTCAAACTCATCCTGCGGGATCCCATCCTGATCATCTGCGGGCAAAAAGGTCTCCTGGTATTTCATATTATACAGATATTCATACAGTCCATTATAATCCAATTTCTCCATATGTTCTGCGTCCCAATCAGAACACAGCAGATTATTCCCTTTATACCCGATATCTCGGACGCATTTTTCAGACAGCTCTTTTTGTTCCTCAGTCATTGGTTTTATCCGGAGCAGACAGCTTCCATCCACGATCTCCGTTACTTCCGGCGGTTCGGGAACGCACATTTCATAGCAGAACCAGCCCTTGTCTGTGTAACTCCAGTCCTTTATCCTGGTATAAGAAATATACTCCACCCTTGGATGGTTGTCTTCCCGCCACGCTGCCCTTGCACTTAGGACATACATATCATTCCCGTCAAACGTATATTTTCTTCTTCCTATCCCTCCATCAGACTGTATCTCATAAACTACCGCAAATCCACTGTTTCCTTTTATGCATTCTTCCAGGAAGCCATCCATTTTCTCATAATTTTCCATATTGGAATACAACAGAGTTGAATGGACCGCTTCCCCTGTTTCCCCGGCTTTCTCCTGCATCATCTGAATGGTCTCATCAGAGAATCCGTCTGATAAAGTGTACACATCAGAAACCGCCTCCGCCATCCTGATACAATCCTCCTCTGCCTCTTCCCTTTCCTTATCATCGACCGGAAGATTGTAGCCTTTTTCCCATTGTTTTGCATCTTCTTTCCTTTTCTGTGTTTCTTTTTCTAAAGAAGATTCCTTCCTGTCCGGAATCTCTGCGCAAGCACACAAAATAGCAGCAAGCACAAACACCATAACCAAAATACATTTCTTCTGCAACGGCATATTATCTTCCTTTCACTCTATTACCGGAATTTCCAGCTCCTTCTGCTCTATCACGTTAGAAAGATATCGAAAAGTCCCGTCTTCAAACGGCTGTACAACAATCATATTAGTAAACGCATAATCCGAATTATAATCCGGCCATACACCATCGACAAACAGCGTTATCGTTCCATCCCCGTTTTCCGTATAATCAACCACTTCTCCAAAAGGCGGGTATGGACTTGCATATATCATTTCATAGGGGTAACTGCCACTGCCTGCATCATAGCCGCATACCTTTCGTACCTGTTCTACAGATACCGGAAAACATGCGGTCATGACCTGTTCATACACTTCTGCAGGGACAGTCCTGTCCTTCGTTCTGAAAATCTCACCTGTGTAAATACGATAAATATCTTCAAACATACGAGGCATCAGAATATCCTCCACATTGCTGCTGTCCCAGTTCGTCACAAGCATATTATAATTAACATAGCTTAGGCCGGATAAATACTTTTTGGTTAATTCCCTGCACTTATCTGATATGGGACTTGTTCTAAAGCACTGGCGCAGGCATGAATGTGGAATCAGGATTTCATATGAATAAATAAAATATCCTTTTTCCGTTAATTTTATTTCTGCTATGCTGTTTTCCAAAGTATTCCTTATCTCAGGTATGCCGCCCTGCTGCCAGCCTATCCCTACATAATAGGTCTGCAGTTCATCCATCCTGTACAGGAAAGTAAATGCACCGATCAGGCCGTCCGGATTCACCTGGAAGATTGTGAACATGGACTCTTTTTGATTCAGATAATCGGCGTAAAATGCGTGGAGCCTTTCCGGATTTACCATATTGCAGTCCTCCGTAATGCTTACAAACCCCGCCTGTCCAAGAAGTGAGACCACTTCCTTACACTGCTCGCCTGTAAACTCTGCAATATTCGATGAAAAAGCAGGGCCGTCAGCGACCTCTATATTCTGATAGATACCTTTTACCTGCTCTGCTGCCGTCAAAGCCGTCTCCTGAATCTTCTTCTTTTCTTCCTCTGTAAAAAGGCAGACTTTCCTCTCCTGGGTAACTGGCGCCTGGGAATCAGAAGATTTTGCAGTGATATTGCCGATATCTATTTCGTCCCCGTCTATCTCGTCAGCATCTATTCCTTCCATATGATTAACAGGAACTTCTGCCTTTTGCGCCCTGATTTCCTCTATGTTTTCCTCTCCTGAATTATTCTGCTTTGGTCCTTTTAAAACTATGACACAGGCGATAACAATAACCAGCAATTCTATGATGAAAACGCCCTTTTTTTGAATCAGCCATTTCACATTTTCCATCATTCCATGCCTCCATACATCTCTTCCCACTGTTCCGGAGTCAGACGCGGCTTATGCCAGGTTCCCTCCTGATTCTCCTCTGACGGTATAACCCGGTTAGATACATACTGCACCCCTCCGCCTTCCAAAGGGCGGACCACCACCTCGTGGGCATATACTTTGGAAATGCCTGCATAAGGAAATACCACATTTACTGTCAGCGTTATGGTTCCGTCACTGTTTTCCGTATACTGAACTACTTCCGGATATGGATACTCCGGATATTCCACTTCATAAAAGCCTCTCGGCTTATATTCATACGTCCCATCCTCCGGATAAAAAACCGTTTTTGACTGCAATGTACCGCTGTCTATGTTGATATATCTTTGAATGACGTTCTCAAATTCATCCTCCGGTATCCTGTATACCGCGCCGACCCCTAAGTTATCGTCCATACCATATGGGATCTGCCCGCCGTTTACCCTGGGGTAAAACAGGTCATACAGATCATAGAAATCCAACGTCCCAAAATCATTCTCATTCCAATCCACCAGAAACAGGTTATTCCTCTCATAACCGGCAGGAAGGATATACTGCCGGTTCAGCTCCCTGCATGTTTCGTCTAAAGGCAGCACCCTAAGCGCAGCATACTCGCTGGCTTCACTCATAGTGAGCACATATAACTGTTCGGAAAAATAACTGCCGGAAAACATCAGATATCCGTCCTCCGTGTATTCCACCGGTCCGCATGAAAACCGGCTGTAGACACCTTTTCCATGTCCTGATCCTTATACTTGTAATAACTGGTGGTTGCTTCTACCTCTCCGTCTTTTGTCTTCAGGTCATATTTCACAATCCCGTCCAAGACTCCCTCCAGGTCATTGATTTTAAGAATGGTCAGCTCTCCTTCCTCTTTCGCGTCTACTTTCCCGCAGAAGCTGATGACCTGCTCCGGTTCTGCCATGTCAATCTGGTTCCTTCCGTCAACGGCCGCATAACCATGATTACCAAATTGGTTTACAATACTGCGGAACATTTCCAAATCCTCCATACGTCCTGCTTCCTCAGCATCTCTAAAAAGCTCATATCCAATCTCGATCACTGGGTCTGCTTTCTCCTG
Source organism: Lachnospiraceae bacterium (assembly GCA_910574715.1). Taxonomy (GTDB): domain Bacteria; phylum Bacillota; class Clostridia; order Lachnospirales; family Lachnospiraceae; genus Sporofaciens. The sequence continues at coordinate 40,165 of CAJTCH010000029.1, read as the reverse complement.
GGCCTCCTTCCCGGACTTTGCCGCCCCGTTCCCCTGTTCATCATCTCCAGATTCCGTCTGGGATGTATCAGCACATCCGGATATACTCAAAAGCACGATAAGAAGAAGAACGAACCAGTTTCTTCCCATCTTCTGCTTGTACCTGTCTTTTCCTTCAAACCTCATATCTGCCTCCATTCATCTGTTCTAAATCCCGCGTATCTATAGGCTTCAAAAGAAATACTACGCATGTAGGATTTAAAGTCAAAAAATTTATTAAGCTATTGTCTCAAAATTAATATTACATATGTAGGATTTTAAAGTCAAGAGAAAAATGTAAATGTTTCCTTTTCCTTCAAGATATAGAAACACCGTTAGCGACAGGTTTTGCATGGATAAATTTCAGAATATTGTCATTGAACGGCTGTATATCCTGATATAAAAAACCGATTTCACGAGGCGGAACAGGATTGGACAAGGTGATTTCCATCAAGCGTTAATCGCCCTGCGGTGTTGGTCTGAATGTTGTCGCTCATGCTCCTCCTTTTTGGCGCAAAAAAGGCGCATGGTTTACAATTTACTGTTCCATGCGCCTTTACGCTGTTTTATTGATATTAAGTTGTTGATTATGCCAGTTGCATAACCGCCCTTTCGATTTCTTCTACATCATCTGATGTCAATTCGGGGAAAAATGCAGAAACTTCTTCCACTTTAATACGTCCTCTTTCTATCATTGTTAACACGTTTCTTTTTGTTGTTTCTCTTTCCATATCTTTTGCATAAGTCCTCATAATCTGCTCATCATCAAATAAACTCATCATAATCGTCACTACCTCCAATTCTTTGCTGCTTAGATACTGTTTTAAGATGTTCCTGTCCTTGCAAATACGGATTGTTTCTGTAACTGCCTGCTTTGTCATTCCATGCTCTTTTATTTGTTCGTTAAAAACTTTACAAAAAACAATGTACTCGTTGATTATATTGTCCTTATCGCTCTCATATATGACTTTGGCTTTTATCTCAATATCAATATCCGCACCGTTAAAAAATTCTTTGGACAACGATATTGTGTCGGGTTTTCTGCCCTTGTTGCCTGTGTATATCACATATAATTCGGGCTTTGGCATTTTTACTTTCTTGCTCTTATATAGGCTCTGACTGGTTCGCTCAAAATATTCATGGTAACTCTGTGCTAAATACAGAAGTATTCTGATTAAAATATTTACCGTCCAACTGGCTTGTGCCTCTAAAAGCAAAAGCAATCTGTTGTTACCTACCATTATACCCAAATCATTATAGAGATTATCTGTCAGAACATTGTCTATCGTTACAATATCCAATGTGTCCTCTGTTGCATCTGTATCCTCTGGGTGTAATGTTTTATACAGTTTCAGCAAATTCTTTTTATCTTGAAAAAGGTCTAAAAACACACTGTTTTTTGCGGTACGCTTTGCCTTAACTTCCTGCGTCTGTTTTGTATCGTCTGACACCTTACCACCTCGATTTCTAAAAATCTGTGACACAAGATACGATATATCCTGTTCCTGCCATACTTCAATTATACAAAGAAAAGCCTGTCTTTACAATAAAATTCGCATTAAATTTCTTCCTCCCTCCGTTTCGTTTTGTTTCGTTGCCTGTTATGCTGTCGGCTCTCGTTCTGAAGCTCCCTCTCAAGGTTCTTTTTGTTGTAGCTGATTACCTCGTCATACGCTAATTCTATTACGGTCTTGGTCTGCTCCTTGCCGATACTATCATATTCAGACTGCAAAGACTGTATCTCGGCTTTCCGCTTTGATTTTAGAGATAGGGAAATACTTCACAATGATATCGCCCATGATGTACTTGTGGTGGTTCTCGGCTTTGCGTTTCTTTTCGTTCTGCTTTTTCTTTTCGTTGGCTACACGCTGTTTTGCCAGTTCCAGTCCTGCAATGCTTTTTCTAAGTTCCTGCGCTACTTTGTTTGTTAATATTTGATTGTTGAATTAGTCAAATTGAAACTGAATAATATATATCATAGAATATTTTAAAAATAATTTAGAAACTCTTTTTCTTTCTCGATTTTTTCGGGCTCTTCTTCAAGTTCTTGAACCTGCGTCTCAGCAGCTCCTGAAAGAGCTTCAAGCATTTTGCGTATCTCATTTTGTGCTATGGGATTTGAACCCAAAGACAGACTTACTATTAGCGCAAGAAATAATTTATATAACTTTTTTTTCATTCATATTTCTCCTAATCAATCTTTGTTTCACTCTCATAATAAGTATGCGGTTTATAAACGCCGCTTATTTACATACAAAAAGGAAGCCATTATTTAATTCTAAAAATGGCTCATAATCACTATCATACTTGCAATGATTTTGAAAAGGAGTTGATTCAAATGTCCAGACGTATCTTCTGATTAATTAATGTCCAACTATTGGGCAATAATATAAATAAGGTTAAAAAGATAAAAAGAAAAACTATGAGTAAAAAAGGAAACAAGCTGAATCCTTTTGGTATAGCAGCAATAATGAATATTGGGCATATACTCTTCGTTATAATTTCAGTATGGGAATCTTTATTATTCAAAAATAAAGGCTTAAAATATGTCGTATTATCACTATCTTGATTGGCAGCAACACTTTCCGAAATTGTCCACGTTTCAATTACGGTTGTATTATCTAATGATTCATAAAGATTATAATTACCGCCCAGAAGCACATTCATAGTCAAGCACATAGTAAAAAGCAGCATAACGAAAAAAGCTATAATATGAGATAAACGATTTTTACTATTATTTATTTTCATTACAACTCCTTTCTTAGCTACCACTATGTCTAATGTGGTCAACTTAAACTTCTTTGCTTTTAATTCATAATCTTGAGGTGTCGAAAATTTTGATTTGTCACTGTCAATAATACTGGATATTATAGCACATACCCAACTATATCACAATGATTTATTTTGACTTTTCAACCACTTTTCAGCCACCCCAAATATGCAACTAATCAATTACGCCTTCACGTTCAGCCATCTGTTCTACAAGCCGAGAAAATATTTCTTGTGCTTGTTTGTTGATGCCAGCAAGATAACTGTTCAATTTACCACTCATAGGTAGTGTAGCGTAAAATGCTCTCTTATGTTCCCGAATATAGTGTTTGTGTCGCTGTCCCAATAAGCCAATAGGTCTATTTTCTTTTCGGTTGGTAATACAAGACATGGGATATAGCAATCCCTGGAACGCATATACTCATATCTCCCACACAGATTCCAGAAATAAAGATAACGCAACACCATTATTTGACTGGGGCAGATATGAAAAAAGGGATGGAAAAATTAGCGGAGAATTTACAGCTTTATCTCAATACACTATCTTAACACTCATTAAGATTTTTCCAGTCAGGAATTGGTCTGCGAACGATTAGGTTCGTCAGACCAATTCCGGTAAGATACTTTATAGATATTTCTTTCATGAAAAACAATTAATTATCCAGAATTTTCCCATCCGTAGAAATGGTTACAACTCTCCATGGTATAAATCTGCCACTCCTTTTAAGAGCCTCTTTTACCGCATATTCAATTCCGCCGCAGCATGGAACCTCCATCCTTACAACCGTCACACTCTTGATATCATTTCCTGCAATCATATCCGTCAGTTTGTCCGTGTAATCCCCTTCATCAAGCTTGGGGCACCCAATCAGCGTAATATGGTTCCTGATAAACTCGCTATGGAAATTCCCATAGGCATATGCCGTACAGTCCGCGGCAATTAGCAGATTGGCATTCTCAAAATAAGGCGCCTTTACAGGTGCGAGTTTTATCTGTACAGGCCATTGCTTTAGCTGGCTGCTGACAGGGACAGCGGTAACAGAAACATCCGAATCCGCTGCATTTCTTGTAATCGTCCTTGCGTTTGATCCGGGACAGCCAGCCTTTTTTGCAGCGAATACGGCCGCCTCATCATAGGCAGGCGCCTCCCGTTCCTCAAATGAAATCGCATCAGCCGGGCATGTTGGCAGACAATCCCCCAAACCGTCACAGTAATCCTCACGAGTAAGCTCTGCCTTCCCATCTATCATTTCAATCGCACCTTCATGGCAGGCTGCCGCACAGGCACCGCATCCGCTACATTTCTCTTTATCAATTTTAATAATTTTTCTGATCATATGAACTCCTCCTTGCTTTTCTGTAGCTATCATAATACAATAAACAAAACAATTCGGTTGTATTTACAACAGAAAGAGGATTTTATATGGAAAAATATGTGCCTGTGCTCAAAGAGACACAGCTGTTCGCTGGTGTAAGGGCAGACGAAGTCAATACAATACTCGGATGTTTCCAAGCAAAATCCCGTATTTATAAAAAAGAGGAATATATTTTCAGGCAGGGGGAACACCTGACCCATATTACGGTTTTGGTAAAAGGGAAGCTGCACATCCAGCGGGATGACTATTGGGGAAACCGGAGCATTGTCAACGTCATCCATGTCGGTGAAATGTTCGGAGAAGCCTATGTCTCCCCCGGAAGCGGACCGATTCTGAATGATGTTATTGCTGTGGACAACAGCACCGTCATATTCTTTGATGTACGGAAAATGCTGAACGTCTGCTCATCAGCCTGCCGTTTCCATTCAATCGTACTGCAGAATCTTTTTTTTGCAATATCTGATAAGAACAGGAAACTCGTACAGAAGCTTGGACATATATCAAAGCGTACCACGCGGGAAAAATTGATTTCTTATCTGTCCGAAGAGGCAAAAAAGCAGAACAGTAGTTCCATTACCATTCCCTTCAATCGACAGCAGCTTGCGGATTTTCTTTCCGTAGACCGCAGTGCTATGTCCAATGAGCTGTGCAGGATGCGGAATGAAGGGCTTCTGACCTTTGAGAAAAATCAATTTACTCTGCTGTAGATTCATATTTGTAAAACTGAAAAGAAATACAAAAAGGCAGGACACCTTCCTTTTTACGGGAACATATCCTGCCTCATGTTTCATATTTCCTTTTTTGATTTTATCATTTAACCTTTTAATCGGTTTTCAATATCTGATGCACTATATAATACATCTGTTACAATCACTTTATCTCCCTGGATTATAAAAAAGACAGAATAATTGTCTATCAACAATCTTCTCATCTCTTTGCTTCGTTCCGGTTCTGATTCCATAATACAGATTCTCTCAGCCATAGTATCCAATGTCAAAATAGCGTCTGCAATCCGGTTATACTGATCCATTGCATTTTCCGGTGCCTGAAGGACATAAGCAATGTGATTGTATAATTAATCCATATCAGCCAATGCTTCATTTGTAATCTCAACCGTATATTGTTTCATATCAATGAGTCTCCCTAAATTTTGCGAACGCTTCCGCTGCATTTTGCACTCTACCTGTTGCTATATCATTGTAACCTTTTTCCAATTTTTGATGGATTTCTTCCGTTGTCATGGCATCTGCATGAATCGGTACTGGTGCTTTTGGTAAAGAAACAGAAAAAGGAATTCCACCTGTAAGAGAAATTTGATTCAAATATATATCAATTGCTGTTGACATGGGAACACCTAACTGAGACAATACTCTTTCTGCCCGTTCTTTAACAGTTGGATTTACTCTTAAGTTCAATGTTGCTGTTTTTTCCATAATTACACCTCCTAGTTTTTTATATTGTAACGCTTTTGTCGTTACAATTCAAGCGCTAATTTCTTCCATAATATCAGACATACACTAGCGAAAAAAAACCCAATATCCTGAAAAGTCACACTATATAATGTCAGAAAGCTTCCATAAATCATAGAAACGATAGCTTCACATGTCAAATGCAAGTTGACTTCACGTCTATTATCTAAAAAGCTGCTGCAACGCTTATAATGATGCCTATTACAATGGCATGTCTCTTCCAGGTCAGCCGAAGATATCCTGCAAATTCACGGAGCAATGCATTCAGTGTAAAATACCATTTCGTCTTTGCACCAAACCCTACGCATTTTATTCCCTGCTGCTTCGCCAGAATTAAAGCCCTAAAGACATGATAAGCAGTTGTAACAATAACAATTTTCGCATTCTCGTTGTCTATCAACTCCTTTGAAAACATCAGGTTTTCCTCCGTTGATACCGATTTTTGCTCCATTATGATCTTTTCAGCATCCACTCCCTGATCGACAGCATATGCCGCCATAGCGGCGCTTTCCGAAATGTCTTCGCCTGGCCCCTGCCCTCCGGACATAATCAGTACCGCATTCTGGTTGCAGCGCAAAAGCTCTATTCCTCTATGAATCCGGGCCGCAAGCAGCGGCGTAACCTTAGTCCCAATAATCCCGGAGCCCAGTACAATAATATAGTCCGCATTCCTCTTTTTTCTCAGATGAATAAGATTAAGAACCGCAGATAGTGAATACATCGCCATCAGTGACAATACATATACAGCAGAAAAACTAATCGTTACATAAAGTATTGTACTGAATCTGCCCTTTTCCAGACTCCCAATCACTGGCCAGACTGCAAGATATCCAAACAGCAGGATTGAAAATAGCATAGATAATAAATTAGAAGGCTTCATTCCCTCATGCCGGATAATTTTTATTCCTTCTATAAAAAACGTAACAATCAAAACTGCCGGAAATGCGATTACGCTGACTACTGCCAAAATAAACAGAAAAACAAGAAGTCCGACGACTGCATCATGTGACGCAAGCCATTCTGAGTACTGGGAAAGTATAAAAAACAAAAAAACTGCCAGACTTGTCATCATCCAGAAAAATGAAACGCCGATCCATAATGTTCTGGGATCGTGCAGCATAATTCTCGCAAATATGCAAAATGGTATTAAAAAAAGAATAAATGAAATCTGCAACATATCTGTATTGCCCCTTTAAAATACGACATTTTAGAAAGCCCTTCCGCTAAGGGATTCTCTCCATAATTTTATCATACTCAAATGGCGGTGTAAAATACATTCTAATACACAATCAGACACTTGCTATTATTCGAGTATCCATATACAATTATATTTGTCACCAATTTCCGTCAGGAAATTGATGACCTGCTTGCGCTTCAGCGCAATTCCTATTGTATACTGATACAGTTTAAAGAAAGACAGGTACAAATACTTTGCAGCGAGAACCGCATACCGGATATTTCAAGACCTGGGTATATGCGGCTGATGCAAAAAGACGCAAAAAAGCTGATTGATGGAAGGGAGTTACGCCATGAATAATGTATTGATTATAGATGATGATAAAGAACTTTGCGCTCTTATGAAAAAATGCGTAGAGCAGGAAAATTTATCAGCCATAGTTGCATATAGCGGCATTCAGGGGCTGCGTCTGGCCGATGAAAACAAAGATAGCTGTTCCCTTATTATTCTGGATGTAATGATGCCCGATTTAAACGGATTTCAAGTGTTGCAGCAAATACGGCGGACAAGCAATGTTCCCGTCCTTATGCTCACTGCCAAAAGCGACGAGGAAGATAAAGTGTCCGGCTTGCGAATGGGGGCAGACGATTATCTGACAAAACCATTTAGCATTAACGAGCTTATGGCGCGTGTCAATTCCCTGATCCGACGATACACTACCTTAAATCCCTCTACGGCAGATACAGATTATATATCGCTGAAAGATATGGTAATTGACAAATTAAACCGTACAGTTTCGGTCAAAGATATTCCTGTTTCGCTTACAGGGAAGGAATTTGATTTACTGCTCTTTCTTGCTTCCAACAAAGGACGGGTATTTACCAAAAAGCAAATTTATTCACAGGTATGGGAGGAAGAATATGCTTTTGACGATAGCAATATTATGTCTTTTATCAGCAAATTAAGGAAAAAGATTGAGCCGGACCCCGACCACCCCTTTTACATTTTAACTGTCCGGGGTGTCGGCTATCGTTTTAACAAGTAGGAGGCATAACATGGACATCACTGTTTATCTTTTCATTGTGTCAGCCCTCATGCTGCTTATCATTGTGTATCTCATTTCTGCCTTACGGCGCGTGCGAACACAGCTTGCGCTGATAAAAGACGCCTTAGAGGACATAGAGGGCGGGAACTTGAACCGACGTATTTTAGCAGGCGAAAACGACATGACAAAGAAAATCTGCTATGGTATTAACGAAATAGCCGTAAACAGTCAGGCGCAGCTTATACGGCAAAGACAATCTGAACAGGCATATAAACGGCTGATGACAAGCCTTTCGCATGATGTAAAAACCCCGCTTGCCTCCCTTGTGGGTTATCTGGAAGCGGTAGAAAACAAAATAGTCATTGGGGAGGAAAAAGACGAATATATCCATGTCACACATGAAAAGGCACAATATCTGAAATCCTTTGTGGAAAATCTGTTTGAGTGGGTAAAACTGGATTCTGGGGAGCAGATTTTTCATTTTGAAAAATTTGATTTGAATGAACTATCCCGCAACATTATAGCAGACTGGATTCCTGTCTTGGAAAACAGTTCTTTTGAATATGAATTTGTCATACCCGAAACAGAGTATTTTATCCGTATAGATGTAAATGCATATACCCGCGTCCTTAATAACCTTTTGCAAAACATGATTGTTCACAGTGAGGGTGACAAAATGGAATTGCATATTTTCGAGGATATGCGGCAAGCTAAAATTATAATATCGGATAATGGAAAAGGAATAACTCCCGACAATCTCCCACATATCTTTGAAAGAATGTACCAGTGCGACCAGTCGCGGTCCGCGAAAGGAAACGGATTAGGTCTGGCGATTACAAAGGAACTTATCAGCGTTCATAAAGGAACCATCACCGCCGAAAGCAATTCCGGCCATGGGACCAAATTTACCATATTGCTTCCGAAAGCCCTGTAAAAAGTGCAGGGCTTTTCTTAATAAAACAAGAAAAAAGCAAGGTATCGGCAAGGTTATGGCAAGGTTAGTGATTTATAATAGGGAGTGCAAAAGGAGGAAACATCTATGAATGATTTCGTAATTGAAACAAAGCAGCTGACAAAAATATATGGAGAACAAACGGCTGTCAGCAAAGTAAATCTCCATGTAAAAAAAGGACGGATTTATGGTCTGTTAGGGCGTAACGGAGCCGGAAAAACAACAATTATGAAAATGATTTTAGGACTGGCTTCTATTACTTCCGGCAAAGTGGATGTATTCGGTAAAAATGTCAAAGGACGGGAAAAACGTGTATATCCCCGTATTGGTGCAATTATCGAAACGCCGGGTTTCTATCCAAACCTAACCGGAACAGAAAATCTGGAAATCTTTGCAAAGCTACGCGGCACAGCCGCCCCTCATGCAGTAAAAAACGCTCTGGAAATAGTTGGATTGCCCTATAAGGATAAAAAGCTATTCAGCAAATATTCCCTTGGCATGAAACAGCGACTTGGGATTGCAAACGCTATCCTGCATGACCCGGAATTGTTGATTTTAGACGAGCCGACAAACGGGCTTGACCCTATCGGCATTGCAGAAGTAAGGGATTTTATCAAAGAGTTAAGTGCGGCACAGGGTAAAACGATTCTTATATCCAGCCATATTCTTTCTGAAATCTCACTGTTGGCCGACGATATTGGAATTATTGATAATGGCGTTCTTTTGGAAGAAAGCAGCATGCGGGAACTGGAAAAGAAAAACCGTAAATATATCCTGCTGCAAGTGTCCGATATTCCAAAGACGATATTGATTTTAGAACGTCAATTCCATTTGACCGATTATTCTGTTCAAGACGACCATACGTTACGGCTTTATGACGCTTCCCTTGATATGGGCGAAGTCAACAAGGTACTTTTCATGCAGGATATTACCGTTATGAGTTCTCTGGTCTGCAACGATACATTGGAGGACTATTTCAAAAAAATTACAGGAGGGGAAGGCATTGCTTAAATTGATTGAAACCGAACTGCTGAAACTTCGCCGAAGAAAACTTTTATTGATTATGCTGCTCGCAGCACTTATTATGCCCTTTTTCGCAATGCTGCTGTTTCGCTACAAAGGAGAAACAGGAATAAACCCATTAGAGTTTTATCGGTGGTCTGCATTTGGTTATACGCTTTTTATTATTCTACCAGTCGTGTTGGGGATATTTTGTGTAATGCTTATCTATGAAGAAAAGCGGCATGATGTAGCAAAGCAGCTTTGGATCGTACCGATAAGCAGAATGAGCTATTTTTTCAGTAAGTTTTTTGTGGTTTTATTCTATTCAGTCGTTTTTATGATGATTACTGCAATAGCTTCTGCGGCGTTTGGTGTGCTTCCCGGATATATCGGATTTGACGGGAATCATATTTTGTACTTGTTTGAAAGATGTTTAGAAATAGGAGTGATTACAGCCTTTGCACTATTACCTGTTCTGTCAATCGCAACAATGACAAAGGGATATATTCTCCCTTCCTGTATCACATTGATATATGCCCTCTTAGGATTTTTCTTAATGAACACGAACATATATCTACACCCGATTTGTTCAACTGCGGCTATCATCATGCGAGACAGCGATATTCCAGGGCTTGCTTTTTCACAGACGATAAATGTTCCATTTGCATTGCTCTGTATTGCTGCTTGGGATATTATCTTTATCCTGCTTGCTAATATTGCTTTGAAAAAGAAGTGAGGTGTGTTCCATGATGAAATTACTTTGGGCGGAACGTCAAAAGCTTCGTCGCTCAAGTATCGTCTTACTTACCATATTTGCAACCGTATTAGTCGCTATTGTTGTTTTTATCGGCGGGAACAGTATGGATTTAGAAGGACAGTATATTGATAATGCGGGGTGGTACATGACAATGGTTCAGCCTTGGGCTACTTTGCTTGTTATTCCTGCTGTTATCGCTCTGTTGGGAAGTTATATGGTTTGCCGGGAGGAACAGGACGACACAATGAAAACGCTAAGGCTGATTCCTGTCAATGAAGTAAAATTGACTATCGTAAAGCTGGTGATTACTCTTGCTTTCAGTATATTTGTCTATGTGTTGCTTTTTATTATAACTTTTTTGACGGAAGCATATTTACATTTTTCCGAATTGTCGGCAGGAATGGTTTTCGATTTTTTGAAAACATACTTTTTAGAGGGAATAGGCGTATTTTTAGCTGTTTCTCCTATCATTGCATTAGTAACATATACAAAGAAAAGCTATTGGTTAGCACTAATCTTAACAGAAATGTACTCTTTTGCAGGAATGTTTATGAGTATGTCCGGCACTTTAAGAGCGTTCTATCCTATTACGGCGGTATTGGGTGTTGCAGGTTACTATGAAACTACTACCGAGAAATTAATTGCAAGTATTATAATTCTATTGTTATGCGGTTGTCTTTCGATTTTGTTATTGGTAGGGTTAAATCACAAAGAAAAGGAAAAGATATGCCATACTTGTTCGTGAAGAGTTCAGTTGCCTAATAAATTCACATGAACAGGGACACGAACAACTGGATTCTGGAAAACTGAATACAGGAGGTCACAAATGAAAGAACTGCCAGAAAGAATCCATGACGATACCAACGGTCTTGATTACGTTGAATTCTCGGAAATGTTCATTGACGGTTTTAAGCTGGGGGCAAAGATGATGGCGGAGGTTTTCAGGAACGAGTAAAAGGACGGGGACAGGAAAAGGCAGACGCTTTGAGGGGAGCGGCTGCCTTTTTTGGAGGGTTGCTGACAAGTTGGAAATCAAATTCTGTTAAATAATCCATATTTTCTACGCTATTTAAAAAATCCCGATTTTAAACTCCATGCAGCTTCCCAGCAAGCTGGAAATTACAGATATTTTACATATACTCTTGAATCTTCTCCATGCATATCTTTCATCATTCTAAAAAACTCATACCCATATTTCTCATATAACCCATTATGATTTGTTGAAATATAAATGCTATTAATTCCATCTGCTTTTGCCAATGTTTCAGCGTAACTTAACAGCTTTCCAACATAACGGTGTCCTCTATAATGCGGAAAGGTATATACCCACCCAATCCATGGTGTTAATTCTGTTGGCTGAATATCGTCCTTATCAGCAAATGTGCAAAAAGAAATCAAATCTCCTCCCTCTGTCAACATAAGTACCTTTGTATTTTCACCGACATATTCCTTTAACTTTTGATTTTTTAACAGTTCATATAAAAACTGACCTGCCCCCCAATCACTTTCTTTAATCTTTGAAAGCCAATATTCTTTGTTATTTGTACTGAAATATTCGATTATGTTCACAAAGTTATCCTCCTAACTCCGAATTATTATTGCGTTCAGTTTAGCACATTTATGTTAAATCAAACAGAAAGTCCTCATAATCACTTACATAATACCGGATATTCGTTCTTCCCCTTTGAATGATCGTATGTCCCTCTGCTTCCAGTTTTGATTTTTGGGCCTTAACACCGCCGGGATACTTGGGATTTAGCTCTCCTTTTGCTTTCAACGTCCTCCAATAAGGCGTCTCATCCTTTGTTCTCTGATGGCTTGCCCATGCTGCTATAGTAACAAAAATACCGGCAGTGATAGGTTCTGTAAAATCAGCACCGCTTAATTTAGCAAAATACTCACGGATCTTTCCCACGGTTATCACCTTCCCGTAAGGAATCCTTTTCATAATTTTATCATACTCTATTGGCGGTGCAAAATACATTCTGTCACCGCCATATTTGTCAATACTCTTCTGATCCGTAATCACTTGAATCTTGGGCATATCCTTACTTTCATGCAACATTGCATTAAAATCTTTTTTATCTTCATTCGCCATATCTCTTACCTCCTTTTTCGTAAATCATAATACAATACCTGCCCATATGCAATGAGACAGTTTTAAAAAATACGTCTTTCTACTTAGCAAATAAATCCGAATAGTATTTATCACTCTACCGTTTCAATCGAATCCACAATACTCATATTCGCAATCCGCCTCAATGGTATGCACGTTGCAATCAGGCAGGCAAGCACAGACATTACGGCCGCCTCCGCCAGGGAAACTACAGGAATCGAGACCAGCTGGATGGTATCTGTACGGGCAGCTTCCACAAAAATCGTGCAGATATACCCAGTCACACCCCCAATCACAGCAGCAATGATTCCATAATACGCCCCTTCCCACAGGAATGTCTGATATAATGCCCCATGGCTCATGCCGATTGCCCTCTGCATCCCAATCTCCGTCACCCTGGTATGGATATTCGTATACACCGTATTCACGATATTCAAAAGGCCAATCAGACCTACAAACAAAATCAGCCCCCATGCCAGCAGCCGGATCTGCTCATAGCTCTCCTCAAGCTGCCGGTCCGTATCCTCATAGGAAAGATAAGTCGTGCCCGGAATTTCCCGGCATAATTCCTCCACCGTCCGGTCAAATAAATTCCTGTCCGCCGTCTCCTTCAGCGTCGGGAGCATTTCCTGATACTCGCTCTTTCCCGTCAGTTCCGAATAAATCCGGTCAGATACAATCACCTGCACGCCATTTGTAAATCCCTGATTCCCGATTTCCGCAAATCCATCCGTCCCGTCAAATGCAGCCATGACCGGAAGCTCCCTTCCCTTTATGGAAACTGTATCGCCTGCGGCAAATTCTGAATGTTCCAACTCCTCCCCCTCATAAACTACCGGAAACGGATTCTTTATCACACAGCCCTCTCCTGCCATCAGACGCTGAAACTCTTCTTCTGAAAGCTTCCCTTCCGTATAAGCGTCCATATACATTTCATTGAACCCTACAACCTGCAAGGTCTCCCCCGGCTTCAATTCAAATCCCGGAGACATCCCGGCAACCAGTTCTTCCGTATCATAAAGAGAAAACTGGATTGCCGCAACAGATTCAACAGCATCATTTTGAGATAACTCATCTAAATCTTTTTCTGTAAAGCCGGCCGTCTCATTGATAATCGAATAATCCCCAAGACGCATTTCTTCCATAAGACTGGCAGCATTTAAAAGCGAAGTAAAGCTCTGCAGGGCAATAAACACCGAAATACTCATCACAAGAGACAGGATTGTAATGGCCGTCCGTCCGGGGCTCCGCCTCAGATTCAGCCGGGCATAATAAGCCGCAAAATTCTTAATCCTTTTTGTCCTGCGGTTTCTGCGCCGGATCTTCGTATTCCCGCCTGACATGGCTACAGTCGGCGCCACCTTCCCCGCATACCGGACCGCCGGTACTGCCGCGGCAAATGCAAAGAACACGGTGAGAAATGCACTGGCGGCAAGAAACAGTGGCTTCCCTGCGCTGTTTTCCCGGATCAGCTCCTTTAATCCCGCAGTATCATTTACCATAAAGAGCTCCGGGGACACAAAGCTCGTTGCCATCGAAAAGATACTTTCTGCTGAAAAATAACCTGCCAGCATCCCAACCGGGATTCCGGCTGCACACAAAAGCAATATCTGCAGGAAAACTATCACCCAGAGCTGATCTTTCCCGCCTCCGATGGCGCGTAGCACGCCGTATTCTTTCATGCGCTTTGACACGGAAATTTTCAGCACATTGTAAATCACAAGCCCTGATGCCAGAAGCACAAGGCCGCCTACCATGATACCCGCAATCCTAAGGAAGGAAACGTCCATTCCATCCTCCCCGCCTCCTTCCGGATTCTCATAGGGGATGCCCACTGCCGAAAGATAGACGATATTGTAGGTCACATCCAGTTCAGGAATCTGCAGGTTCTCTGCCACATCCTCCACCGTACTCTGCATAGTCTTCTTATCCGCGGTACAGAAATCCGCCACATAATATATCTGCTCCGACGGGAACAGCCGGGAAGCCGTCCCCTCCCCCACAATACCAGGGAGCATGCCATAAGTATAGGCTACATAGTTGCTCTTCGTGATTCCTGTAAGGGTAAATTCCTCCGTATAATCCACTGCAGGCAGAATCCCATGCCGCCACGATTTAGAAGCCGTCAGGGAAATCCGATCTCCAGATTTTCCCTGAAAGCCAAGAAACCTTAACACATCCTCTGACAGTGCAATCTCCATTGGATGTTCCGGAAGCCGTCCTTCCAGAAGCTCTGTAAAAGCCGGATACATCTCATAACTATGGTTCAGATATTCTACAAGGCTAAGCTTTAGCTGGCTGTTCAACTGGATTGTCCCAAGGTCAATGGCCGCTCCGACATAGGAAAAACGGGAATCGGATTTCACTTCTGCAAGCTGCTCTTCTGAAAGCTGCACGAAAGAGCCATACTTTTTCCCTGCAAGGGCGGCTGCCTGCTGCTCCTTCATCGCATTCAGAATCCCAAGCGACTGGCCGATTACGGTTGTTATGACTGTAGAGAGAACCACCGCAATCAGTATTAATATGGAAGTAACCTTCTGTACACACAGCTCCCTCCATGCCAAAGTTCTGTAGGACTTCATACTTCCACCCCGCTTCCTGTCTCTGAAAGGATTCCATCCACGATTACAAACTGCCTGTCAGCCATCTTCGCAATCCGGCTGTCATGGGTAATGACCACTAGCGTTTTGTCCAGCTCCCTTCTGATATTGCAAAGAAGCTCCATCACCTCGCCGCCGCTTTTGCTGTCAAGATTTCCCGTCGGCTCGTCCGCAAAAATAATGTCCGGCTGTGCCGCTAAGGCACGGGCAATGGCCACACGCTGCTGCTGCCCTCCGGAAAGCTCATGGGGCAGATGATTCAGCCGCTTCTGGATTCCCAGAAGTTCTGTAAGCTTCCTAAGGTAAGCTTCATCCGGCTGCTTTTTATCCAATAGAAGCGGCATGATGATATTTTCCCTAGCCGTCAGAACCGGAAGGAGGTTAAACTGCTGGAAGATAAATCCGATACGCCTGCGCCGGAAAGCGGAAAGCTCCTTATCATGGAAACTGTAAATATCCCTGCCGCCATAGGAAAGCAGCCCTGATGTGGGACGGTCCAGACCGGACAGCAGGTGAAGCAGCGTACTCTTCCCGCTGCCCGAAGGGCCTGTAATAGAAAGGAAATCCCCCTGCCCGATTTTAAGGTCTGCCTTGTCGAGCGCCACTACGCGGCTCTCCCCGCTGCCATAGATTTTCGATAGTTCTCTTGCCTCAATAATCATAAAAACACTCTCCTTATATATTTTGTAAAACAGCTGAATGTCGGTAATGGAATATAAACCATTAGATATCCATATAAGAAGAGTGTAACTCATAAATCTCAAGAAACGTTCAAGATTATAAAATTGTCAAATAATTCTAAACGAAGCGGCTGCCGCTGCTCCCCCGCCTGCCGGATTTTCTAATTTAAGCGTCCCTCCATGTTTCAGGCAAAGGACATGGGTGCTATATAATCCCATTCCAAAATGTTCCGCGTCCTCGTTCATTTTTCCGAAAGGTTTCGGACCCTCCCGAAGCATTTGCAGAGGGAATCCGATGCCGTCATCCATGACCGTCAAAACGACTCTGCCATCCTTCTCCTTTAGCAGTACAGACAGCTTTTTCACTGCAAACCGCGCCCCATTACTGATCAGATTCTCGGCAGCATTCAGGAAAATCCCGTAATCCAGCCGGGTACTTCCTCTGGGCTCCACCGTAACCGTAGATTCTAATGCCGGAGCAAGAAACTTTACCGTATCCGCCAGTTCTGTCTCAAGCATGGAATAGGTACATTCTACGGCCCGGACCGGAAGCTGTTCCATTCTCTGGATACTGCTCATCGCCTCAACATAATTCTCGATACGCAGCGTATAACTCGCAAGCCTGTCAAAGGTTCTCTGGTCGCCTTTTCCCTGCTGTATCAGCTTAACCGTTCCCTTTAAAACAGCAACCGGATTGCGCAGGTCGTGGGAAAATGCGGCATTCAGCCTCTTTCTGTCTTCCGCCTGCTCCCACAATTCCTGGTTCGCCTGAAGGAGTTCTGCCCGCATAATCTCAAATCCTCTGCAGATCTGCCCCAGTTCATCCTCTGAAATGTCCGGAATGGAAAAATCCAGATCCCGGTTCAGGATACGCTCCGTCCCCATCTTCAGAACCGAAATCGGCGCTTTCAGCTTGATACGGTAAAACAGAAGCCCAGCAGCCCCGATTCCGCCGGCAGGCAGCAAGATACATGCAAAAAGCTGAAAGCCGTCTATCATACGCAAGATTCTCTGCTGCTCCTTTGTCGGCTGCTGAAGCAGTACATTCGTTCCATCCGCCCTGAATTCAATTCCCCCGGACGGGTAATTGTCCTGGACTTTCTCACAGCACACGAAAAGCAGTAAAAGGAGACACAACGAAATAACGACACAGCCGGATGACAGCACAAAAAACGCTCTCTTTAGACCCATTTTTTTCAGGCGTTCCATTTATATCCGCACCCCCAGACTGTCTCAATATAGCTGTGAAGCGTATGCTCGGCCAGTTTTGCCCTGAGCTTGCGGATATGCTCCATCACAGTGCCGCTGTTTCCTTCCCCGTCAATCCCCCAGATCATGTCATAGATCCGTTCCCGGTCAAATACCTGTCCCATATTCTTAGAGAGCAGTTCCAGGATGTCAAACTCTCTTTTCGTCAGCAAAACCGGATTTCCGTTTACCGACACACTTCGGGTCCCATAATCAACCGCCAGTTCGCCGAAAAAACGAACTGCCCTGCCGGCCGCCCGGTTATCCAGCGTGCGCTGCTCCCTGCGCAAATGCGCCGCCACCCGCGCGCCAAGCTCATCCAGTTCAAAGGGCTTTACAATATAGTCATCCGCCCCTGCCTGAAAGCCGGTAATCTTATCCGGAGATTCCACCCTTGCAGTCAGAAACAGAATGGGGCAGGTGACAAATCCGCGGATTTTCCGGCAGACCTCCAGGCCGTCCATCTTTGGCATATTGATATCAAGAAGAATCAAATCCGGCTTCACAGACAGTTTTTTTATCGCTTCCTCGCCGCTGTCAGCGGTATACACTTCATACTCCGGCTCAAAATACTCTCTTATCATGTCGGTGATTCCCGGTTCATCGTCCACAATCAGTATCTTATATCGCATCTGATTTCCTCCAAATGTTTGATAGATCTCTATTTTAGCACGAAAATATCAAGAAACTTTCAGAGAGTAGGAAAATTTATATAAAATGCCGAGCCGGCCCCTAATCCGCTGTCAGCTGCAATACTGCCCCCATGCGCTTCAATAATAGATTTTGCAAGAGGCAGGCCAAGACCAATTCCCTGTGTATCCTTGGAATACCGACTTCTGTAAAACCTCTTAAAAATATAATACAGATCCTCCGGATGGATTCCAGTCCCATTATCCTTTATGGCAATCTGCAGTGAAGACGCTGACATCTTCCACTCAATCCGGATAAGTCCTCCCTTTTCCGTACGATCCAAAGCATTTTTTACAATATTCATCACTGCCTCTATCAGCCAGTTACGGTCACAGACAAAATCTATAGACTCATCTCCTGAAAGGATAATCTCTTTTTCTTCCTGTCCGGCACGAAAACGGAAACTCTTTTTGATACGTTCCATCATCTCAGATATATTTTCCGTATATTATCTTCCTCTGGATTTTCTCTTATAATTCTACATGTATCGTTACATACCCGTTCATTTACTGTACCATCTATATACTTCCTTTACAATAAACCACCCGTCTTTTGCAAAATGAAAGGCCATTTTTGCATATTGTCCAATGAACTCCACAAATTTCACGAAATTCCTGTTATATTTTCCGGGAAAAATTACCGGACAAACAAAGGCAGGAAGAACATGGAGAATACTACGGGCATATTGGGGGATGAACCAACGTGAAATGCTGTTGAATTTGGGGCAAATAAATGATATGATAAAGACACAAAAAGGAAGGAAACAAGATATGGCAAATATATATGACGGGGCATTCCGGACAATATTAAATGACTGCCGGAAGCTGATTATACCCGTAATCAATGAAATTTTCGACGAAACATATACGGGAGACGAAGAAATCCGTTTTTTCCCCAATGAACATTTTTTAGACCAGCAGGACGAAGCGGACAAAGAGCGGATTACGGACACAAATTTTACGGTTTTCGGGAAGATACCAAAGAAATACCATGTTGAGTGCGAAAGCAGCCTGCCGGACAGAAGAATCACCATAAGGCTTTTTGAGTATGATGCGCAGATAGCGCTTGATGAGGGCGAGGTTACGGAGGAAACGCTGACAGTGACATTCCCCAATACTGCGGTTCTGTATCTTCGGACTTACCAAAAAACACCGGACAAAATGAAATATGTAATTGTTACACCGGGAGGAACGGTTCGGTATGACATACCGATTATGAAAGTACAGAAATATTCGCTTGATGATATTTTTGATAAACGTCTGCTGATGTTAATTCCGTTCTATATTTTTTCACATGAGAACAGCTTTCCGGAGTATAATAGTAATGATCAGAAATTGGAAAAACTGAAAGCAGAGTATCAGGTTATCTTGGAAAGGCTTGACAGGCTGGAACAGCAGGAAGTAATCGGGGCATTTGATAAACGGACAATTATAGAACTTTCCAGTGATGTGATTAAAGAGATTGCACAGAAATATGAGAATGTGCAGAAAGGCGTAGGTGATATAATGAGCGGAGCATTGATTGAAACAAATGCAAGAAGATTAAAAAATGAAGCTGAAAATGAAACAAAAAAGAGAACAGCGCTTAAATTGCTGAAAAGAGGAAAACAGACGGTTGAAGAAATAGCGGAGGATACAGGTCTTAGTGTTTCAGAAGTAGAGCATCTTGCAGGACTTCAAACAGTGTAAAGACATTCTTTTCTCCTTCCGTAAAATACCTTTCGACAGCCAGCTCCTTCCCAAAGACGGCGGCCGGCTGTCCCTTCATCTAATAGCAGGATACTTTCTGGCCGTGCCTGGTATCCTCGGACAACACCTTGAAATCCCTGCATGCTTTCCAGACTGTCCCTTCTGAAAAAATTTCATTGGCCGAAATGGAAGAGAAAAAACTGGCCCTGAGTGCTATCTCAAATGATTTTTCAGGATAGGTTTTAGCTGTATCCAGCCTCTCCCCTTTTTCTTCCTGCGAACCCGCAGGTGCAAAAGGAAATCCATGCATACCAGCAGTATCAAAGCCCCTGCAAGAACCTCCGCCAGAATAACCCTCCGCCAAAGGCCAAACATCTTCTGCCAGACAAAAAACTCCTGATGAACGGCAAGACTTTGTATCTGCTCTGCCTTATCCTTAAAAAGCCTGCTGAAAAATTCAAAATCCGACCAGTAGGTAGGCAGGTAATCGCTTCCCGGATTCGCCGCATTTACTCCCGCTATCATTATCACAAGCGCTGCCGCCAGACAGCACGGCAGGATACACCGCCTGCCGATCTCCGCCGCTTTGACACCCATCCGTTCCTCCGCTTTTTCATTCTCCATCTCTTTTGGCTTCTTACGGGTTTTCCTCGAAGCCGCAATTCCAATCACAATCAGGGAAACTGCCAGAATCATAAAATACAGCAGACTATCCAGAACATAATACAGCTGGCCGTCTATCTGCTGGCCGTCAGTGCTTCCAAATAGCGCTTCAATGATACTGACCGCCTGATTTACAGACTGGTCCTCCTCTTTTTTGCGTACCGTAATCCCGTCAAATACTTCTCCTTCCTCTGCCGGAATCACACAGATAGGAGCACTCCCTTTCAGCACTCCGGCAATCTGCCAGTTCTTTTCATCCATTCTGACTTCCAACCCCAGCACACTATCCGAGCCAAACAACTGCCGGACCGTATCCTGGTCAAGCAGACAGACATTCTTTTCTCCTTCCGTAAAATACCTTCCGTCAGCCAGCTCCTTCCCAAAGACGGCGGCCGGCTGCCCCTTCATCTGATAGCAGGATACTTTCTGGTCGTGCCCGGTATCCTCGGACAACACTTTGAAATCCCCACATGCTTTCCAGACTGCCCCTTCTGAAAAAATCTCACTGTCTTCACTTTTTTTCCACTGCTCAAAAGCCGTTTCTGTCACTGCCCCTGCCGGATAAGATAAGGACATCATGTCTGCCTGTTCCTTTAACCGCAAAAGCCCGTTTATGATCCAGATATTTACCATGACAAATACCAGCATCAGCACCAGGATTCTGATTTTCTGCCATCTTATTTTCATTCTCTCACCTATGCCTGTTTCCATACAAAATGCATTGATCCCATTCTTATCACTTTCATAGATAATTATCATCCGCATATCCGTTTTTACTCTTTCAGCCTTACCCGGTCTCCTTCTACCACATACTTTTCAGATGATACAATCACCTGATCCGTGTTCGTAAACGTGGAAGTGATTGCCGCACTTTTCGCATCTTTCTCTAACACAGTAACCGGAACGCGCTTTGCAGTCTGCAGCGTGCCAAGCATACGGTCTTCCTCGGAAAGAACCAGACAGTACGCTTCATTTGCATCTTCCCGCAGTGCGCTAAGCGGTATAATCTGGTCATACTCTTTTTCTGATGAGGTCTCAATACTCCAGGTAAACTGTTCCCCGCCTCCCACATTTGTATTCTCCGGAAGCGGCGCTCGCCAGAATGTCTGCATAGAAGAAGCGCCTTGGCCTGCCGCATCGTCCACGCTGCCTCCCTCTGCTATTTCTCCCGTCTCCATTCCTATGGATTCAATCTTTACGGTTTTTTTCTTCCCTGCTGCAAGCTGGACTCCCACTTCGGCGCCGACCTTTAATTTTTCTTTATCTTCTGCCTTGACCATGCCCTTTAGCTGGAAACCGCCGCTCCCAGTCACAAAGATTTCCGAGCCTGTAGTCACCGCGCCGGCCTGCACACCAACCTGCAATACGGTACAATCTGAAACTGCGCAGATCTTACCGTCTGCCGCCTGATAGGACAAAAGCCGTTCCAGCTCCTTTCTGGCCTGTTCAACCTGCACCTGCGCTGCTTCGGCTCCCAAAAGCGCCGCCTGGGCTGCATTTGCTGCATTCGTATTCTGGGCCGCATCCTCCTGTCTTGCCAGTTCATAAGCATTCTGTGCCTGGTTTACGGCCTGCTGGGCTGTCTGTACTTCTGCATTCGCTTCCTGAAGTGCTGCTTCCAGCTCCTGCTTCTTCGCAGCAACGTCGTCCTCTTCCCCATCCGGTACAGGCGAATTAATAAACTGGTTGTAGGCTGCCTCCGCCTCCGCCGCTTTCTGCTGGGCCGTCTGAAGCCCAAGCTGCGCCTCGGAAAGCGTCTGTCCTGCCCCTGTCGTTGCCGGAACCCTCGCCGGTTCCCTGGCAGACACCTGCTGCTGTGATACCTGCAATTCTAACTGGTTCAGTTCAGCCTGTTTCTTATCAATTGACTGCTGCAGATACTCCTTACGGAATTGAACCAGACGCTCCCCCGCTTTTACCGTGCTTCCCGGATCTGCCACCCATTCCACCTGCTGTTCAGGCCATAAAAATAACTGGTCCTGCTGTACCGTCACCACAGTACCGTTCCCATCGTAAGAATAAGACAGTTTTCCCCGTCCCACCTTCTCTACTCCCACCTGAGCTACCAGCATAGAGGCTGCCGCTCTGGAAATAACCCCGCCGGCCGCCATAATGATCAGAAATCCGGCAATAATCCGAATCATCCATTTTTGATTTATCTTTTTTTTCCTGTCCACTTCGTCAATCCTTCCATAATTAGTGTCTTGTCTCGTTGACAGACAAGCGAACCCATACATATCCCTGTAAAAAGTGGTTAAGCCTTCACCCCGGATGCCACAATCCCCTGTTCCAGGCTGTCCTGGCCATAGAAGAACAAAAGCAGCGCCGGAAGCAGTGTTATGATGGATGCCGCAAAAGCTGCCGCAATCTCCGTATTTACCATCTGCGGCAGATAAAGCGACAGGGGCCACAGCGCCTCTGTCTTAAGGTATGTCATTGGCTGTTCGATTGTATTCCAGTATTCCAGAAATCCCAGTATCAGGATAGAGAAAATACCTGGCATCCCCAGCGGTATGCCCATAGATACAAATATCCTTAAGTCCCCGGCGCCGTCAATCTTTGCCGCCTCCAGCAGTTCCTTCGGAATACCTGCAAAGGTCTTCTGCAGGATAAATACCGGCAGTGTGGAGAAAATACCCGGCAGGATCACCGCCGCACGGGTGTCCATTAAGTCCATCGTATTCAGGACCAGATACCCAGATACCATTGTTACCTGAAACGGCAGGATCATCAGAAGCATATAAAGAAACCACAGCACCTTTTTCCCCGGAAAACGGAACTGGGCAAATGCCCATGCCGCAGGCACCGCTGCAAGGAGCTGCCCTGCCAGCACCAGGATGGTCTGTATCATGGAATTCCAGAAAGCGGTAAAATACTCCGGCGAATCCAGCAAAAGGCGGACATACGCGCGCAATGTCGGGTACATGGGGAAAACACGCAGTTTTGCACTTTCCCCATAATCTGCAAGCACCGCGCCGCATGTTTCCAGAAGTTCCTGTCTTCCCATCAGAGAATTTGCAGTAAGCATAAAGAGCGGAAATACCATAACCGCAAGGACAATCAGAAGGAACACCCTAAGAGCCCACTGCACCAGCACTTTATATCCTCCGCTCTTCAATTTTCTTTGTATGATTTTTCCACCATTCTTCCGCACCCAGTATCCCTCCTGTCAGAATGACTAACATCACAGCCGCCGCCGTCATCTTCTGAATATCCAGATTCACAAACCAGTTGTTGAAAAGATGCTGCAGCATATAAATACTCTCATGGGGATAGTCTCCCGCCAGCAGATACGCCTCCCGGAATACCCGGAATGCGTTTACAAACGAAAGGAGCCCCGTTACAAATGTTGTTTCTTTTAACTGCGGCAGGGTAATATACCAGAAACAGGCCCATTCTCCCGCCCCCTGTACCCTTGCCGCCTCATACTGCTCCTCTGGAATCGCGCCAAGCCCCGCGAGCCAGAGTATCATGTCATAGCCAAGATTCTTCCATATATAACAGGCAACCAGTATCCAGAACGCCGAGTCAGACGCAAGCCAGTCACGTCCAGTAATCCCGAATATTCCTACAAGCTGCCCAAGCCATCCTTTTTCATCAAATACCATCTGAAAGAAAACCACTACAGATGCCGCCGGAATCGCCATCGGAAGAAGGAACCCTGTCTTCATCCATCTCTGGAACTTTGTCACATGGCCTACTAAAACCGCTGTGCCAAGCGACAGGACCAGAAGCAGGGGAAGGCAGACCGCCATGAATCTCGCCGTATTCCCTGCTGCCAAACGAAACGCCTCATTCTCCACCACCATCCGGTAGTTTTCCATGCCCACAAATCCGCTGCCTACTGCCTGCTGAAAAGACCTTTTGACAACATCCATAAATGGAATGAGCACGAAGCCCCCCGTCCCCAGGAGGCTTGGGAGCAGGAACAGGTATCCGTTCCTGACCTCCCTTCCTTGTCTTTCCGATCTCTTTTTATTCCGCAAGGTACGTATCCACTTTCTGTGCGATGTTTTTTGCTGCCGTTTTTGCATCAACATTTCCTCCCAGACATTCATCTGCCTCTGTCTGATAAATATTCCAGATGACACAGTCCTGTGTAGCCGGCTTCTCTAATGTGCGGCAAATGGCAATCAGGCCATCGACCTCCTCTTCTGTCGGGTAGCTTACATCCAGCACAATCTCTTCCTCGCCTTCAAACTTCCAGCTTGACATGGTCACAAGCCCTGTTGCATATTCACTTGCCAGCTCCTCCTTGAGGATTCCCATTCCGGATTCCAATACCGACAATCCGTCTCCTACTGGCTTGCCCTGTACTTCCGGCGAAAACAGATACTTCACAAATTCCTCTGCGATGTCCTTCTGCTTTGTGTCTTTATTAATTCCTATGATACCTTTCGGTATATAAAGCCCATCCAGTGTATCCGGTGAAAGACTCATCTGACGCATAAGCGTATACGGGGTCATCATATCCGTCACGCTTGCAATCTTACTGGTGGCGACGCTGTCCGGATGGTCGATAATGGCTGCGCTTCCTCCGTTGCTGAACATATCCTGCTGGAAAATCTTTGCCGCCGTTCCCATATCCATCTGGGCCGACCCGTCCTCGTCGAATATCTCCGCCCGCGCATTTGCCGCAATCTTAACTTCTATCTCCAGCAGATCTGCCAGCTTCTCCTGGTCAACCTTGCCGTCCTTATTAATAACCTCATCCTGATACATCTGAAATAAGAAATCACGGATATAATCCCTCTGCGCAATTCCAAATATGCTTGCCTGGGGATGCTCTTCCAAGTAGGATTTCAGGCTGTCAAGGGATGACAGCGCTGCCTTTGTATTTTCATCTCCGTATATAACCGGCATGCTGAATTTCACCGGCATTCCGTATATCTTTCCGTCCTTCTGCGCTGTGCTTTTCAATATGGATTCCAGGTACGTCTCCTGCGCTGTCAGCTCATCTGCCAGGTCTGTCAGGTCAGCCAGGATTCCTTTCTCAATATACGACTCTGCCGAGAGGCCGTCTAACAGAAGTACATCCGCCCCGTTTCCTCCAAGCAGCTCTGTGTTCAGGGTACGGATATCGTCCATGGTAATCCCTTCCTCTTTCCCCGAAGTCAGGAATTCTACTTTAACATCCGGATGTGCCTTCTGGAATCCGAGAAGCGCATCCTCTACCGTCGCATTTTCCGAAAGGCCGAATACCCTCAGCGTATTCTCGGGAACCGCCATTGCCTCGGCGTCATACACATAATGCATAAGGCTCCACGTTGACGCTTTTGGCTGGCTGTAGAGGACATAGAAATCATCCTCCTGCCCTTTTATGAATCCCGCTATACGGTTCAAAGAAGAGCCCATTGACGCCATCGTGCCATCCAGGATTACTTCTCCAACCTCATTGCCCAATACCATCCGCATGATACCTTCTCCGGAAATGATGTACCAGTTTTCTTCATTACCGCACATCATGATCCCTTCCTGCTGGTCAATCTTCATCGTGCCCTTCTCTGCTGCCCCGGAATCATAGACCGTAACCACGCCATCCTCCGTATTTGCTGCCATATCCCCGTTTTCCGCCGCAAAAAGCATCCTCTGCTCACTGGAACTGCCTTCTACACTGTTAAGCTCCTGCATGACCTCCATCGAAGATGCGTCGATCACTACCACTTTTGACTGGTACATGTCACTCAGCCAGTAGTTCCCTGCCCCGTCAACCTGAAGATTGGTCACCGCAGGGTATCCGTTATCGCCCTGCTGGCTAAGATAAGGAATGGACTGCTCAGCACCTGTCTGTCCGTCCTCACTTTTTGCAATATGCGTAAGCATCTCTTCGTCCGTACTTCTTGCAATCTGTGCCCCCTCTTTTGTTTCCTGTATCTCCTGCAGGCGGAGGTTCTGCCCTCCGTAAAGCTGGCCAATCCAGTCCAGCGGGGTCTGTTCCCAGTTCCCTTCCTTATATTCATAACGGAATACCTTCGTATCTTCTGCCTCTGAAAATAGAACCGGGTTTCCATCCTTTGACTTTGCCATGTTCAGGATCTTCTCCCCCTCCTGTATCGGCAGTTCCATATCATTCTCCACATAACGGCCCTTCACAGAAGTATTCTCTTTATTCTGTTCTTCCGTTTTTCCCTTGCCGCAGCCGGATAATAAACCTGCTGCCAATACGGCAGATAACAAAAATGCCGCCGTACGCTTTACGTATCTTCCATGCCTTCCCATTTTCATTCACATAATCTCCCTTCATACATACATAATGCGCAGTTTATGAACAGCTGCACGCCAGCTTGCTGAAAGCAGGCAGGTCATAAATGCTATCTACCACTATACACATTTTTCCTCAAAAAGACTTCCAAGAACAAAACTACTTTTCCGCCCTTTGTTAAGGTTTTTTTGAGGTTTCCATCATCTCACAGCATTTTACATTCACCACCGCCCCTGACTCTGGCTCCTCCACATCTGCCTCGATTCCTCCCCTGTAACCAAGAGGATGCTAAAAAGGGCCCTGCCGGAAAATGATTTGTTTCCCGGCGAGCCCTTTTTAGTACCATCTCATATTATGTACATCCACTCCATCCTGCCAATATAAAACAGCTCATCTGCTCAATTACCAAAATCCATAATCATTACGGAAGAAGCATGTATGGTATCGCCATCCCTCGTACCTGATACTTCTGCCGACCTGCCGCTTACCAAATCAGCGCTGCTGCCCGGTGTATCTGTATGCGTTGCCCCCATATCCGTAGATGAGCGCACCGTAAAGGTGGTCTGTTCTGTAAATATAATCTCCAACTGTTTCGCTTCCTCCGGATCAAGCACCGCAACCTGCCCCGCATCTCCCTGGTCGTCTGTCTGAATCTCCTTTCCCGTAAAAGAGCCTTCTAAAACTTCTCCTATTTCTACTGACAGCCCGTTTATCGGTGTGCCTGTGCTTTCCGTCTCCCCGGCTATCTCTGGATTGTCACTGTCCGGCGTCTGCCCTGCCTGTGTATCTTCCGTCTTCTTTTCCGGTTTTGAAGCTCCCTGTGTATCTGTATCTTTCGTGCTGTCTTCCTTTCCGCTTCCGCATGCCACAAGCAGCAGCGCCAGAAGGGCTGCAACTGCCATGACGCATAATCTTCGGTTTCTGTTCTTTCCTTCATTTGCCATCTCTAAAATCCTGCCTTTCTAAAATATTTGTCATATATATCCTACCAATCCATTCTCTAAAAAAACTCTAAAGCTGCTAAAATTTTTGTGAAATTAAAATCCAATCTTTTATCCTCGCCCCATCCCCTCCCACCAAACATGAAAAGATTTATAAAATACAAAAACGGCCCTTCATTTTGCAAAAGAGAACGAGGTTATTGTCCGCAGTCTGCCCTGATGATAGAATCGCATTGTGATTTATATGATTCAAAGTAAGGAGTGTGAAAGATGCGTATTTTAATTGTAGAAGACGACAGAGAATTATGCAGCGCCTTAAAATTACAGCTTTCTGCCAAAAAACATACTGTTGACTGCTGCCACGCCGGAAGTGAGGCGATCTATCTTGCCATGTCCGGCGCTTACGACCTAATTCTTTTGGACCGCATGCTGCCGGAGCTCGACGGACTGGCCATCCTGAAAGCCATCCGCCAGAATCACATCAGCATACCCATCATCCTGACAACTGCACTGAGTTCTGTAGACGACCGGATTGCCGGCCTGGACTGCGGGGCAGACGACTATCTGGTAAAACCCTACGCCATAGAGGAGCTCCTTGCGCGTATCCGCGCCCTCTCCAGAAGGCCCCTTGCATTTTCAGACCAGACCTGTCTATCCTTTCTGGATATCCAGTTCGATATGGAGGCCAGGATTCTGACCTGCAACGAAAAAGAGCAACGCCTTTCCAAACAAAAGGCTCTCCTCATGGAATTCTTCTTACGCAATCCGGGAAAGACCCTGACAAGGGAACAGATCTTCCTGCGTGTCTGGGGTTCGGAAAGCGCCGTAGAAGACGGCAATCTTGATACATATATTTATTTCCTCAGAAAACACCTGCGCTCTTTAGGGAGCTGCGCAAATATTGCCACAGTACATGGCATGGGATACCGATTGGAGGACGGCAATGTTTCCTAAACTACAGAGAAAATTAGTTTTTCTTTATACCTTAAGTACCGGGCTGATCATAACTTTTATCCTGTCCATAACATTTCTTTTCTACTTTACCTCACAGGAAAACCGCCAGGAATCACTGTTCCAAAAACATCTTTTTACTCTGATGTTCCAGCTTCAGGGTAATTCCCACTTTACGGATCTGTTTCTGGCACAGATGGAGGAGAAAAACCAGCTCATCATTCATATAGAAGAAAACAACTCGCCCCTTTTCTTTCCTGGTTCATACAGACCGGATACGAGACGGGAGATTCTTCTTTCATATGCAGAAAAAGCTGCGGACAAGGAAGGCATTTTCACAGATTCCTACCCTATCTCCTCAAACATGTTGCAGACCTCCATATTTCAAATCCATGGCGACAGCCGGGATGTCTATCTTGGGAATATCCTTGTCCTCCAGACCCCTGCCGGATATAAAAAGCTCACCCTGCTGCAGGACATCTCTGACAGCAGGAAGAAATCCCTGAAAACCGGATGTTTCTATTTATTTATCGACCTGTTTGGAATCCTGCTCCTCTTTCTGAGCGGCCGCTGGTTCGTCCGCCGTTCCCTGCGCCCTCTGGAAGAAACATACCAAAAGCAGCAGGATTTTGTAGCCGCAGCCTCCCATGAGCTTCGTTCTCCGATTGCAGTCATCCAAATGACCGCAGATGCAGTCTCTTCCCATTCAGCAGAGGATACCCGTCTGCTTTCTGTTATTAAAAACGAATGCCGCAGGGGAAGCGCCCTGATTAAAAATCTTCTGCTCCTTGCTTCTGCCGAACAGAGGGAATGGGCTGTAAGAAAACGGAAATTTGAAATAGACGATCTCCTCCTAAGCCTTTTGGAGCTTTACGAACCGCTCTGCCTGTCCAAAAACGGAACCCTGCAGTTACGCCTGCCAGAGGAGCCGCTTCCGCCAGTATCAGCAGACCCCGAACTATGCCGACAGATTTTGACCATCCTGCTCGATAACGCCATCGCATATTCTCTGACGCGGCCTTCAAGAAAAATCCTTCTTAGGGCTGAACACTGCCATCCCCATACACTGGTTTTCGTCGTGGACCATGGCCCCGGAATCCCTGACGAGGAAAAAGAATTTATCTTCGACCGCTTTTATAAAAGTGATAAATCCCGAAATAAAAAAGACCATTTCGGACTTGGCCTGTCCATTGCCATTACCCTTGCAAAAATCCAGGGATTAAAGCTTGGCGTGCAGGATACAGACGGCGGCGGAAGTACTTTCTATTTGCAGATATAATCAAAAATGACAGGAGGATCAAACACATGCCATACTACAAAAAACCTACATTCTGGATAATAACCGCAGCCGCCATAATATGCCTTACCGTATTTATACTCTTTTCCAGGAATTTAAAGGAAGACAGCAGTAATCCTGCAGCTTCAGCGGATGACAAAAAGCATTCGGCTTCTTTTTCGGCTGCCATTATAGAAGCCGACGAGCATTCCTTACTGGTCGAACCTGTAGAGGGCTCTGCTGAATTATCATCCTCTGACCGCATTTCAATTCCTATAGAATATATGCCAAAATCCCCCACTCCAAAGGTTGGGGATATCATCAGCATCCAGTATAACGGTGAAATTATGGAATCCTATCCCGCACAACTAGGGGAAATATATGACATCCGGTTTATAGAGACAGACAGCGGCAGGCTCCATTATCACAACAATTAGCGCCCTATTTGCTCATGTTCCAGGCCATCTCCCAGAAAGCCAGCTCGTAGCGGGAACAGGCCACAAAAATATCTTCCAGATGCCGCACCTGCTGTTCGGTATAGTGCAGGGTCAGCCGGTCTGTCATTTCCAGCAGCAGGACGTTCGCTTCGCCGTAATGGGGATCAGCGTAGCCTCTGACCCAATCGCCGTAGAATGGATGATCCTGTGCCGACGGATTGTTCTCTACAATCTTTTTGGCAATCACCTCATAGCTGTAGGCACAGGACAGGATAGCGGCCAGAATCTCCGCCTCCCCCTCTTCATAAGCCACCCGGAGCATATAGGACGTATAGGAAAGATTGTCCAGCGACCGGGGCGTTGCCTCCAGTTCCTCCCGTGAAACTGAGAACTTACCCATATAGCCCCGATGGATATCCATCTCTCCCTCGGTCAGCAGGGTCACATACCTGGAGAAAAGCTGAATGGTTTCGGGGCTTTTTGCCTTGGCAATGCCCAGGGCGAACACCTTCGCATACTCCTCCAGATAAAGGTAATCCTGAATGATGTAATACTTAAACTTCGCCTGCTCCAAAGTACCGTCCTGGATACCCTTCACAAAGGGATTCTCATTGTAAGCCGCCCAAATGTCTTTTGTTGCGGATAAAAGCCGTTCTGTTGTCTTTATGGTTGTTTTCATGACTCTGCCTCCTTTGCGTATTCACCGGTCAGATTGAAATTGTGCTGCATGGGTCCTCGGCCCTTCCCCAGGTTCAGCATGGCATTAAGCGCGCCGGAGATGTATTCTTTGGACCGCCGGATGGATGTGGGCAGGTCAAATCCCTTGGCCAGATTTGCCGCTATGGCGCTGGACAACGTACAGCCGGTTCCATGGGTATTGGAATTATCAATGTGAGTTCCGTAGAACCATGTCCCCGCGCCATCCGCATAGAGGTAGTCATTGGCGTCGTTGATGTTGTGCCCGCCCTTGAGCAGGACCGCGCATCCATAGGCGCCGCTGATCTGTCTGGCCGCGGCTTCAATATCCTCCTGGCTTTGAATGGCCATGCCAGACAGGATCTCTGCCTCCGGGATATTGGGCGTAGCCACAGCCGCCAGGGGGAGCAGGCAGGTTTTCAGTGTATCCACCGCCACTTCGGAAATCAGCCGGTCGCCGCTGGTAGCCACCATTACCGGGTCCACCACAACGTTCCCCGCCTGATAGAAGCGCAGCCGCTTGGCAATCTTCTCAATCAATCCGCAGGAGGCCACCATACCGATCTTCACCGCATCGGGCGGGATGTCCTCAAATACCGCGTCAATCTGCTGTCCGAGAAAATCGGGCGTCATCTCTACAATTTCTCTTACACCGGTGGTATTCTGCGCTACCAGCGCCGTAATGGCGCTCATGGCGAAAACACCGTTCATGGTCATCGTTTTCAGATCGGCCTGAATCCCGGCGCCTCCGCTAGGGTCTGTCCCAGCGATTGATAATGCTGTTCTCATTGCTATCTCTCCTTTGCATTATTTTTATTAAGCGACGGAAAGTGGTGCCCCCGATCCGCCGCTTGAAGCTTTCGGATGTCAGGAAGTAAATTCCTTAAACCGGAAGGAGCTTCTGAAGTTTATCCAGCTGCGCCAAGTCTTTCAGGTATACATCGGACAGAACGCGGATTTCTTCCTGATTCTTTTCATGGCTGTCACAGACCGCCGCCACAGGGAACCCGGCTTCTTTCGCCGCTTTGATGGCATAGAGCGCGTCATCAAACACAACCGTCTCTGACTTTTCTGTTCCCAGGAAGCGAAGCGCCGCCTCAAAGATATCCGGCTCATCCTTGCCGTGTCCCACTTCATTGCAGGTGAAAATCTCGCCAAAATAAGACAGCGCTTTGCACCGCTTCAGAGCGGCCTCCACCAGATACCGGTCAGTGGCAGTGGCGATACACAGCTTGACGCCGCTTGCCCTAAACCGCTTAAGCAGCTCCTCCACCCCCGGTTTCAGCGGAACCTCAAAACAGTAATACCGCTCCAACATGGCGTTGACCCCATCCATGATCTCATCAATACCAAGCTTCACGCCATACTCGGTCTGATAGTAGCGGGCCGCCTGGCGCAGGCTCATATTCTTAAACACCTCGTTCAGATTCTCTTTCGGCTCATATCCGATAGAGCGCAGATAAGTCTCTCCGATGGTGTCCCAGATAAACATGGAGTCCAACAGCGTGCCGTCCACATCAAAAATCGCGCCGCGAATCCTCATGCCCTCACCATCCCCTCTGCCAACAGGCGAAGCTTTCGGCAGGTATCCTCAATATCCTCCGCCGAAAAAATGGCTGATACCAGGGCCACACCGTCCACACCGCTGCCGGACAGCTTAAGAAGGTTGCCCCGGTTAATGCCTCCGATGGCCACAACGGGCACGTCAACCGCATCGCAGATGGCGCGTAAGGTCTCATTCGTCATCTGATCCACATCTGTCTTCGTGCTTGTGGGGAACACCGCCCCCAGACCCAGATAGTCCGCACCGTTCCGAACAGCCCGTCGTGCTTCTTCCACCGTATGGACAGAGACACCCAGGAGCATAGCGTCCCCCACCCGGCGGCGAACCTCGCCCGCCGCCATGTCCTCCTGGCCCACATGGATACCGTCCGCCTGGCAGGCGATGGCGACGTCCACATTGTCATTCACAATGAACGGCACGCCATACCGGTGGCACAGGGCACAGATATCTTTGGCCTCCTGAAGAAACGCCGTCTCATCCATCTCTTTCTCCCGCAGCTGCACACAAGTCACACCGCCCTTCAATGCCGCCTCCACCTGCTCATAGAGCGTCTGTTCCCCTGTCCAGGCCCGGTCAGTAACGGCATAGAGCAGCATATAGCGTTTATCGCACTTCATAATTTGCTCCTTTCTCCAACCTTGCAGGAGTCAGGCGGTACATGGCGTCGATGATATAGTTCCGATAGGAAGCGTTGCCGTCCAGTTCGGTCATACGCCTGTGGGCAATCTCCCCGCACAGACCCATGGCGCACACGGCTGCGGCTGCCGCCTCAAGGGGATGCTCCGGGTTGGCGGTGACAAAGGCCGCCGTCAGGATGGAAAGCTGGCAGCCGGTCCCGGTAATAGAAGACATCTCCGGATGGCCGTTGCGGATACAGAATGCCCGCTCTTTGTCCGCCACGATATCAATGGCTCCGGTGACAGCAATAACCGCCCCGGTGCGCCGGGCCAGTTCCCTGGCAAAGGATACCGCCCCGTCCAGATTGTCTTCTGTCACCCTGTCCGCCACGTCGGCATCCACCCCTTTGGTAGTGCCGCTGCCGTAAGCCAGCGTCTTCATCTCCGAGATGTTGCCCCGGATTACCGTAAGCTTTAGCTCCTCAAGCAGCCGAAGTGCCGTATCCGTCCGCAGCGCGGAGGCCCCAGCTCCCACCGGATCCAGCACCACAGGATGCCTCAGCTCGTTGGCACGCTTCCCGGCAGCAAGCATAACCGGGATGGTGCGCTGATTCAGTGTGCCGATGTTGATAGCCAGCCCTTTGCAGATGCCGGTGATTTCCACGGCATCCTCCGGGTCATCTGCCATAATGGGTGAGCCGCCGCAGGCCAGCAGCATATTGGCACAGTCGTTGACGGTGACATAGTTGGTGATACAATGAACCAGGGGTGACTTCCCCCGTACATTTTCAAAAATCTGTTCAAACATAGTATGATACTCCTTTGTAAAATGAGAAAAAACATCCCTGCATGGCGGCGCTTTCCCGGTTGATGGCAGGCCGATATTGTCTGCCTGGCTGCAAAAACTCAACAAAAAACAGGAGACATCTGCATAGCATGCCCCCTGAAAAAGTACCGATCTCCACGACTTCCTCCGGCGGCATTATCCGCATCAGGTTCAAGGGTCGAAGGTCTACCTTCCTCTCAGCCTGTCACACAAGCTCCCCTGTTTATTTTGTTATAGGAATTATATCATTCCATTTATTGCTTTGCAAGTGACTGTCTTAAGAAAAATGAATTTTATGTGAAGCCTATCTGCCTATCTTAAGCGACAGCTTCATGAAATAGACAAGCCCAAAAGAAGGGCTAAAAGCCCTTCTTTTCACCATAATATTTTCAATTCAATTCTCTTCAAATTCTCATTTGATTCCACAAAAGTACTACTGTCCGCAACATTGTTAACTTGTTTACTAGTTACAGATAAACCTCCTTCCTATTTTTTATGTTTTCCCTCCTTTTCTCTATAATCTCACAATGCAATATAAAACTTTCCTGTCTCCTAAAAACAAAAAAACTTCACCAAAAAGCAAAGTTATTTCTGTTCCAAACTACATCCAGCATAAGCTGTCTGCCAAAATTAAAATATTGCATCTATCTAAAGTATAACATGCAAAGCCTCTGATCCGTATGGATTCCTCATACCATACCGGACTATTCTGTACCACTTTGACTCCATAAAGAAAAGGCTGGATACATTTTGCATAAATATATACTTTCTTCTCTTAAATTCTCTTTTCATCACCCGTTTATTTCCTGCTTATAAAATATTCTGCAGCTTATTCTATACATTGTGTAAATCCAGATCGCCGCAATCAAGGGAGACGCACATAAAATTGTAAAAATAAGCTGATCCGTGATTTTCACACCGAGCATCATTAATATTTCATACACCATAAAACATATTCCCAAAGGAACAGCAAATGAAATCAGTAAAAGCATACGCCCCTTTTCCGCACCATACTTAAAGACCAATGGAATAGACATACTTCCGAAAATAACCGAGACGATGAGTCCGACAAATCCCATAAAAAGCATTGTTACTATCCCTTCCATACTTAACGCCATCTTATGCATAGCCACTCCCCCTGCCACACCAAAAATGGTTCCTACGCAAATACCAGCAATACAGAAAATAATAAGAACAATAAATTTGGCCTTAACTATATCTTTTTTACATATCGGCATAACCAAAGCATATTTAGACCATTTACAATGATCATCAAACGTAAACGTTGTTACAATCATCATGCTGCATAACACTCCTGATGAAATAATATAGCTTTCCACCCCCGAAACCATAATCAAACCAATAGCAAACACCAGTAAGATTAACAGCATCGACTTTGCATTATGACCAATATTATATAAATCTTTTAAAATGAGACTCTTCATTTGACTGCTCCCCCTTTACATACATCAAAAGCATATCTTCTATCGATATTGTATCTACCATAGCATTTTTATATTTTCTTTTTGCCTTTTCCTTATCCCCAACAAGTATGTTCCATCTGGTCCCATCCTTCCGGCACGCTAAGATATCTGCTTTATCAACTTTCTCAAACAAGCCTGACTCACATCGAATTACCCCGTAACCATTGTACAGGTCACTTTTCCTCTTAGAGAAGATAACCCTCCCACGATGAATGAATGTAATATAATCTGCCACTTTTTCCAGATCTGTAGTAATATGCGACGACATCAAGATGGAACGCCCCTCTTCTTTGACAAATCCTGCAAATATCTCAAGAATATCATCCCGCATAACCGAGTCAAGTCCGCTCGTTGCCTCATCCAGAATTAACAACTTCGGCCGATGCGACAATGCAGCAGCAATACTCAATTTCATTTTCATCCCTTTGGACAAGGTTTTAATTTCTTTTATCTGTGGAATACTGAAACGCTCCAGGAGATTCTGATATGTAGGGTTATCCCATTGCTTATATGCTGCAGCACAAATTTTTCCAACTTTTTCTGGTGTCAGTGTCTCGTAAAAATTAATCCCATCAAATACAACGCCTATATTTTCTTTGATCTGTATTGTCGAATCAAGTTCCTTCCCCCAGAATCTTACTGTTCCCTTATCTTTTTTTATAAGACCCAGAATGGCGTTGATTGTTGTGCTTTTTCCGGCTCCGTTTTCTCCTATTAATCCCATAATGGAACCTTTAGGAATTGAAAAGAAAACCTGATCCAGTTTAAAATCCCCATATTTCTTTGTCAAATCCTTAATCTGCAATATTTCATCCATGATCTGTCCTCCGTATCCAGAAACGACTGGACTTTTCCTTATCTTTCATATAATGATAGGAATCCATATCTGGCTTACATAATCCTTATCCTTTGGATTCCCTTCACCATACCATTCCACCGCCGGACATTCCCCATATTGGAATGAATGTCTGGGCAGCCATTCCCCTTTTAAATATTTCCATCCATTTTGTATTGCATGCGGTACCTCACCCCTGCACTCTATAATCGCCCAAGTATGTCCTGATAATTTATATTCAGAAACATTCCGTAATTCATGCCTTATGGATGGACGGACTTCACCCAGCGAAATGCCTCCTTTGAAATCACTTTCCAGCTGCTGTGACAATACAATCATAACTGAATGCTGCCATTCATTTTTATTATCAGAGACCCCTGCCGGCCAGATCTCTTCTTTTGTCTGAATATTCCAGGAATACTGCTGTTTTCGTATCTTCTCCATTTGGGGATAAATCTGCAACCTTGTTTCATGCTTCCTTGCCTCTCTCGGTGAAACGCCATGAAACCTGCGGAACGCCTTAGTAAAAGAGGTAGGTGATTCATATCCGTATCTATTGCTTACTTCTGCAATCCTAATGCAGCTGCCTTTTAAATCATATCCGGCAAATGTAAGCTTACGCAGCCGGATATATTCGGACAGGCTGATTCCGTTTATATAAGAGAATACCTTTTGGAAAAAAGCATAAGAACAACCGGCAATCTCTTCAATTTCCTTTTCATCTATAGCCCGCTCTCCATAATCCAGGCTACTCTCAATACAACTGATTATTCTCT
This sequence comes from Lachnospiraceae bacterium, assembly GCA_910574715.1. GTDB lineage: Bacteria > Bacillota > Clostridia > Lachnospirales > Lachnospiraceae > Sporofaciens. Next base: position 3,310 of record CAJTCH010000029.1, on the reverse strand, counting down.
GTAACTTTTCATCCCACTCCATATCATCTCTCTTTCTTTGCCTTACATCTCCCTTTGCTATGCCTGTGCCTTGCCGGCACTGGTTTTAAGCCCCAGAAACGCAATATAAGTTTATCAACCCTACCTTTCTCCTGCAACAAGGTTGTCCATTTTTGCAGAATGAGGTGCCATATTTGCAGTTAAAGGATCTCCTGCTATCAGGCATTCTATTTTTCTACTTTTAATCCTGTGTTGACAATAACAGTACTGCTGTAAATACATCTTTTTCTACTTTACAAGAGAGATAACCCCCATACTTTTCCGCCATCTTATTTACGCTGCCAATCCCCAGGCCATGCAGACCTTTTTCTTTTTTGGTTGACAGGAGCGTATCCCCCTGCACGGCAATCTCCCCTGAATATCCATTTATAATCCTGAATACACAAAACCCTCCGACATCCTGCATAAAAATACGTACCTTCACATATTTCTGTCCCCGACATTCTCCGGCGGCACGCAGCGCATTGTCTAGCAGATTTCCCAATATTGCGACCAGATCAATATCGGAAACCATCTCTAATCTTACTCCCGGCTCCACATAAGCATCAAATTCAACCTGGTTCTTTTCCGCCCGTCCTTTTTTCTCGGATAATATCATGTTCAGTACATGATGGCTGCAGAATATTTCCGTCCCACTGTCCTCTATATGCCCGTTCATCTCCTCCACTGCCTTCATAATACTTTTACAGTCGCCCTGCCTTGCAAAATTATGAATCATAGACAGGTAATGGTTCATATTATGAACGAACTCATTATGGCTTCCCTGCACTTCGTCCATCTGCGTATAATATTTTAAATCTGCCTGCTGTTTTGTAATGAGAATCTGATTTTCCGCATTTTGGTACATTTCTTCCGAATATCTGTTAAATGCATAGAACACAAGGATATTCCCGGTCAGCAGAAGGCTGAAGCAAACGGTGATCAGTACCTTTACATAGACATTCGTACCAAAATCAAAACCCGAATAGACAATTCCTGCCATGATACCAAAACCGGCCACCGGCAGGCACAGATATTCCAAAAAGATATGATTATCCATCTTCCTCTTTGATGTCCCGATAAACTGTTCTACCAGTACAAACATAATATAGGTTAAAAGTTTCAGGGACAGGATCTCCAGATGAACCCCTGACATCAGCATATTCTTCTCATTCGTCTGGTTGAAGATAATTGCAAACAGACATTCACTCGCGAATATAATGGAATATGCGACTACGTAGCACAAAACCCTGCTCCCCGTCTTTCCCTCAAATAAAACCATCACAAAGACAAAGGTTATGACTGTGAACATGACAAGGTTCAGCTCCCGTTTCCCCACCAGATTCACCGCATACAGGCTGAACACCGCCCCTGCATTCGTAAGATAAAGCTTCTTAGGTTCCAGCGCCCAGGACTTCTTTTCAAAAAAACATTCAAAAAACGTATAGACAAGATATATCTCCACGATACAGTACACCAGTAATATATATTTATCAATAAAGTTCATACTATTCATAGCCAATGTCATTTACTTAACGAGAATTCGGATATTATGTCCGAATTCTTTTTTTCTACCAGTAACCCAAATTTTTTAATTATTACTTGACAAGTACCTCAAAATGTGCGGCCTTTTTCTGATTACTCAGAAAAAGGCCAATTAATCAGGAACTGTTTATTCATTATTTACTTTCACCTGATTAAGGAGGTACTTTTATGAAATACGCTGATGTTGTCAAAGCAATGCTGCTCGCTTCCATCCATGAGCTTGCTGCCAATCCCCAAAATTATGCTCTTCATCCCGGTAAAGACTTTTCGCGTAATCGAAAACTGGGATTCAAACATCTTCTCCTTATGCTCCTGACTATGGAAGCTGACTGTATTAAGGAAGAACTTTACCGCTTTTTTGGACGTTCTACGGATGCTCCTTCAAAAGCTGCCTTTTATAAACAACGCAAAAAGATTAAAAATGATGCCTTTAGAAGCCTTCTCGTTTCTTTTACTCAAAAGTGTAAAAAGAAGTTGTTTAAAGGCAAATATTCCTTAGTCGCTTGTGATGGTTCTGCGGCCGATATTTTCAGGAATCCGGATGATCCGGATACTTTCTTTGAACCAAATGGAAAGTCCACCAGAGGATTTAACCAAATCCATATCAATGCTTTCTTTTCTGTTCTGGACAAAAAGTTTACGGATCTCTTCATCCAGCCTTCCCGGAAACGCAATGAATACAGCGCATTCTGCCAGATGGTTGACCGTTCCGAAGCAGATACCCCTGTCATTTATTTGTGTGACAGAGGCTATGCCTCTTATAACGCTTTTGCACATGTAATTGAAAATGGGCAGTTCTTTCTCATACGCTGTACCGATGCCAAGACGGAAAAAATTCTGGGGGTTCCTTTAAATGGCGTCAGGCAGCTTGATTATCATGTGGACCGTATTTTATCCAGATCACATTCTAAGAAAAAACGGCTTCATCCTGAACTGGAAGAACAATACCGGTTTGTGTGCCAGGATGTCCCTATGGATTATATTACACAGGACCATCCCGAATACAGACTGTCCCTGCGCATCATCAGGATTGAATTATCGGAGGGCTGTTACGAAAATCTGATCACAAATCTTCCGGATCTTGATTTCGATATCGATGATTTCAAGGACTTGTACCACCTAAGATGGAATGAGGAAACTTCTTTCCGTGACCTGAAATACCCATTGTGTCTCAAAGCATTTCATTCCAAAAAATATGAATACATTGTACAGGAAGTATGGGCAAGGGCAATCCTGTATAATTTTTGCTCGGAAATAGCTATGGCAGTAGAGCTCCCTGAAAAAAAGACGAAACATGTATATCAGGTTAACTATTCGGAAGCAATCAAAACATGCCGGGACTTTTTGAGAATACATGATGGGACAACAACATTAGACGTGGAGGGCCTGATCGCTCAGAATATCCTACCGGTCAGGCCCGGGCGAACCTTCGCACGCCAAGCAAGGTTCAAACTTCCAATCAGCTTCTGTTATCGAAACTAACAAAAACAGAGCTAAACATACTAAATATACCTCAAAATGAGACGAATGAAAATGATTTTTTTAATTTCATAAATTCGTCTTGTTGTTATGTCTTTCTATTGCCATAAATCCATACATTGCACCACAAAATCGGGAGTACTCCCCATTTTACAGCATTCCATCTGCATTTGGGAATAGAAATCCCCCCTCTTTTTCTTAAGTTGATAGAAAATCTGGTCGAAAACAACAGATCACATTATTATTAGAAGTTAAGTAAATGACATTG
>CAJTCH010000028.1 GCA_910574715.1 Lachnospiraceae bacterium | reverse complement strand
AAAAAAACTATATCGGAACAGGCAGGAATGGTCAAGAGGAAAATGCGCCGTTTCCTACAGCGCGCTCTGATAGACAGTATTAAGAAGATGAGATTTTAATTCGATGTTTTTGTGCGGGAGATAGGAACTTTAGTTTGCTGGGCGACAACCTGGCAGAACGGCTCCATGTTTCTGTTCGCACCATACAGAGAGACATGGTCAGTATTGCAGAAGCAGGGATTCCTGTATATTCCAATCAGGGAAAGGGTGGAGGATACTCCATTTTGCCGTCGTATAAGGTTAGAAACTGCAATATCCACCAGGAAGAACAGCAGTTGATTCAGCAGGCGCTGGAAAGCCTGGCAACCTCATATGCAAATGAAACGCTGGCAGGTTTAATTGAAAAGTATCATGCACTTTTGGACAGGGATCAGGAACAGAGTATCTTTTTTGATTTTGGAATCGCCATGGAGAATCAACAGGTGCAAAAAGTGAATCAGATGCTGAAACGGGCAATTGAGACAAAGGCACTGGTTGAATTTTTTTACAGGGATGCGCAGGGAAAAGAAACACAGCGGTTGGTTGAACCTCTTTCTATCCAGTATAAATGGTATTCATGGTATTTATTTGCATGGTCTGTTCCACAGGAGGCATATCGTACCTTTAAAGTTGCACGAATCCGCAAGCCTCAAATTACATCGGAAAAGTCTGACAGAAAGCATCCGGCGGTAAAGGAGCTTATGGAGCAGTCAGACAGGGCATATGGTGAAACTTGTATTACACTGGAGGTAGCGTTTGATAAGAAAGATACGTGCCTGATGGAAGAGTACTTTCCGGACAGCCAAATAGAAGAATGGTCGGAGGAAAAATCAAGAATATGGATTCAGGTTCCGCCTGGAGAACGCTCGTGGAAAGCCCTGCTTTTGAGTATGGGAAACCGTGTGGAAGTCATTTCTCCGGAAGCCTGCCGAAATGAACTGATCGAGGCTGCTCAAAAATTTTTATCTAATTACGACATATAGCTGTCGCAGAAGTATGGTAGGATGGAGATGTTCTATGGCACATGGAGTATTCTGCGCGTATGGCGGAAGGTAAAAAAGAGAGGAGCATAAGATGAGTGAATTTGTGAAAGTGTTACTTGGAGATCAGGGAACTTTTGAGGACGTGTATCAGGAGTGCCCGGTTTTTGACGATGGAAAATACTGCTTACGTCTGGTCGCAGAAAGTGATGCGGAGGATTTACTGAAGGTTTATTCGGACGGGAAGGCGGTTCCTTTTTTCAATAGTGATAATTGCGGTGGGGATGACTTCCATTATACATCCCTGGAAAGAATGAGGGAGGCTGTCAGCTATTGGCTTTGGGAGTATGAAAGAAGAGGATTTGTGAGATGGGGTATTTTCAGCCATAAAGAGGAAGAAGTTATAGGAACGGTTGAATTATTCCACAGGGATTCTGAGGATTATTTCAAAGACTGCGGGCTGCTGCGTCTGGATCTGCGAAGTGATTACGAAAAAGCAGATGTGATAAAGGAAATTTTACAACAGATAGAAACTCCAGCGTTTGACATGTTTTCCTGCCGGATGCTGGCAACAAAAGCGGTGCCAACCGCAAAAGAACGTATTCAGGCATTGTCGGTACTGGGGTATGAAGAATCAGATCATGCGCTGACCGGACATGATGGCACTCAGTATAAATACTATTGGGTTCTTAATAAGAAATAGGAAACATTATGGATTAATTCTGTTGCTACAGTATGATGACGGGTTCTGCCGTTTTTTGTATTAGCGGTGGGAGGGCAAATGGACAGAATTTATTTTACGAAAAAACAGGCGCGGCAGTTTTTGTTATTAAAGCATGGCTTGCTGGGAGATTACAAATTTGTTGGAAAAGAAGGCGTCCTTTCTTTTGTCCGACAGACAGGATGCATTCAGTTTGATCCGGTGGATGTCTGTGGCAGAAATGCGGATCTGGTTTTGCAGTCCAGAATCAAAGACTATCAAAAGACGATGCTTTATGAGCTTTTATATATCGATCGGAAACTCGTGGATTATTTTGATAAAAATCTCGCGATTCTTCCAATAGAGAACTGGAAATATTTTGCCTGGGAGCGGCAGGCTCACCGAAGCTGGGAGAGAAGCCATACAGAAATTGTGGAAGTACAGGAACGGGTGCGTGAGGAAATTGCACGGCGGGGACCACTGTGCAGCGCAGATTTGGACATAGTGGAAAAGGTATCCTGGTATTGGAGTGATACCAGGTTGTCGAGAGCGGTGTTGGAACATATGTATTTTGTCGGAGAACTGGGAATCCATCATAAGAGCGGAACACTGAAATATTATGATCTGATTGAAAATTGCATTCCGGCAGAGTTTTTGAATCAACCAGAGCCCTATCCTTTGGATTTTGATTATAGAAAATGGCTGGTGTCAGAGCGCATTGGTTCGGTGGGACTTTTGTGGAACCGTGCTTCTGACGCATGGCTGGGTATACAGGGACTTAAGGCTGCACAGAGAAATGCTATATTCGAGATGCTGTTAAAAGAAGAGAAGATTATTGAAGTAAAAGTGGAAGAGATTGGGGAGCAGACGGACTTAGAAGATGCAGCCGGAGATATCAGGACGGAAGATCAGGAATGTAGAATAGCTGCCGGGGTACAATATGTACTTCCCGGCAGTTTTTATCTTGAATGATCTATCATCAGACATACCAAGGCTGATAGACTCTTAAGATCAGTGTTTCGCGTAGGCTACATCCTGTTTCAGACCAGGTGCGGCGGAGGTCTGACCGTCGTTTGGGACATCTTCCCGTTCGCGGTTGCTTAGAGTTCCTACTTCCATTGCATCTGCGAAATTGATCGGGTGGTTGCGCATATGCACCTTCAATATCTCGAAGAGCCTGAGTGTCGGCCGTTTGGCTTCCAGTACGCCGGAGACATCTACAAACTTGCAGCCGGTCTGGGAAGCCAGGCTTTTAAGCCGCTGGTTGATCTTGAAGGCGGCGGGGCTGCCGGAGACGATGGGGACGATATAGATCGAGGCCTGTGTCTTCGTGTGGATCATGTAGAGAAGCCACTCGTATTTGGAAATGAAGTTGTCTATGTTGACATTCTCGTCGAGAACGTCGATATCTCCCATGTTCACGAAGATCTTGCGTGGATTCAGATCGTACAGGCATATCTTAAGATAGCTTTCAATCTGGTCGATGCGCACGTCCCGGATGCTACGGTTATAGATTGGTTCTGTGATCCGGAAGGCCTGTGTCAGTTCTCCGATCGGAAGAGAGGCGAACGTGTTGGAGCCAAATAAGACAACACCGCCTGCTTCTGTTATGCTGTTCAGCTCGCGATAAGTTTCCATTTCATCTTCTCCTTGTCTATGAATTGATGGTTTGAAGGGGGTATTTGGGGATGCACTTTCGTGTCTGCTAAGTTCGGCGTTTGCCGCCTGCATCTGTCTGTCGTAGCGCCGGTTGATGAAGTAGACGATCACGTTGGCGGATACGACAACCAGATTCAGGAGATATACTATCAGTACATAATTGAATCTGTGGTTATAGATTTTAGCCGAGATTCCAGCCACATATCCTATGATGATAAGAAGTATGAACTGGAGACTCATGTTGCGCGCTGATCTTGCCTTGATGTTCTTGGCAAGATTCATGGGCCAGGATAGTCCAAAGCAGATCAGCATAGTAGATTCAAGAAGTTCAGCCATTGTTGTTTTCCTCACTTTCTTTTTGAACGATAACTTTATCTTACATATTCAGTTTATCATTGACGTATGATTATGTCTAATATATAATATTTATCAAAATTATAACGTTGACATTATAGATTGGAGAAATGATAAATGGAACTTATGCAGATCCGTTATTTTCTGGAGACGGCGAAGACGAAGCATATGACCAACAGTGCGAAGAACCTGCATATCACACAGCCGGCGCTGACTCAGGCGATCCGGAGGCTTGAGAAGGATCTGGGGGTGCCGCTTTTCGTGGCGAAGGGGCGCAATATCGTACTGACAGAGTATGGGAGATATCTCCAGAAGAGATTAGAGCCTCTGATGGAGCAGATGGATGCGATTCCGGAGCAGCTTAAGATGATGGTTGCTCTGGAGGGAGAGACGATACATATGAATGTGCTGGCGGCATCGGGGCTTGTGATGGAGGCGATCATCGAGTATAAGAAGGAGCATGAGGATATTAATTTTCAGCTACAGCAGAATTCGGAAAGTGAACTCTATGACATAGCAGTGACGACGAAATTATTCTATCTGGGGGAGGATGAGAAGAACCGCTTCGCGTGTGCGGAGGAGATCTATCTGGCAGTACCTAAGAACCCAAGATACCGGGACAGGACGTCGGTCAGCCTTGCCGAGGTGGAGGAGGAGGGGTTCATAAGCCTCCTTGGTTCCAGGGAGTTCCGCTATATCTGCGACCGGTTCTGCCAGCATGCCGGCTTCACGCCCAAGATCATCTTCGAGAGTGACAATCCTTCTGCCGTTAAGAATATGATCGCGGCCAATATGGGGATCGGCTTCTGGCCGGAATTCACCTGGGGCAGTATTGAGAATGAGCATGTCAAGATGCTGAAGATCGAGGAACCGATCTGCCAGAGGGATATCATTATTAATTATAACAGAAATAAGACAGACAGCCGTAATGTAGTGGACTTCTATGCGTTTTTGACGGAGTTTTTTGAGAAGAGGAAGAGGAATATACGGCACGGCGGCACAGGGACAAGGAGGAGCATATGAGATTCAGACCATGTATAGACATTCACAACGGAGTGGTGAAGCAGATCGTCGGCGGCAGCCTCAAGGATGAGAACAACCAGGCGGTTGAGAATTTTAAGGCCGGGCAAGGAGCGGATTACTTTGCACATTTATATAGAAGAGACGGGTTAAAGGGCGGGCACATCATCCTTCTTAATCCCCCGTCTTCTGAATATTATGAGAAGACCAGGGAGCAGGCGATGAAGGCGCTTGCGGCGTACCCCGGCGGACTGCAGATCGGAGGCGGGATCACAGATGAGAGTGCAGAAGCGTACCTGGAAGCCGGGGCAAGCCATGTGATCGTTACTTCTTATGTATTCCGGGACGGAGAGATCCGTTGGGAGAACATGGATAAGTTATGCCGGGCCGTAGGCAGGGAGCATGTGGTGATCGACCTGAGCTGCCGCAGGAAGGACGGCGGCTATTATATCGTGACGGACCGCTGGCAGACATTTACCCAGGTGAGGCTGACACGTAAGGTATTAGAGGAGATCGCAGGATACTGTGATGAATTCCTGGTGCACGGTGTTGATGTAGAGGGGAAGGCGTCAGGGATCGAGGAAGAGCTGGTGAAGCTTCTCGGCAGCCATGCAGAGATACCGACGACCTATGCGGGGGGGATCGGAAGCCTTGACGATCTGGAACATTTCCGTAAGATTTCAGACGGGAAGCTTGACTATACCATAGGGAGTGCGTTAGATCTATTTGGGGGAAATATTCCCTATCAGGCAGTCAAAAATCCTATTACAGAAAATTAAACAGTTTGTTAACAGTGCATAAATTAGTTGAATTGGCCTATGGATAGTGCTAGAATGGAGGATAAAGTGGTCATACCAGGGCGTTTTGGAGCGTGTCCTGGTATCAAATTAGTGATAAGGAGTAATTATCATATGGGTTTAATGCAGAAAATATTCGGAACACATAGTGAGAATGAATTAAAGAGGATCTATCCGATCGTGGATGAGGTTGAGGCGCTTGAGCCGGTGATGCAGAAGTTGTCGGACAGTGAATTGAAGGATAAGACGAGAGAATTTAAGGCAAGGCTCGCCGATGGCGAGACGTTGGACGACGTGCTGCCGGAGGCATTTGCGGTAGTGCGGGAGGCATCGGTGAGGGTGCTTGGGCTTCGGCATTTCCGGGTCCAGATCATCGGCGGTATCATTCTCCATCAGGGGCGTATCTCTGAGATGCGTACCGGTGAAGGCAAGACGCTGGTCTCTACGCTGCCGGCTTATCTGAATGCCCTGACCGGCGAAGGCGTACATGTTGTAACGGTCAATGATTACCTGGCGAAGCGTGATGCCGAGTGGATGGGGCAGGTACATGAATTCTTAGGACTTACGGTCGGCGTCGTGCTCAATAGTATGGATAACGACGAGAGACGTGCGGCATATAACTGTGATATTACTTATGTGACGAACAACGAGCTTGGCTTCGATTACCTGAGGGATAACATGGTGATCTACAAGGAACAGCTGGTGCAGAGGGGGCTTAAGTATGCCATCATCGATGAGGTGGACTCTGTATTGATCGACGAGGCGAGGACGCCGCTGATCATATCCGGCCAGAGCGGGAAGTCTACGAAGCTCTATGAAGCGTGCGATATCCTGGCGCGCCAGTTGGAACGAGGGGAAGCCAGCGGGGAATTCAGCAAGATGAATGCCATTATGGGCGAGGATATTGAGGAGACCGGAGATTTTATTGTCAATGAGAAGGAGAAGAATATCAATCTGACCGAGGACGGTGTCAAGAAGGTCGAGCAGTTCTTCCATATTGAGAACCTGGCGGATCCGGAGAATCTGGAGATCCAGCATAACATTATCCTGGCGCTGCGCGCCCATAACCTGATGTTCAGGGATAAGGATTATGTGGTGAAGGAGGACGAGGTCCTGATCGTCGACGAGTTTACGGGACGTATCATGCCGGGACGCCGTTACTCAGACGGACTGCATCAGGCGATCGAGGCGAAGGAGCATGTGAAGGTGAAGAGAGAGAGCAAGACGCTTGCGACGATCACCTTCCAGAATTTGTTTAATAAATTTGCGAAGAAAGCAGGTATGACCGGTACAGCGCTGACGGAAGAGAAGGAGTTCAGGGAGATCTACGGGATGGACGTTATCGAGATCCCGACCAATAAGCCGGTTGCCCGTAAGGATCTGGACGATGCGGTGTATAAGACCCAGAAGGAGAAGTTCCGGGCAGTCTGCGACGCTATTGAGGAAGCCCACGCAAGACATCAGCCGGTGCTGGTGGGTACTATTACCATTGAGAATTCCGAGCTTTTGAGCGGGATGCTTAAGAGGCGCGGGATCCAGCATAATGTATTGAATGCCAAGTTTCATGAGATGGAGGCTGAGATCGTTGCTCAGGCGGGCGTACATGACGCGGTGACCATTGCCACTAATATGGCGGGCCGCGGTACGGATATCAAGCTGGACGATGAGGCGAAGGAAGCCGGAGGACTTAAGATCATCGGTACGGAGCGGCATGAGTCCAGACGTATCGACAATCAGCTCCGCGGCCGTTCCGGGCGTCAGGGAGACCCGGGAGAGTCCAGATTCTACATTTCCCTGGAGGATGACCTGATGCGTCTGTTCGGTTCCGAGCGCCTGATGAGCGTGTTTACGGCTCTGGGCGTGGAAGACGGAGAACAGATCGAACACAAGATGCTCTCGAGCGCAATTGAGAAGGCACAGCAGAAGATCGAGGCCAATAACTTTGGTATCCGTAAGAACCTGCTGGATTACGATCAGGTCATGAATGAGCAGAGAGAGATCATCTACGAGGAGAGACGCCGGGTATTGGACGGCGAGAATATGCGTGATTCCATTTTCCACATGATGAATGAATATGTGGAAAATGTGGTGGATATGGTGACAGGCAAGGATCAGGATTATGACGAATGGAACCTGTCGGAGCTGAATCTTACCATCCATAATACGATCCCGATCGCGGCAGTTACAGAGGAAGACGTGCGCGGGATGGGCCAGAAGGAATTGAAGCATCTGCTGAAAGAACGGGCCGCGAAGGCATATGAGGCGAAGGAGTCTGAGTTCCCGGAGGCAGAGCATGTCCGTGAGGTTGAGCGTGTGATCCTCCTGAAGGTGATCGATGCGAAGTGGATGGCCCACATTGATGATATGGACCAGCTTCGGCAGGGGATCGGCCTGCAGGCGTACGGCAACAGGGATCCGAAGGTCGAGTACAAGATGTTAGGCTACGATATGTTCGACGAGATGACGAAGAGTATCGCGGAAGATACGATCCGCGCGCTGTTCCATGTAAGGATCGAACAGAAGGTAGAGAGGGAACAGGTGGCGAAGGTGACCGGAACGAACCGGGATGATACCGCTGTGCGCGGACCTAAGAAGCGTGCGGAGAAGAAGGTATATCCGAACGATCCGTGTCCGTGTGGAAGCGGTAAGAAGTATAAGCAGTGCTGCGGCCGGAAGTGATAGATACAAGCGTCCGAAAGGCCGGGCCATTATAATATAGACAGAAAGAGGTGATGAGATGGTTGAATTAGATCAGTTTAAGACTTTGATGAATGCATACGAAGAACCTCTTGCCGGAATGAGGGATTCACTTTGACCTTGCAGGCAAGGAGAGACGTATTGAGGAGCTGCAGAAGAAGATAGAGGAGCCGGGATTCTGGGATAACCCGGAGGAATCGCAGAGTCTGATGAAGGAGCTTAAGAGTCTCCAGGAGCTTACGGATACTATTAAGAAGCTGTATACTTCATATGACGATATCAATCTCCTGATTGAGATGGGCTATGAGGAGAACGATGCTTCCATGGTGAAAGAACTGGAGTCGGAGATCAGGGAGTTTGAAGAGGAGTTTGAGGCTCTCAGGATACGGACGCTTCTGTCCGGAGAGTATGATTCCTGCAATGCTATCGTGACGATCCATGCGGGAGCGGGAGGAACCGAATCCTGCGACTGGGCCAGCATGCTCTATCGGATGTACAGCCGGTGGGCGGAGCGGAAGGGATTCTCCATTCAGGTGCTTGATTATCTGGACGGGGATATTGCAGGAACGAAGGCGGTCACCTTCGAGGTGAATGGAGAGAATGCCTACGGTTATCTGAAGTCCGAGAAAGGCGTCCACCGTCTGGTCAGGATATCGCCGTTCAATGCGGCGGGTAAGAGGCAGACGTCATTTGCGTCCTGCGATGTGGTTCCTGATATCGAGGATGAGATCGACATTGAGCTTGCGGACGATGAACTGAAGATCGACACGTACCGGGCAAGCGGGGCGGGAGGCCAGCATGTCAATAAGACATCCTCGGCGATCCGTATCACCCACCTTCCTACGGGAATCGTAGTGCAGTGCCAGAATGAGCGCTCCCAGCATTTCAACAAGGAGAAGGCTATGCAGATGTTGAAGGTGAAGCTTAAGCTTCTAAAGGAACAGGAGCAGGCGGAGAAGGTATCGGATATCCGCGGAGAAGTCAAAGAGATCGGTTTTGGTAATCAGATCCGTTCGTATGTGATGCAGCCTTATACGATGGTGAAGGATCACAGGACGAACGAGGAGAACAGTAATGTGACGGCGGTGCTGGACGGCGGTATTGATGCATTTATGAATGCGTACCTTGTAAGACAGTGTGATGCATAGGCGCTGCCTGGCTCATTGCTTCGCGGGAATAAAAAGGAGGAACAACAGATGGTAAATATAGCAGTTATGGGATATGGAACGGTAGGCTCCGGGGTTGTGGAGGTCGTAAATACCAACGGCGCCCGCATCAACCAGAGGATCGGTGATGAACTGAATATTAAGTACGTGCTGGACCTAAGGGACTTCCCGGATGATCCGATCCAGGAGAAGATCGTCCATGATTTTGAGAAGATCGTGTCGGATGACGAGATCAAGGTCGTGGTGGAGGTGATGGGCGGGATTGAGCCGGCATATACCTTCGTCAAGAGATGCCTTCAGGCGGGGAAGAGCGTGGCTACATCGAATAAGGCACTGGTGGCCAAACACGGTGCGGAGCTTCTGTCTATTGCCAAAGAGCAGAATATTAATTTCCTGTTCGAGGCGAGCGTGGGCGGCGGGATTCCGATCATCCGTCCGCTGAACTCTTCTCTTACGGCGGATGAGATCGAGGAGATCACCGGTATCCTGAACGGAACTACGAACTATATGCTGACGAAGATGTTCTATGAAGGGGCAGATTACGATACGGTCCTTAAGGAGGCGCAGGCCAACGGGTACGCAGAGCGCAATCCGGAGGCAGATGTGGAAGGATATGATGCCTGCAGGAAGATCGCGATCCTTTCATCCCTGATCTCGGGGCAGCAGGTTGATTTTGAAGATATTTACTGTGAAGGAATCACGGAGATCTCGGTGGAAGATATGAAGTATGCGAAGGCTATGGGGACGACGATCAAGCTTCTGGCGTCCAGTAAGCGCCATGCGGGGAACCGTCTTCATGCCATTGTAGCGCCGTGTATGCTGTATCCGGAGCACCCTCTTTACAATGTCAATGGTGTGTTTAATTCTATTTTCGTACACGGCAATGTCCTGGGCGACGCAATGTTCTACGGGAGCGGGGCAGGAAAGCTTCCCACAGCGAGTGCGGTTGTGGCGGATGTGGTGGATGCGGCGAAGCATCTGAACAGGAATATCATGACCATGTGGAAGCAGGAGAAGCTGCAGCTGGAGGACAAGGCGGACGCGAAGCGCCGGTTCTTTGTCAGGATCAGAGGGAATGAAGAAGAACTGCTTCCCAGGCTTCGCGACTCCTTCGGAGAGGTTGAAGTCGTGAGGGCAGAAGGACTGGAAGGAGAATTTGGTTTCGTGACTCCTGTGATGATGGAAGGCGATTATGTGACAAGGGCGAATATCTATAGGGATCAGATCCTTCACATGATCCGTGTAGAGGGTTAGGAGTGAAGAATCAATGAAATATGTAATCATTTTAAGTGACGGCATGGCAGGCAGGCCGCTTGAAGAGCTGGGAGGGCGGACGACACTTCAGGCTGCAAGGACGCCTGTGATGGACAGTCTTGCGCCGGTGTCGGAGCTTGGCATGGCGTCCATGGTTCCGGAGGGTATGGCGCCGGGAAGTGATACGGCCAATCTCTCGGTCATGGGCTATGACCCGAAGATCTATTATACAGGCAGATCTCCGTTGGAGGCGCTTAGTATCGGGGTACAGATGGAGGATACAGACGTATCGTTCCGGTGCAACCTTGTCTCTGTGACGGAGGAGGAAGGGGAGTATGAAGACCAGGTCATCCTCGACCACAGCTCCGACGAGATTGATACGGAGGATGCGGCGGTTCTTATTGAAGCTCTGAAGGATGGGCTTGGAAGAGAAGGTTATGAATTCTACGCGGGCACCAGTTACCGCCACCTGTTGATCTGGAAAGAAGGGAAGGTGATAGAATTGACGCCTCCTCACGATATCCTGACACGCCGGATCGGGGAATATCTTCCCAAGGATGAGGTGCTGCGGGATATGATGAAGAAGAGTTATGACATCCTGAGAAACCACCCTCTGAATGTAAAACGTAAGGAGCAGGGATTAAAACCGGCGAACTCGGCATGGTTCTGGGGAGCGGGGAAGAAGCCGTCCCTTACATCCTTCGGGGAACGTACCGGGAAGAAGGGCGTGATGATCTCTGCGGTAGATCTGCTCAAGGGGATTGCAGTCGGTGCAGATATGGACCGGATCCTGGTAGAAGGAGTCAACGGCGGACTCCATACGAATTATGAGGGCAAGGCCGGCGCGGCTGTGGAGGCTCTCACCAAAGGCGGGTATGATTTTGCTTATATCCATGTAGAGGCTCCGGACGAGATGGGGCATCAAGGAAGGATAGAAGACAAGATCACTGCGATAGAATATGTGGATGAGAAGATATTGGGAGGCGTACTGAATGGACTTCGGAAGGCAGGAGAGGATTTCCGCATCTTACTGCTTCCGGATCATCCGACACCGATAGAGGCGCGCACCCATACAGGCGAGCCGGTTCCATATCTTCTGTATGACAGTACCAGAGATTCCCAGGGAGCGGCAGTCTATTCAGAGGAGACGGCAGCGCTGACGGGGAGAAAATGGCAGGACGGATACCTCCTGATCGGACATTTGTTAGAAGAGGTGAATCCGGAGGAGGAACTATGCTGATAGTTAAGAAATTTGGCGGCAGCTCCGTGGCGAATAAGGAGAGGATCTTTAATGTTGCCAGGAGATGTATAGAAGATTATAAAGCGGGAAATGATGTGGTCGTTGTGCTGTCCGCGATGGGGGATACGACAGACGAGCTGCTGGCGCTTGCGGATACGATCAATCCCAGGGCCAAGAAGCGGGAGATCGATATGCTCCTTACCACGGGCGAGCAGGTATCCGTATCCCTGATGGCTATGGCCATGCAGTCCCTTGATGTGCCGGCGGTGTCCCTGAACGCGTTCCAGGTGCGGATGCATTCTACTTCCAGGTACGGCAATGCACGGTTTAAGCGTGTGGAGACAGAGCGGATCCTTCATGAACTGGATTCCCGGAAGATCGTGATCGTGACCGGATTCCAGGGTGTGAACAAATACGAGGATATCACGACTCTTGGCCGCGGAGGGTCGGATACTACGGCGGTGGCCCTGGCTGCGGCCTTGCATGCGGACAGATGTGAGATCTATACGGACGTGGACGGCGTATATACGGCAGATCCAAGGGTGGTTAAGAATGCCCGGAAGATCGACATGATTACCTATGATGAGATGCTGGAGCTTGCAAGCCTGGGAGCAAGAGTTCTCCACAACCGTTCAGTGGAGATGGCGAAGAAATACAATGTCGAACTGGTTGTTCGGTCCAGCCTGAACCGTTCAGAAGGAACCGTAGTCAAGGAGGCAAAGGGGATGGAGAAATTATTAGTGACCGGTGTGGCTGCCGACAAGAATACAGCCAGGATCTCTGTGATCGGAGTGGAGGATAAGCCGGGAATCGCGTTCCGTATCTTCGATACGTTGGCGAAGAATAACATCAATGTAGATATTATCCTGCAGTCTGTGGGAAGAGAGGGGACGAAGGATATCTCCTTTACGGTGGCATCCG
This sequence comes from Lachnospiraceae bacterium, assembly GCA_910574715.1. Taxonomy (GTDB): domain Bacteria; phylum Bacillota; class Clostridia; order Lachnospirales; family Lachnospiraceae; genus Sporofaciens. The sequence goes on along the minus strand of CAJTCH010000028.1, from coordinate 52,900 downwards.
ATGATCTGGAGGCTGCGATCAGGAACTTAAGGGAGAACCAGGAGAGACTTACGATACAGGATATCACCTGGAATGAAGACGTGGCGAAACTATCCGTCGTGGGAGCGGGGATGATGAGCAATCCCGGCGTGGCGGCGAAGATGTTCGAAGCCTTGTATAATTCCAGGATCAATATCAATATGATCTCGACCTCTGAGATCCGTATCACGGTGCTGGTACCGGAGAAGGATATCGACAAGGCGATGAACGCCGTCCACGACGGCTTCGCATTGGCAGACTGATCCGCCGGTAAGTGATCACGGAAAGGATGTCATACCGGCGAGACGGCTGTTGTGATATTCTCCGGAGAAGGTTACATCTTCTCCGAACCAGGAAGGCGGGACGAAGGACAGGGCGTCTTCCTCGCTTTGGAATTCAACCTCCACAAGCAGAAGAGGTGCGAGCTGCTCCTCGAAGACGTCAAGCTCTGCAGTCAGACCGCACTTGAGGGGGATCATGTAACGTTTCTTGCGGATCATGTATCCGTCGATCTTGGTGAGAAGATGTTCATAGGCTTCCCGGGTCAGAGGAAGATTATATTCCTCTCTTGCCATAAGGCCCTTGGACTTATAGGTGAGTTCGTACTTATCATTGTCCCGGCGGATCCGTATCACAGGGGAAGTGTTCAGATATCCTTGCGTGATCGTACGGCAGGGATAATCCGTAAGGTGTTCGGGCAGCCGATGTACGAGATATTTGCGTTCGATTTCCAATATTTTGTACCTCCTGTCTGGAAATCATTATAATACAGTTTAGGATGAAAGTAAATTAATATATTAAGAGGAGGGATTGCCATGAAAAAGGTAAGTGTGCTTCTGGCAGATGGATTTGAAGAGGTTGAGGCGCTGACGGTGGTTGATCTGCTGCGCAGGGCGACGATATATGTAGATACGGTTTCGGTCACGGAAGAGTATACGGTGCATGGCTCTCACGGGATCAATGTACAGACAGAGGATCTGTTTGAGGAAGTGAACTTTGTGGAGTCAGACATGATCGTACTTCCGGGAGGGATGCCGGGAACGAAGCATCTTGACGAGCATGCGGGAGTCCGCAGGGTTGTGAAGGACTTCTTCGAGGACGGGAAGAAGATCGGGGCGATCTGTGCGGCGCCGACAGTTCTAAGTAATCTTGGAATTCTGAAAGGGAAGCGTGTCACCTGTTATCCGGCTATGGAGAAGGAGATCCAGGGAGCCGCTCTCACTGGAGCGCCGGTGACGGTGGACGGGAATATCATTACCAGCCAGGGAGTCGGAACGGCGATTGATTTTGCGCTGAAGTTGATCGAGGTCCTTTCAGGAAAAGAGAAGGCAGAGGAAATTGCAGAGTCAATTGTATATGAGAAGAAAAAATAACAGAATAAAAGGGATCAGAAGATTGCTTGGGATCTGTATACTGTGCGCGGCCCTTCTGGCCAATGTGACAGGATGCGGCAGGGATTTTGACGCGGCAGGATATTCGCAGGCATTGCTTGACCTTACCTTTCAGGCAGATATCACGAAAGCGTCAGCCTTCATGGAGGATGCTTCCGAGGAGGCCCTGATGCAGGCGTACAGGGATTCTATTGACCGGTTTGTAGAAGCCAACGTCACCAGCGGTCTTGAGATCGGTGAGCTTAAGACCACCCGGTTCGCTGAGCTGGTATCTAGGATATTTATGGTCATGCGTTATCAGGTGGGAGAGGCCAAGAAGACCGGGAAGAAGGAATATGAGGTGCCGGTTGAGATCTGGCCGGCGGATGTATTCGTGACCTTCCAGGAGATGCTGGTCGAGGATTCGCTTAAGATGGCGGAGAAGATCGAGAAAGGGGAATATGAGGGCTTTGCGGAGGAAGAGGCGGACCAGCAGATCCTGCTCGATATCATCAATCATGCCTATGAGTTGTTGGATACGGCTTATATGGATATTGAATACGGCGAAGAGGAGACGGTGATCTTTCATGTGAGGGCAGAGACGGGATCCGAGTATTCTGTGGACGAGGATGATATGGACAGCCTGATCCGAAAAATACTTCGTTTAGATGAAATTCAATCAATGTAGGACTGGATATTTAAAGAGGTTTGTGTTATACTTCTTTGGTGAATGTAAAGTAGAATAGTATGCCCATCTCTTTGACTACCGAAGGGTGGGATAGAAACAGGAGGAAATAGCAAATGAGCTTACAGGTAGAGAAGTTAGAGAAAAACATGGCGAAGCTTACTATTGAGGTTTCTGCCGATGATTTAGAGAAAGCACTTCAGAATGCATATAAGAAGCAGAAGAACAGAATCGCGATCCCCGGTTTCCGCAAGGGGAAGGTTCCGCGCCAGATGATTGAGAAGATGTACGGGGCGGAGATCTTCTATGATGATGCGGCGAACGAACTGATCCCCAAGGCATATTCAGAAGCCTATGACGAGAGTGAGATTGAGATCGTATCCAGACCGGAGATTGATGTGGTCCAGATCGAGAAGGGGAAGCCGTTCATCTTTACAGCGACGGTAGCTACGAAGCCGGAGGTAACGCTTGGGCAATATAAGGGACTGGAAGTCGAGAAGATATCCACAGACGTGACGCTGGAAGAGGTTGAGGAGAAGATACAGGAAGAGGCTGAGAAGAATGCCAGGACCATCACGGTAGAGGACCGTCCGGTACAGGATGGAGATGAGATCATCCTCGACTATGAAGGCTTCGTGGACGGAGTTCCGTTCGAGGGCGGCAAGGCTGAGAATTATCCGCTGATCATCGGTTCAGGATCATTTATTCCCGGATTCGAGGAGCAGCTGATCGGTGTGGAAGCCGGAACAGATGTAGAGGTTAACGTTACATTTCCGGAGGAGTACCATGCAGAAGATCTTAAGGGCAAGGCAGCGGTATTCCAGTGTAAAGTACATGAGATTAAGGCGAAGGAGCTTCCTGAGATCGACGACGAATTCGCTGCAGAAGTATCAGAATTTGATACATTAGAGGAATACAAAGAGGATGTTAAGGCAAAACTTGAGGAGCAGAAGGCTTCTGAAGGCAAGGAGAAGCAGGAGGATTCTGCTGTTGAACAGGCTGTTCAGAATGCACAGTACGAGCTTCCGGATGCTATGATCGAGACTCAGGTAATGCAGATGGCTGATGATTTCGCTCAGAGAATGCGGGGGCAAGGCCTGACTATGGAGCAGTATTTCCAGTTTACAGGCATGACCTCAGAGAAGCTGTTAGCGGATATCAGGCCGCAGGCCGTTAAGAGCATCGAGACTCGTCTTGTATTAGAGGCGATCGTTGAGGCAGAGAATATCGAGGTCAGCGATGAGAAGTTCGACGAAGAGATTGCGAAGATGGCGGACATGTACAAGATGGAAGCTGATAAGTTCAAAGAGTACATGGGCGACAAGGAAAAAGAACGTATGAAGAAAGACATAGCAGTCCAGGAGGCGATCACATTCCTGGTAGAGAATGCTGTTGAAAAATAAGGGTTGAATCGCAAGGAGGCATATGCATGAGTTTGGTACCTTATGTCATTGAACAGACGAGCCGCGGGGAACGTTCCTACGATATTTATTCGAGGCTTTTGAAGGACAGGATCATATTTCTCGGCGAAGAAGTATCGGATGTGTCGGCGAGCGTTGTAGTCGCACAGCTCCTGTTTCTTGAGGCAGAGGATCCGGAGAAGGATATCCATCTGTATATCAACAGTCCAGGCGGCTCTGTTACGGCAGGTCTGGCGATCTATGATACCATGCAGTATATCAAGTGTGATATAGAGACGATCTGCATCGGTATGGCGGCAAGTATGGGATCATTCCTTCTGGCAGGAGGCACGAAGGGCAAGAGACTTGCGCTCCCGAATGCCGAGATCATGATCCATCAGCCGTCAGGCGGAGCGCGGGGTCAGGCAACGGAGATCCAGATTGCCGCGGAACATATATTGAAGACCCGTCAGAGATTGAATCAAATATTATCAGAAAACACAGGACAGCCGATAGAGGTGATTAGTGCTGATACGGATCGGGATAATTTCATGTCGGCAGAGGAAGCGAAGGAATACGGCTTGATCGACGAGGTCATCAAGAACCGTTAAGGAACTGAAGCTTTTGAAGATGTCCTTGGACGAGGTGAGAGAATGGTAGGAAGGAACGACAATCAGGTGAGGTGTTCGTTCTGTAACAAGACGCAGAATCAGGTGAGAAAGCTGATCGCAGGTCCTAACGGGGCATATATCTGTGATGAGTGTATTGATGTGTGCACCGAGATTCTGGAGGAAGAATTCGAGTACGGCGATGACAGGCAGTGGAATCCATTCGCGGATATCAATCTGCTTAAGCCGCAGGAGATCAAAGAATTCCTGGATGAATATGTAATCGGGCAGGATGAAGCGAAGAAGGTTCTGTCAGTCGCGGTGTATAATCATTATAAGCGCATCATGGCGGGAAGAGACTTGGGAGTGGAGCTAGGCAAGAGTAATATCCTGATGCTCGGCCCTACTGGCTGCGGCAAGACGCTGCTTGCACAGACGCTTGCACGGATCTTGGGCGTTCCGTTTGCGATCGCTGATGCGACGGCGCTCACGGAGGCAGGATATGTGGGTGAGGATGTGGAGAATATCCTTCTTAAGATCATCCAGGCTGCCGACGGCGATATTGAGCGCGCGGAATACGGTATCATCTATATTGACGAGATTGATAAGATCACAAGGAAGTCGGAGAACCCGTCGATCACGAGGGATGTATCCGGAGAGGGTGTACAGCAGGCGCTGCTTAAGATCATAGAAGGAACGGTTGCCAATGTGCCGCCTCAGGGCGGAAGGAAGCATCCGCATCAGGAATTGATCCAGATTGATACGACGAATATCTTATTTATATGCGGCGGTGCGTTTGAGGGGATCGATAAGATCATAGAGAAGAGGATCGACCGCAAGTCCATCGGATTCAACGTGGAGATTGGAGAGAAGCATGTGGATGACGTTGACAGGCTTCTGAAACAGGTGCTCCCGCAGGATCTTGTGAAGTTCGGGCTGATCCCTGAACTGGTAGGCCGTGTACCGGTTACCGTACCGTTGGAGATGCTGGATAAGGATGCTCTGATCCAGATATTGACGGAACCGAAGAATGCTATTGTGAAGCAGTATCAGAAGATGCTGGAGCTTGACGGTGTGCAGTTGGAGTTCGACGGGGATGCGCTGGAAGCGATCGCAGAGACTTCTCTGAAGAGGAAGACCGGAGCCAGAGGCCTGCGTGCGATCATGGAGAGTATCATGATGGATATCATGTACAGGGCTCCGTCAGACGATTCGCTGAAGGCCTGCAGGATCACGGAGAATACCGTGAAGGGAATCGGGGAGCCGCTATGCGAACGCATCTCTGTCAGATCAGAGAGCGCATAGTATGCGGAATGTGTGATTGCAATTAGAAAGAATAACAGGCAGACGGGTACGGTGGGAAGTTTATCGTACCCGCTGCAAAGCGGAGAATCTCGAAAGCGAGATTCTTTTTCGTAAGGAGAATTGCTTATGAGTAGAGAGATAATGAGCCTGCCTATGGTGACTCTAAGAGGGATTACCATATTACCGGAGATGGTCCGCCACTTTGATATCAGCAGACCCAAGTCTGTCAAGGCAATAGAAGAGGTTGTGGAAGGAAAGCAGAAGATATTCCTGACCGCCCAGAAGGATCTTGAGGTGGAGGAGCCGGGAATGGCAGATGTATACAGGACAGGTTGTATTGCGACTGTCCGGCAGATCATTAAGCTTCCAAAGAAGGTGAACCGGGTTCTGATCACAGGAGAAGAGAGAGCCTGTATCAATGCCATAGAGTTTGAAGAACCCTATCTTCGCGCCAATGTAACGATCGTACCGGATACAGATACGTCCAGGGAAGATACGGGCGCGGATGAGCATCCGCTGAACCTGGAGGGGATGCTTCGCGGGATGAAAGACATCTTCAAGGAATATATGGGGAAGAACCCGAAGCTTTCGAAGGAGCTGGCAGCGCAGATCGAGAGTATCAATGAGTTAAAGAAGCTGGTCGACGTAGTCGCGGCGAACGCGCCGTTCTCTTACACGGACGCGCAGCAGCTTCTTGAGGAAGCAGATCTGATGCGCCGCTATGAGCTGCTGGCGTTCAAGCTGATGAATGAGATCCAGATCATGAATGTCAAGGATGAGATCCATGCGAAGGTCAAGGAGAGAGTGGACAAGAACCAGCGGGAATACATCTTACGGGAAGAGGCGAAGCTGATCCGTGAGGAGCTGGGATACGACAGTACACTGACGGATGCGGAAGAATTCGAACAGAAAACAGAGGCGCTTCAGGCTTCGGATGAAGTAAAGGAGAAATTAAAAAAAGAGATCCGAAGATTCCAGAATTCCATGGGAAGCCAGGCAGAGAACGGAGTGATCCGTACCTATATTGAGACGATGCTTGAGATGCCGTGGGATAAGATGTGTTCGGAGCATGAAGATATCGAATATGCGAAGCAGATTCTTGAAGAAGACCACTATGGTCTTGAGAAGGTCAAAGAGAGGGTGCTCGAGTTTCTTGCGGTAAGGGCGCTTACGAAGAAGGGCAATGCGCCGATCCTCTGCCTGGTGGGCCCTCCGGGAACCGGCAAGACTTCGATTGCCAGGTCTCTGGCCAGAGCGCTCAAGAAGCCGTATGTGCGCATTTCGCTTGGCGGTGTGCGTGACGAAGCAGAGATCCGGGGACACAGGAAGACTTATGTGGGGGCGATGCCGGGAAGGATCGTCAACGGTCTGAAGCAGGCAGAGGTGAAGAACCCTCTGATGCTCCTGGACGAGATCGATAAGGTCAGCAATGATTATAAGGGAGATACATTCTCAGCGCTTCTCGAAGTATTGGACAGCGAGCAGAACCGCAAGTTCCGCGACCATTATCTGGAGGTTCCGGTGGATTTGTCCGAGGTATTGTTCGTCACGACGGCGAATACGCTGCAGACGATCCCCAGGCCGCTCCTGGACCGTATGGAGGTGATCGAGGTCAGCAGTTATACGGAAAATGAGAAGCTTCACATTGCGATAGAGCATCTGATTCCCAAGCAGCTTAAGAAGCACGGGCTTAGGGATGATCAGCTTACCATCAGCAAGAAGGCGCTGTGGAAGATGGCGCGCAATTATACCAAGGAGGCGGGTGTCCGTCAGTTAGAGCGCAAGATCGGTGATATCTGCCGCAAGACGGCACGGGAGATCCTGGAGACGAAGAAGGAGTCTGTGCGTGTGACAGAGCGTAATATCGCCCATTATCTCGGCAAGGAGCTGTATATTTACCAGATGGCAAATGAGGCGGACGAGGTCGGGATCGTGCGTGGACTGGCGTGGACTAGCGTCGGCGGGGATACGCTGCAGATTGAGGTTAACATCATGCCGGGTGAAGGCGAGGTACTTCTGACCGGGCAGATGGGCGATGTGATGAAGGAATCGGCGAGGACGGGAATCAGCTATATCCGTTCCGTGAGCAAGGAGCACAAGGTTGACGAACATTTCTTCAAGGAGCATGATGTGCACATCCATATTCCGGAAGGGGCGGTTCCAAAGGACGGCCCGTCGGCGGGAATCACCATGGCGACGGCCATGATGTCGGCGATTACCGGAAGGAAAGCAAGGGCGGATCTGGCTATGACCGGAGAGATTACACTGCGGGGGCGGGTGCTTCCCATCGGAGGGCTTAAGGAGAAGCTTCTGGCTGCTAAGAACGCGGGGATCAAGATGGTACTCGTGCCTAAGGAGAATGAGTCTGATGTGGAGGAACTGTCCCATGAGATCACCAGGGGACTTAAGATCATTCCAGTATCTCATATGGACGAGGTGCTGAAGCTTGCGCTTGCGCCGAAGAAGAAAGTAAAATAGTGTAACAGTGAAGGTATCTGAACTGTTACAAAATAGTAACAGAGAAGGATGAAGAATGGTTATTAAGAATGTTAATTTGGAGACGGTATGCGGAATCACAAGCAAGCTGCCGGAGAATACGCTGCCGGAGATCGCATTTGCCGGCAAATCAAACGTAGGAAAGTCATCGCTCATCAATGCTTTGATGAACCGCAAATCCTACGCGCGCATCTCTGCTACGCCCGGGAAGACGCAGACGATCAATTTCTATAATATTAATCAGGAATTCTATCTGGTAGACCTTCCGGGGTATGGATATGCGAAGGTGTCAGAGCAGGAGAAGCAGAAGTGGGGACAGATGGTGGAGCGTTATCTGCACGGCTCGAAACAGCTTCGCGCCGTGTTCCTGCTGATCGATATCCGGCATGATCCTTCTGCCAATGATAAGCTGATGTATGACTGGATCGTGTCGCAGGGATATCATCCTATTATTATCGCGACGAAGCTTGATAAGATTAAGAGAAGCCAGAGGGATAAGCAGGTCAGGACAATAAGGCAGGGGCTGGGGCTTCTGCCGGGATCGATCGTGATCCCATTCTCTTCTGTTACCAAGCAGGGGAGGGACGAGATCTGGGAGCTTGCAGAGCGTGAGTATCTGGTGTAGGGCAAGAAGGTGAAATAAACGCATGGAGATGAATTGTAAAGAAAAGCTGCGGGATGAGCGGTCTTACTGGAAGGTAGCGGTGAGCCTGGGATTCAGCCTGGTTGGGACCTGCCTGTTCCTGTATTTTGGATATAAGCTGCTTGGCTTTTTCATGCCATTTGTGATCGGATGGTGTATCGCGTCTATTGCAAGCCCTGTGGTGAACTGGCTTGAGAAACGGTTGAAGATCATCAAGAAATGGGGGTCTGCGTTGATCATTATCGGTGTGCTTGGCGCGGTAGGATTACTCATCTATCTCCTTGTCAGTACGCTGTCGCGTGAGATCGCGGGTCTGATCCAGAATATGCCGGATATGTATGAGGATCTGGAGGCTGGTATGGCGACGGTCGGAGACAGTTTGAACGGCATCTTCAAGCTTCTGCCCGAAGGAGTCAGGGAAGGATGGCATACGATGATGGAGAGCCTGGAGAATACGGCGGGTGATCTGATTGGGAAGCTCAGCGAGCCGACGGTATCGGCGGCGGGAAGATTCGCCAAACGGATCCCCTCGGCGCTGGTGGCGGTTATCGTGACGTTTATTTCGGCGTACTTCTTTATCGCGGAGCGGGAGGATGTGATCCGTTGGTCGAAACGGATCGCCCCGGACGCTCTTGTGAGCCGGATGACCATGGTGGTAGATAACTTCAAGTACGCGGTCGGGGGATACTTCAAAGCCCAGTTTAAGATCATGGGAGTGGTCTATGTGCTGTTATTGGCAGGTTTCCTGATCCTGAGGGTTCATTTTGCCGTGCTGCTTGCGCTGTTGATCGCTTTCCTGGATTTCCTGCCTTTCTTTGGTACGGGTACGGCGCTGCTTCCCTGGGCAGCTTATAAATTCATGGTAGGGAATTATCGGATGGTAGTGGGCCTTCTTATATTATATGGGGTTACACAGCTTGTGCGTCAGTTGATCCAGCCCAAATTAGTCGGGGACAGCATGGGATTGAAGCCGTTGGTCACACTGGTATTGCTGTATATCGGCTACAAAACGGGAGGTGTGTTCGGCATGATCTTCGCGGTTCCGATCGGAATGATCGCGATCAACCTGTATAAGGCGGGCGCTTTCGACTATATCCTGGATGATGTGAAGATTCTGGCGGAAGGGGTTATGAGCCTGCGTAATTGATGCCTGTACGGCCAGAGTACTGACCTTTATAATAAGAATAGTTGATAGTATAGAAATGATAATAGGAGTGAAGCGATATGGAACAGATGTTGAAGGAGTTCAAGGAAGATCTCACAGAATTTCGTGAGGTAACCGACAGGTTTTATGCAAAAGAAGTCAGTACGAAAGAGTACAAGGGATTCTCCGGCGGATTCGGAAGCTATGCCCAGAAGGGCGGTAATGCGAGCATGCTGAGGCTGCGGATACCGGGAGGGAGACTGACGAAGGAGAAGTTAAGATTTGTTGCCGGCGCAGTCGCCGAGTATGGGGTAGAGAAGGCGCATTTCACGACGTGCCAGACCATACAGTTCCATAACCTGAATGCAGAGGCGGTCTGCGGTATCATGGAGAAGGCCCTTGACGCCGGGATCGTTACCAGGGGCGGTGGCGGAGATTTCCCCAGGAATGTCATGGTATCCCCGTTGTCCGGTGTGGAAGAAGGCGAGTATTTTGACGTACTGCCGTACGCTGAAGCCGTATCGGACTATCTGCTTGGCTTCATTAAGACGGTGAAGATGCCGAGGAAGCTTAAGGTGGGCTTCTCCAATTCTCCTGCCAATGAGACTCATGCTACGTTCCGTGATCTGGGATTTGTTGCCGGGAAGGATGGAAGCTTCGACGTGTACAGCGCGGGCGGCTTGGGGAATAATCCCCGCATGGGCGTGAAGGTAGCGGAGCAGGTGCCGGGAACAGAGGTGCTGTATTATGTGAAGGCCATGGTAGAGACCTTCATTGCCTACGGTAATTATGAGAACCGCGGGAAGGCAAGGACACGCTATATGCAGGAGACTTTAGGCGCGGACGGATATAAGATGGCTTATCTTGAGAAGCTTGAGGCCGTGAAAACGGGTGAAGATCTTAAGCTTGAGGTTATTGAACAGCCGGTCAATAAGAGGGGGAACGGCACGGAAGCTTCCGGCAGACGTGTGATCCCGCAGAAGCAGGAAGGCCTGTATGCCGTGACATATCATCCGATCGGAGGGGTTCCGAAGGTCGATTGGTTTGCCGCTATCTATGAGACCGTGAAAGATATGGAAGAGGTTGAGCTTCGGATTGCGCCGGATGAGACCATCTATATCATCAATCTGAACGGAGATGAGGCGAAGAAGGTCTTAGAGGCTACGGCTGACGGTGCGAGGGATCTGTTCGAGACTTCGGTCGCCTGTATCGGGGCAACGATCTGTCAGGTAGGTCTGCGGGATTCCCAGGGAGTTCTGGCGCAGATCATAGAAGAAGTAAGGAAGCATGATTTCGCGGACGGCGTGCTGCCAAGGATCCATATCTCGGGATGTACTTCTTCCTGCGGAACGCATCAGATCGGAACGCTTGGTTTTCACGGCGGAGTAAAGAGGGTGAATGATGTCGTGGAACCGGCATTTACCTTCCATGTGAACGGATGCGATCTGGCAGGCGAGGAGCGTTTCGGCGAGCAGTGGGGCATGATGCTGCAGAAGGATATGCCGGCATTCTTCGTGGAGCTTGGACAGGCAGTGGAGTCGGCGCATACGACCTTTGACGCGTGGTATACCGAAGATCCAAAGAGACTTAAGACGCTGGCAGAGAAATATTTGTATTAAAAATGACGAGAGGACAGAGACTTGCGGGGGAAGAACCTTCCCTGGCAGGTCTTTTTCATGTCTGAATTCATCGTTTGAATTCGTTAAATTTGCGCTTGACTTTATTGTGGTAAATTGGTAATATAGTAGCGTACTGTGTTGGCCTGATTATTTTCAGCGGATGAGAATTCAGGCAAGTCATTTAGCAATCAAAATATGAATATTGAGGTGGAAGATTATGAAAAAAATAGTTGTTTTTATGCTTACGATGGTGATGGTATTCTCACTGACCGCATGCGGCGGTTCGGATGATAAGTCTGATTCCGGTTCAGACGGCGGTGCAAGCTCCGGTACTGAATCCGGCGCAGATTCCGGCTCCGGTGCTTCTGACGGAAGCGATCTGGAGTATGTGAAGGACAAGGGAACTCTGGTAGTCGGTATCACAGATTTTGAGCCGATGGATTACAAGGGAGACGGCGACGAATGGATCGGCTTTGATGCGGATATGGCGAAGGCATTTGCCGAGAGTATCGGTGTCGAGGCGGAATTCGTAGAGATTGACTGGGATAACAAGATCATGGAGCTGGACGGCAAGACCATTGACTGCGTATGGAACGGTATGACCCTCACAGACGAGGTGACCAGCGCTATGGAGTGTTCCAATGCTTATTGCAACAACGCGCAGGTAGTGATCGTTCCGGCCAGTGAAGCGGACAAGTATCAGGATACGGACAGCCTGTCTGACCTTTCATTCGCGGTGGAGGCAGGCAGCGCGGGGGAAGCCGCGGTGGCCGCTCTGGAGCTTGAATATACGCCGGTGAAGGCACAGTCGGACGCTTTGATGGAAGTAGCGGCAGGGACGTCGAGCGCGGCAGTGATCGATTCACTGATGGCAGCCGCTATGGTAGGGGAAGGTACAGGATACGCGGATCTGACCTATACCTGCGGACTGAATGACGAGGAGTACGGCGTCGGCTTCCGCAAAGGCTCCGATCTTGCAAAAGCGCTGAATGATTACTTCGCGGCTGCTTACGCGGACGGAAGCATGATGGAGTGCGCAGAGACTTATGGGGTACAGGCTGCGATCATTGAGCAGTAACAGAATCAGTGGGCGAATGTTTTCGCTCACTGTTTTTGCCGAGTATGAGGCATTCTATGATAGAATCGAGAGAGAAAGCAGGATACAGATATGGGACAGATTATGGAACAGATGCCGATCGTTGTGGACGCGTTGAATATCGGCTTTTTACAGACGTTAAAACTTTTCTTTGTAACATTGATCGGTGCATTTCCGCTGGGACTGGTGATCGCATTTGGTTCGATGTCCCGATTTGGACCGCTTAAGTATTTTTCGAAATTCGTTGTATGGATCATAAGGGGAACGCCGTTGATGATCCAGCTTCTGATCATCTATTATTTCCCGGGGCTGGTATTACATACTCCGATCTGGGGCGGCGGTGAGTCCGGGCGTTTTCTGGCGGCAGCCTTTTCATTTGTACTGAATTACGCCTGTTACTTCTCCGAGATATACCGCGGAGGGATCCAGGGAGTGCCGATCGGTCAGGAAGAGGCGGGGCTGGTGCTTGGTATGACAAGGAGACAGATATTCTTCAAGATCACCCTGCTGCAGATGATCAAGCGGATCGTTCCGCCCATGTCCAACGAGATCATCACTCTGGTCAAGGATACCTCTCTTGCGCGCATCATCGCGCTGCAGGAGATCATCTGGGCAGGACAGGCGTTCATGAAGGGATCTCACGGTATCTCAGGCGCTATCTGGCCGTTGTTTTTTACTGCGGTCTATTATCTTATATTCAATGGTATCCTGACGCTTCTGCTTGGACGGCTGGAGCGCAGGCTGGATTATTTCAGATAGAGGAGGGCGGATGTGATGTCAATATTAGAAGCAGAGCATATATGCAAATCTTTCAATCGGACGAAGGTGCTGAAGGATATCAGTTTTTCACTGGAGAAAGGACAGGCGCTTTCCATCATAGGTTCCTCCGGGAGCGGGAAGACGACCTTACTTCGATGCCTCAACTTCCTGGAAACTCCTGATAAGGGAATTATCCGGGTAAATGATGAGATTCTCTTCGACGCAGAGGATCCGTCTACCAGGTTAGAAGCGTCGATCCGTAAGAAGCGGCTTCATTTCGGGCTCGTGTTTCAGTCGTTCAATCTGTTCCCGCAGTATACGGCGCTTCGGAACGTGATGCTGGCAAGGGAGCTTTTGGCTTCAGAGCAGCCGGACTATAAGGCGAGGAAGAAGGAGATCTTAGAGGAGATCCGTGTGCAGGCGGAAACTTTGCTTGATCAGATGGGACTTGCGAACCGCAAGGATAATTATCCGCATCAGCTATCCGGCGGACAATGCCAGAGAGTTGCTATCGCCAGGGCGTTGGCGCTGCAGCCGGATATCCTGTGTTTTGATGAGCCGACGTCCGCTCTGGACCCGGAATTGACCGGAGAGGTCTTAAGAGTGATCAAGGAGCTGGCAGACGAGAATACGACGATGGTGATCGTTACTCATGAGATGGCATTCGCCAGAGATGTGGCGGATCATGTGATCTTCATGGACGACGGGAGTATCGTGGAACAGGGAGAACCGATGCAGGTGTTCGAACATCCCAAAGAAGAGAGGACCAGACAGTTTTTGCAGAGATTCACACAGGGGTAATGAAACTGCCGCATTAAGAATGATCGGGTATCGTTCTTAATGCGGCAGTTGTGATAATTATTTTAAATAGCCTAAGACTTCATTTGCTCGTTTCCCCTGTATCCGTTCGGAATCTCCTACCGTACTGTTGACTGTCCAGGAGAATTTTGTGCCGTTCAGATACTTGGATGCGTCTACGCTCTGTCTTCCTTCGCCGCCGAAGCTTGCCCACCACTGAGGATAGTTCTGCTGCATGAAGGAACTGGCAAGCCTTGAGGCTTCCGACGACCCGCCGCCGGTTACGGTGCCGCTCACTTGTACGCCGCCGTTCGGTGTGCTGTGCAGGATGAGGACGCTGCCGTCGCTGCACTGTCCGAGACTCAGGTAACAATGGCCGGATATGCTGATGATGTCGCCCGGTTTAAACACGCTGTTCGGTGTACATGACGATACAGAGCCATAACCGTATCCTGCCAGGGAGGAAGCGAAACGGGAGGCATCCACCACATAACCGGCTCCGTTCCTTCCGCTCTGGACGGAATTATAGACGACCCATCCCAGATAACCGGAACAGTCCAGTCCGTAGAACCGCCACTGCCGTTCTCCTCGTTCCCACGCTCTTTTTCCCGGCAGATAAGAATACCCCTGCCGGTTGCTGCTGAAGTACCGCTCCCATTCTGGGTACACACCTATGGTACGAGCGGTCTCGCCTGCCGCTGTATCTGCTTCATTCCATCCGCCGCCCCAGACATACAGGGTCTTTCCTGCAGGTTTTCCTGCATTCCTGATTACATCCGCGATCTCAATCCCATTCTTTTTTAATTGGTAAGACGCCGATCCTGCAAAGGCCCCGTCTGTATATATGTGTGTGATATATTCTCCCGAATGCCGGTGGTTCGCGCTGTTCACGATCACGCTCCATTCTCCGTTCCCTTTGCTGCGCCCTTCATACCAAACGATATCATCCTGTCCGTCCGTCTTGCTCCAGGTCGGAAACTGGACTCTCCTTGCGGATATACCGATGATCCCGATCTCCTGCTGTGACCCGTTTAACGAACGGCTGTACACATAATTGCGGGGAGAAATATTCGCGGACGCCGATCCTGCAAAGGTCTGTACACCGTTGCCGGCAGTAATATATACATGGATCTTATACGTTCCGAAATGGTTGCCGTGCTGGGATACCCGGACATTGGCAGTGTAGATTCCCTCGGAAACTCTTGCTGCATTGTACCATACGATGTCACTCTGATCATCCGCGCACCATACAGGGATCTGGACCTTCTTTATTCCTGAGGAAGACGCGGCGCCCTTGACCGTCACCTTGAAGGTTCCCGCGGTCTGATTGATATCAGAGACCTGTACCTGGGCTGCAAGCGCCTTCTTTGTTACTTCGAATCCTGACGCGCCGATAAACTGAATCGTATTCCCGCGTGTATTACAGTAGGCATGGACAATATATTTGCCGGATTCTCCGTGGTCGGCTGTCCTTATGTCGCAGATATACTTTCCGCCGGACTGGCGGGCGTTGTACCATCGGAGGTCGTTCTGCCCGTTCGCAGCTCCCCATACGGCGAATTGCACATTCCGCTCCCCTGCGGGAACCTCCAGGCCGTTCAATGTGATCCGGTATGTAGATTCCGTACCGCTGATATCACCTGCCGAAAACGACTGATACCGGAGATTCATCTCACAGGCGGCGGCACCTGCGAATTGCTGCGCGCCCGATACGTCTGTAAGATAAGTGTGCACATGATAGGTGCCGCAGTTGAATCCGTGGCGGGAGATATCGACATTGACGATGTAATCGCCCTTGCTGTCTCTTGACGCCGTATACCATACGATATCGCTCTGGTCCCCCTTGGACCACACCGGGACCTGGAGCTGACGGATGAGTCCGCCGTTCTTCACACCGGATATCCGCACTGTAAATCTGCCTCTTGTCCGGTCCGCAGCAGAAGCCTGGACCTGTCCGACCGACGGAGCCGCTGTTGTGAAACCGGCTGCGCCGAGAAATATATTAGAATTGTCCGGCATCTGGGCATATGCATGTACGATGAATTGTCCGAGTCCTCTGTGGTTCGCAACGGATATCCGGCAGCGGTATACCTGGCTGCTCACCCGCGCTGCCGAATACCAAACGATATCATCCTGACCGTTTACATTGGACCATACGGGGAACTGGATCTGCCTGATCCCGCCCGGTACGTTCACGCCTATAAGTTCAAGGGTGTATTCCTTCTCATTATTCTTCGTTACGGTAAGTGTTCCCGGCGCCATATCGATCTCCTGCTCTGCGGAGCACGCAAAGAACTGACGGCCGGTGGCGTCTGTGATATAAACGTGGATATAGTAGGTGCCCGTGGAGTAATGATGGTTCCTGATATCCACATCTATGTAATAATCTCCGCCGCTGCTCTTATGGGCAGTGTACCATATGATGTCATCCTGGCCGTTCGCCTTGCTCCACACAGGAATCAGTACCTCCCTGATCCTGTCAGAGGCAGTGATACCCGACACCGCAGCACGGAAAATGCCCTGACTGGCATTGTATCCGCTTATCTTCACGTTATATCCCGCTGTGCTTCGGGCCATGGCCGCTGTATCCTGTGCGGATGACGGTTCTTCTGCCGTCTCTGGCTGTGTCTCAGAAGAGCCGGGGATGATAGTCCCTTGCTCTGCTTCTGGTTCAGCCGCTTCTGGTTCAGCCACACCTTGTTCAGCCGCTTCTGGTTCAGCCGCAGTTTGGTTCTTTTCGGAGGGAGGATATCCGGCGAGACCGTCTGACAAGCCGTCTAAAGAGATGACTGCTTCACCCGGCAGCTCCGCCGCGGTGCCGTCTTCTCTGCCTGTATCTTCGCCTTCAGCCCTGGCATTGGCACAAAACATCATGGATAGTATCATGATCAGAAGAGTTTTTCTGCCAAAATTCCATATCTTTTTCGACATATTATTCAGATTGCTCCTTTCATTCGCTGTATAATCCCTATTATACCATCTTCATTTCCTGTTTCAAGAGAAACTATTCGACAAATATCCATATTACATCTTTAAAAAATCCGATATCTATTGTATAGTAGGAAGGTAATATTTTTTTGGAATACACAGTAAGCAAAATATCAGAAAGAGGGATACCACATGAAGCCAATCAAAGAAGGAAAAGTACGTGAGATCTATGATAACGGCGACAGCCTGATCATGGTTGCGACTGATCGTATCAGTTGCTTTGATGTCATTCTGAAGAATGATGTGACCAAGAAGGGGACGGTTCTGACTCAGATGTCTAAGTTTTGGTTCGATATGACAAAGGACATTCTCCCAAACCACATGATCTCAACGGATGCAGGGGATATGCCGGAGTTCTTCCAGTCTCCGCAGTTTGACGGGAACAGTATGATGTGCAGGAAGCTTAACATGCTCCCGATCGAGTGTATCGTCCGCGGTTATATTACCGGCAGCGGATGGGCCAGCTATCAGAAGGACGGCACTGTATGCGGGATCAGGCTGCCGGAAGGCCTGAGAGAGTCCGATAAGCTGCCGGAGCCTATCTATACGCCGTCAACGAAGGCGGAGATCGGAGATCATGACGAGAATATTTCATATGAGCAGAGTATCGCCCATCTGGAGAAATATTTCCCGGGCAAGGGAGAGGAATATGCTGCGAAGCTTCGCGACTGCACCCTTGCGCTCTATAAGAAATGTGCGGATTACGCGCTTACACGCGGCATCATTATCGCAGATACCAAGTTCGAGTTTGGTCTGGATGAGAAGGGCAATATCGTCATCGGCGACGAGATGCTGACGCCGGACAGCTCACGGTTCTGGCCTGCAGACGGATATGAGCCGGGGCACGCCCAGCCGTCCTTTGACAAGCAGTTTGCCCGGGACTGGCTGAAGGCCAACCCGGACAATGACTGGACATTGCCTGAGGAGATCGTGCAGAAGACGATCGACAAGTATCTGCAGGGGTATGAGATGCTGACAGGCGAGAAGCTTATGTAATCGTTCGGACAGATCTGCGCCGTTATTAAGGTTATAGTTATGTCTACCGGAGGGTGAAACCAAGCCTGATCACGAAGGTTTCATCCTCCTGTTTTACATCCATCTGACCATCCAGCAGTTCGATCATCTTCCTGACATTCTTCATACCGATATTGTTGCTGTCAGAGTGGGAGCGCCCGGCTTTGACAGAATTCGATATTATTATATAGAACATCTCTTTTTTCAATTCTGCAGTTACAATCACATTATCACACTTATCCCCGTATTTTAAGATATTGGAGAACAGGTTATTGAAGATCCGCTTAAGCATAGTCTTATCACTTAGCAGTACGCCGGAGGTCTCAGGCAGGCGCAGGTCGTAAGCAAAGCCTGCAAGCCGGATATAATCGCAGTTCTCCGACAGGCATTGCTGAATAAAATCCGTAGAGATCCAGGTGATATCGGGGGTCTCCGTCTCTTCTGCCACCAATGCGTACTCAAACATCCGGTCGGTCAGTTCCTTGATGTCCTCCGTCTTCTTCAGGCAGCGGTCCAGGTACTCTTCCTGCGACTTGGGATTCCGTTTTAACTTCAGCACTTCCAGATAGCCGTGCAGGACGGTGAGGGGAGTCCGAAGGTCGTGGGAGAGGGCGGTGATCAGATCCTGATTTGCCTTGCGGCTCTCCTGCTCCTTCTGAATGTTGTCGCTGAGAGATTCTCTTAAGAGGTTCAATTCGCTGGCAAGAATGCCGATCTCATTCTCACCGAAATCAGGTACCGCATGAGACAGATCCCCGGAGGACATAGTAAGGATCTCGTCTTTCAGGATCAATATCTGCCTCATCTTGCGGTTTAAGAAGAAGAGAACGATAACAAGGAAGAGGGAAACGGACAGGAGAAAGCAGACAACCAGAAAGGGATAGATAAATAAGGTCCGCTCGTAGTTGTATATCATGACCTGTGCGCTTCCATTAGCAAATTCCAGCATGAAGTCCATCACATATTCTCCCTGGCCGCCGGTAAGCTGGTAGCCGATATTGAAAAAGAAGAGGAAGCTTCTGGTATCCATAATGGATGCGAACTTGCCTGTGCGGTACAGGCTGTCTTCTTCGCCGTAGATATAGATGGAGGTATATTCGTTGGCAAGATCAAGGAATGGCTGCAGGGCTTCGACTGCTTCTTCGTCGTCTTCTGATTCAGGGATATTATAGTTAAGAGCCTCTTTTGCAAGGGTCTCCTTAAAACTATCGTCACTGATCTGGGTGTAGAACAGATCCAGATCTTCGGCAGCTTCGCAGAACTTCCATTTGTTCAGCCACAGCAGTTCGAAGAACGCGAAGGCGGCGATAATGGCACACAGGATTACGATTGCGGACTGTGTGCGGATCTTCATATTACGGAATCGTCTAATCACAGCGGTACCCCTTTCCCCATATGGTCTTAATAAGCGTCGGATTCTTCGGGTCCTTCTCGACCTTAAGCCTGAGATTGCGGATGTGGACCATGACCGTGTTGTTGGCTCCGTAGTAATAAGGTTCATTCCACACGGATTCATAGAGATGCTGGGCGGAGAAGATCTGCCGGCGGTGCTTCACTAAGAGGAGCAGCATGGCGTATTCGGTGTCCGTCAGTACAAGGAGCGTGCCGTTAGAGGTTACCTCTTCCTTAGCCTCATCGATGATAAGATGATGAAAGACCAGGGGCTCGCCTGGAGGATTCTGCTGTGCTGCTGCATCTGATGCCGTAACGCCGGAATCGTCTTTCCCGCGATAGATCTGGTAACGCCGGATCAGCGCTTTGGCGCGGCTGATCAGCTCATTATAGGAAAATGGTTTCGCCAGGTAATCGTCGCCTCCGCTTGAAAATCCCAGGGTCTTATCGCTGTCCTTGGTGCGCGCGCTTAAGAATAAGATGGGGGCGTTGCTGCATTTGCGGATCTCAAGGCAGGTCTGATAGCCGTTGAGCCCCGGCATCATAATATCCAGGATGATCAGGTCGAAGGTAAGTTCCTCTGTCAGGGCAAGGGCGGTCTGTCCGTCGCCGGCCTCTTGGATCTCAAAGCCTTCTCCTTCTAATAAGATATGGATGATCTCCCGGATCTCCGGGTTGTCGTCTACGATCAAGATGCGTGATTTTTCCATGGGTGTAAATACTCCTGTATCTGAATTGTCAGCGTAACACTCGGTAGCTGCTGCGGACTCTACACTTGTGCTGCAGATCCGTTTTCTAAAATTAAGTATAACATTTTTTTGAAAATTCTTAGAAGTTCTTAAGAATTTTTAAGATTTATTTTTGGGGTTTCTTAAGAGAAGCCGTGTAAAGTATCTGAATGAAGGGAAAAATAGTAACATATGGAAGATTCTTCCAGGGGAATTATAGGAGAGACAAAGGAGAGATGTAAGATGAGCAGAATAAGCGTTGTAATTCCGTGTTTTAACGAGGAGGAGGCTTTGCCCTTATATTATCGGGAAATGTGCCGGGTGATGGGTGAGATGTCAGGCGAAGAGTTCGAACTGATCTTTGTGGACGACGGTTCGTCGGATCGGACCCTTTCTATATTAAAAGAAATGAATGAGGCGGACAGGCGGTGCCGGTATCTGTCGTTCTCCAGGAATTTCGGAAAAGAGGCGGCGATCTACGCCGGGCTTAAGAATGCGGCGGGAGACTATGTGGCGACAATGGACGTGGATATGCAGGATCCGCCGGGACTGCTGCCGGAGATGTACAGGATCTTACAGGAAGAGAATTACGACAGCGTGGCGACCAGACGGTCTACACGGGCAGGAGAGCCCAAGATCCGTTCTTTCCTGTCAGAGAGCTTTTATAAATTTATCAACCGCATTTCCAAGACGGAGATCGTGAACGGCGCCAGGGATTACCGTCTGATGAAGCGCAAGATGGTGGATGCGGTGCTTGGGATGAGCGAATATAACCGCTTCTCGAAGGGAATCTTCGAGTGGGTGGGATTCCGGACCAAATGGCTTGAATTCCAGAATGTGGGACGCTGCGCCGGGCAGACGAAGTGGTCGGTTGGGAAGCTGTTCGCTTACTCACTGGAAGGGATCACAGGCTTCTCTGTAGCGCCGCTGTCTCTGGCGTCGGTGGTGGGAGTATGCTTCTGTATATTGTCATTCCTCATGATACTGGTCATCATCGTAAGGACTCTGATCTGGGGCGATCCGGTGTCAGGCTGGCCGTCGCTGGTGTGCATCATCTTCATGGTAAGCGGTATCCAGCTCTTCTGTACGGGGATTGTGGGGGAATATCTGTCCAAGACATATCTGGAGACGAAGCACAGACCGATATTCATTCTGAAGGATTCCAGTGAAGAGAAGAAGGGAGACAGGCATGAGGCGGCTTCAGTGTAAAAGATATCTTCTCCTTGGAATCCTGACCGCGGTGTTCTGCTATCTGTTCTGCTTCCGTTACGGGGTATTCGGTTCGAAGGTAGACTGGATCAGCCAGCACAGCGTACTGCCGGATTATTTCCGGCAGCAGTTCTATGAGACGGGAGAGCTGTTCCCGGAATTCGCGGCTAATATCGGGGGCGGTCAGAATATCTATAACTTTGCCTATTATGGACTGTACAATCCCATTCTGATGCTGTCCTATCTGCTTCCGTCTGTGAAAATGTCCGATTATATGATGGCGGTTCAGTTCTTAAGTCTTCTGGCTTCCGTGCTTCTGATGTATGCGTGGCTTGGAAGGAGAGGATTCCCGCAGAGGATCCGTGCGGGGGTGACGGTGATGTTCCTGCTGTCCGGGCCGATGATCTATCATTCCTACAGCCAGGTTATGTTTGTGAATTATATGCCGTTTCTGATCACAGGATTGTGGGGAGCAGACCGGTATTTTGAGTGTGAAGAAGCTTGTACAGGCGGTCTGGTATTGACGCATGGCAGCAGGATACATGGCGGCAGGTATGCAGGAAATGTCAGGCGAAGATCGGGCATTTGGATCGCGGCCAGTGTCTGTCTTATGATCATGACCAGCTTTTATTTCAGCATCGGCGGGATGCTGGTACTGGTGCTGTATGGAATTCACAGGTTTTTGGCGGTATGTGAGGAAGAAGGGAAGAAGGTTACTCCTGGAATATTCCTGACGGCGGGGATCAGATTCGCAGTTCCGTTTATATTGGCGGTGCTGATGAGTTCTGTCTTGCTGGTGCCGACGGCGCTTACACTGACCGGACGGGGCGGGGAGAGTGCAGGGCTCAGTATTGCAGAGCTGTTGATACCGGGGGTGTCTGCGTCCAGATTTTGTTATTCAACGCACGGGATCGGGCTTACCGCCCTTGCCCTTACGGCCCTGCTTGCCATACCTTGCCGGACGATAGTCCGCCTGCCCCGGAAGCGCCATGTATCGCAGGGAATCCGAAATGATGTGTTTTTCGGAAGGAATCTGAGTGATAAGGTGCTGGCGTGGGGGTGCATAACAGTGCTTACGGTTCCGGTATTCGCGTACCTGCTGAACGGAGGGCTGTATGTGCGGGATAAGGCGATGATCCCGTTTCTGCCGCTTCTGTGCTATGTGCTGGCGTGTTATCTGAATGATCTGGGATCTCGGGGACCGGTTGCGGAACTGCTGCCTTATGCGCTGACGGCCGTGCTGATCTATGTGTTCCGGCGGCAGGGGGAGGCCGGGAAATACTGGAAGCTGCTGCTTTTAGACGGCGCAGTAATGTTCGTATGCTATGCGGTCATCCTATGCTGCCGGAAATGGCTGTTTCCGGCTATGTCTCATGGGCTGTCAGGCCTTAAGATCAGGCAATGGAGCACTACTGTCTTAATGGCAGTGGGGATCGCTTTTCTTATCGTGTTTGGCAATGGGTGTCATGCGCAGGGAGCCCATGCGGTGAGCAGAGAATTTTACCAGAGTGCGACGGATGCCCGGATCGGAGAGCTGATCGGAGAGGCAACGGAAGAAGAGAAGGGATTCTACCGAACGGAGCAGTTAGGCGGCGAAGAGGAGAATGCGGCGAATCTGAACCGGATCTGGAATATGGATCAGTATATTTCCTCTATCTATTCATCCTCTTATCATAAGAAGTATAGAGAATTCCGGGAGGATACGTTTCAGATCGAAGAGCCTTTCAGGAACTTTCTGATGCAGTCTGCGGTACATAATCCGGTGTATCAGAGATTCATGGGAGTGAAATACGTGGTGTCGGATGTAGAGGTGCCGGGGTATGAAGAAGCGTCAGGATATAAAGGGGTATCAGGATATGAGGAAGTGTCAGGATATAAAGAGGTATCAGGATATGAGGATACAGAGGGTAAGACAGGTCTGAGAGTATATCAAAATGACCGGGTGTCGCCGGTCGCTTATACAACGGATCAGGTGATTACGGAGGAACTATACAGAGGACTGGAATTTCCCTGCAATCAATTGGCGCTGCTTCGTTATGCGGCGGTGAAGGACATTTCCCCGGACGGAACCATTGTAAATGACGCGAAGGAGAATGCCGCGGCTGAAAATACTGCTGTGAAGGAGATAGAGATACATTTGCCAAAGGAGACGGACTCGGAAGAGAAGGAGACGATATATCTTGATCTGCCGGATCCGCAGGCAAAGGAGCGGGAAGCGGAGGTCTTATTCTTAAAGTTCCGGGTAAAGAACTTAAGACCGTCGAAGGATGTTGCGGTCTGGGTGGAAGGGATACGGAATAAGCTGACGTCGGTAAATCATTTCTATTATAACGGCAATACGGAATTTACCTATGCCGTTTCGCTAAGAGACGGGCAGAAGTCCGTGGAAGTGATACTTGGAGAGGGACGGTATCAGATATCGGATGCAAAGGCATATCTGGGAATACTTCCCGATAAAGAGGAAAGCATTGAGCTGTATCAGTCGGAACTTTGGGTAGATAAGGAGAGAACGAAGGGAAATTGTATTGTAGGGACTATAGATGTGAAGCGGCGGGGGTATCTTATCACAACGATCCCGTATGATGAGCATTTTGAGATTCTGATAGACGGTCAGGCGGCGGAAGAAGAAGAGGTGAACACGGCTTTTCTTGGGTGCCGGATCGAGCCAGGCGAGCACGATGTTGAGATACTTTATCATGCGCCGGGGGTGAGATTGGGGAAGATGATCTCTTTGGCAGGGTGTTTATTATTTATAGTTTACATTCTGAAGATCTACGAGAAGTTCTTAAAAAAGATTAGAGATTCAATGCTGTTGTTTTTGAAGAATTGTCCGTCTTAATTGAGGCATTACAAAAACTCGTTAATTGAGCATAAATGTATGCAGAAGTAAGAAATAGCATCTGCAGCCCTGAGCGGGTATGTACGATGCTATTTCTTATTATAGAATTAGAGAAATGAATAGCGTTAATATCCTTTATCTATATCTTCCGGGGTCAATGTGACCAGTGTGTGTTCATCAGGATCTTTCTTGCGGTACTGTCCCATTATCGCATACATCAGCATACCCAGGATGCAGTAGATCACAAGGGATACATAACCGCCGATTGCAAGCTCCAGACAGGAGCCGATGATCACCCATAGAGAGATGATCATGCCGAGTACAAAGACCACATTCCCGCACGGAACCTTGTACGGACGCTCCCACTCGGGATGCTTCTTTCTAAGCGCCATGGCATCCAGACAGCACATGAAATACACCAGGCCCGCCGCGATACAGGAAACGGCATAAATATACTGGACCCAGTTATCCCCGCTGAATATGCAGAAGAAGATAGTAAACACGAGAACCAGCGTATTAGCGACTACCGGCTGTCCTTTCTGATTCAATT
Organism: Lachnospiraceae bacterium; assembly: GCA_910574715.1. GTDB lineage: Bacteria > Bacillota > Clostridia > Lachnospirales > Lachnospiraceae > Sporofaciens. Next base: position 28,239 of record CAJTCH010000028.1, on the reverse strand, counting down.
TGCCGATTACCTTGGGGAGCTGGTTTAACTGCGCCGCTCCAGAATGAGATCCAGGATTCCTTTTCTGTGGCAACAGGATTCGGTGTTATTTTCACGGATGCACAGGGCAATCATGTCAGTTCAAAGAGCAATTTCTGCCGGTTCTGTACGAAGATAAACGAGACGGAAAAAGGCGCTTTTTATTGTTCGTGCACGAATAAAAATGCCATTGCTATCGCGTTGAAAACGAAAAAGCCCTGTATCTATATCTGTCACGCAGGACTTATCAATATTGAGATACCGCTGATATATGAAGATGAGTGCATCGGAGCGATTACCGCCGGCAATGTGCTGTGTTCAGAGGACAACCTTTATCCCCGCGATCCGGCTCCGAAAGATATTAACTGGCTGGACGATCCGGAGCTTGCTGCCTACTACAGAGAGATTCCGGTCGTAACACCCGAGCAGATCGACGGAACAACAGCGGCCTTGTCTAATATTACCAATTATATTATACAGACGGCCGCCTATGCCCAGGTTCAAAAGCAGTTGGCCAAGAGATCTGAAGAACTGCTTGATATGGAGATTCGCCGCAGCCGTCTGGAAAAGCAGTTGAAATTAGCGCAGCTCGACGCGCTGCAGAAGCAGGTGACGCCGCATTTTATTTTTAATGTTATCAATTCTATCTCGCGTCTTATGTCGCTGGAGGAATATGATACTGCGAAGGAAATGCTCGATTCCTTTGCGCGTATGATGCGCTACAGCCTGGCAAATATCAAAAGCTATGTGACGGTTCGCCAGGAGTTGGATTATATTGAAAGCTATCTGGCTATCCAGAAAATAAGATTTGGCAGCAGGATAGACTATACTATTCACTGTGCGAAAGAGCTTGAAGGTATGTTTATTCCCTTTTTCTCAATACAGCCGTTGGTGGAAAACGCGATCGAGCACGGCATTCTCGGCAGGCCGTGCGGAGGGAAGCTGATACTGCAGTGTTTGTCGTTGGAAGAGTATGTCTATATCAGGATCAAGGATAACGGAATTGGGATTCCGTCCAAACGCCTTGCGAAGCTTTGTGCGGATATGAAAGGCTCTGAGCCTCCGGAAGCACAGCACGTGGGACTCTATAACTGTTATCACAGATTCCATATGTCTTTTAAGAAAAGAGTTTCTTTCAATATAAAAAGCCAGCCTGGCAAGGGGACGGTTATTACAATTAAAATACAGAAAGAATGAAGTCAGTTTCTCATCCGATCAAAATGGTCTTCCCTTCGAATGCAAACCCATATTTTCGAATATGATCTGATGTAAACCCCTTCGCCTCCAGTATAGCAGAGTATTTCTTCCGTTCGATCTGCTCCAGTGCTTTCTGCAGAGTATCTGCAAGTGTATCCTCATCTGTAGGATCGTGAACCTTAAATTCCATAATGATTGCGTCATCTGCATCCGAAAGAGGTTCCAGTAATACGTCGTACCGCCCGAAACCGCTTTCCCTGTTCGAAGTGATGGAATATCGTTCTGCGAGATCTACCATCAGTCCAAGGATGAATCCGTGGTAAAAGCGTTCCGGCTCCGATTCTTTGGATGGGTGTTTCCCTGTATCAAAATAGCTGAAAGTTGTAAAGGCGACACGGTTCATATATGTGTTCATGGCCTTTTTGTCATCAGCTAAGAGAGCTTTGATAAAATCATTGTATGCCGGAGTAAATTTAGAGAACCATCCGGTGATCAGTTGTCTGAATGTAAGACGGACTTCTTTGTTGGTGATGGCCAGTTCATATTTCTCGATCCCCCATTCTTCATCCATACAACAATTTATCAGCCGCAGGTAACCACAGGCAAGGAGAAGGCTCCAGACTGCGTTTTCATCGTAATCTAATTGATTGAATGCGATCTGTTCATCAATCTCAGTATGGAATGTTTTCCCGGACAGAAGATCTTCCATGATTATCTTGGTATTTGCGCTACCTTCGCGGATTAGTTTTCCGACCAGACTGTTGCTGCTGGTATTGGCCCAGTAAGCGGAAAACTTTTTCTTATTCAGATAATTGATGATTGACCAGGGATTGTATATGTCAGTTTTTGTGCCAAAAGTAAAGCCGTCATACCAGGTCCGTACCTGTTCTCTATTTTCGTATAATCCATATTCTTTCAATGCATCCCAGACCTCTTCCTGGGTAAATCCAAAAGAAGCTTCATATTTTTCTGAGGTTGTGGTCACTACTTCCAGATTATTGAGGTCTGAGAAAATAGATTCTTTGCTGACTCTGGTGATGCCGGTCATAATAGCTCTTTCAAGAAAGGAGGTAGTCTTAAAGGCGGCATTGAACAGGCTGCGGATAAAAGAAGACAGATCATCCCAATAGCCGTGTACATATGCTTCCTGCAAAGGAGTATCATATTCATCCAATAAGATAATGACCTTTTTCCCATAATAGCGCATCAGATAATCAGATAAGGCATTCAGGGAATCCGTGGCCAGATAGTCCTCCATATCGGCGGATATTTTTTGATACGTTTCCTTTTCTTTTTCGTTTAAACAATCACATTCCAGAAGAAAGTCATATTTATTATACAGTTTTTCTATAATCTGGCAGATCCTTTTCTTCGTACTCTGGAAAGAGGTTTCCTTTACATTGGCGAAACTTAAGGATATTACGGGATAGGTTCCCTGTAGTTTCCTATATTTTTCCTCCTGCCAGATAGACAGATCGTGGAACAGGTTACTTCTCCCGGAATAGTTGACAGAGAAAAAATGTTCCACCATGTCCAGGTTCAGAGTCTTGCCGAAACGTCTGGGGCGGGTAATCAGGGTTACAACGTCGTTGTATTCCCACCATTCTTTTATGAATGAGGTCTTATCAATATAAAAATTATTTGTAGTAATCATTTGTTCAAAGTCCTGAAAACCGATACCGACAGATCTTGCCATAATTGCACCTCACAATCTTTTCTTGTATCTTAGCATTATTTTGAAGGAACTTCAAAGGACCAACGGCCATTCTGAAGGCGAAGTAACTCTGCCTCAGTCAGTCCAGTAACTTTCATAATTTTAATAAGGTCGTCACCTTCATCCATCAAAGATTTAGCCATTTCTATGGCTTTTTCTTTTGCTTTCTGATTTCCATATTCAATCTTTTCTTTTTCATACATCTGCCCTAACTGTGTCATATTGATTCTCCTCCTTATCTGCTCTAAATATTCTCTGTTGATGAATTTGTCACTTGCTACGATCACGCCGGACAGGGTAAAAATCCGCTGTTCTTCGTTTGGTATCTGTTCAGCCAGGATAACAATCCTCTCCAGCATACTCTGTTTCCCCTCTGTACCGGGAACCGTAAGCGGCAGGATCACCAGCCGCATCAGGTCATTATCTGTCAAAGGGATGCCGGAGTAGATTTTGCCCTGAATTTCACGGAAAGCTGCTTCGCCGTCTATATGGGACAGGAAAGCCTGCTCGGTACGCAGGGTAAAGCAGTCTGTTTCAAACGTTGATTCCGCGCTTTGTACATCGCTGGTGTAGATAACGATCAGGCGCAGGTTGAATGTTTCATTTTCTTTAAAGTATTTTTCCATTACCCGTGCGATATAATTCAGATATTTTATCTTATTCGCTTTTTTGTATACCGATTCATAATCTACAATCGCATAAGTGCCGTCTTCCAACAGAAACAGGTTGTCAATGCTTTTTTCATTTGCAGCAATCTTCGGCAGGTCTGTGGGAAGTAGCTCCCTGATCGGCGGAAGGTCAATGCCATACGCCGCAAAACTTTTTTCTTTATATGTCTTACCAAGGATCTTAAATAAAACATCCTTATTCTGATAAACGATTCCTTCTGACATTATATTCCTCCCTGCATCTGTAATAAATTCATATACTGGAGTTCCATATTCTTGTCCAGCTTTATTCAGTTACTCTTTTATGGATTGCTTTGACAAGCTGGCTGGAGGTCTGCTGCGCACAGGCATCAGTGCTGTTTTCGATATAAGCCAGAAAATCCTTTATCTCATCATCCTTTTTACCCTTGGTGTTTAGGAATATTTCAGTGTTCAGAGTCTTGCCGAAACGTCTGGGGCGGGTAATCAGGGTTACAACGTTATTGTATTCCCACCATTCTTTTATGAATGAGGTCATATAAAAATTATTTGTAATTGCACCTCACAATCTTTTCTTGTATCTTATCATTATTTTGAAGGAACTTCAACGTAAGTTTCTAATATGGAATTGTCTAAATTCATCTGGGTACTATTTTCAAAGTTGCAAATTCAAGGCTTGGATAGTATAGAAGGTGTGGGATAAACGTAATAGATTTTATTATCAGTAAAGATTTATTTGAAAATAGGATAAAAGATGGAGCCGGTCTGCCCAATTCCTTATCCTAATATTTAGTCAAAGTTGGAATATAAATTTTCTGCCCTATTTACTTAACATAAAAATCTGTAATGAAGTACCATACTTCATTACATTTTTTAGGCAAAAAATATGTCAAAAATGTGTTTTGTTTACGTTATATTACCATGCAAAAATGGTTTTGTCAACATTTTGGAGGACTGCAAGGTGTGTTTCTGTTGGCATTTCTGTAATTTTCTCCCAAAAAGTCATGGAAAATCAGAAAAATGAATATCCTTTCATTTTCTATTTAACAAAAAATCAAGAAAATCAAAGAGATTTTTGTTTTATTGCCGTCAAAATTCTAGTCAAATTCAGTAAATCTTCAATTATTACTAAAAAATGAATGAAATATAGACGCTAATCTAAGGTTTTTCGAAAGAGATTCCGGATTATCCGCCGTCAAAATTCTGGTCAAGCCAATAGAACGCAACGGAAAACAGGGGATTATCGGCATAATGTAATGAAGTATGGTACTTCATTACATTTTTGACGAGGATACGGCAATGAGAAATTGCTGATTCTGCTTGGGAAAAAGCTTTTCATACAGTATGCAGAAAATAGTTGGCAGCAGGAGAAATGGTAACAGAAAGGAGCCGAGGATATGAAAATCAAATTATTTGAACATAATCAAATCGCATACCAGGCGGCTCTTACCATGATGAAATCAGCGGGGAAAGCGGCAGTCGTGCATCCTACGGGCACGGGGAAGTCTTTCATTGGATTTAAGTTATGTGAGGACTTCCCGGATCGAGTGATCTGCTGGTTATCGCCGTCGGAATATATTTTCCGGACACAGGTGGAGAATCTTGCGGCGGGCGGAGCGTTTGAGGAGGAGCATAAGGACTTTTTGGTAAACACGGTTGCAAAGGAATATAGCAACTCCTTTGCGGAGAATGGCCTGCCAAATATCAGATTCTATACGTATGCGAAGCTGACTACTATGTCTGAGGCAGAATTGAGAGAGATTCAGCCTGACTATATTATATTGGATGAATTCCACCGATGCGGGGCGAAAGTCTGGGGGCAGGGGGTAGAAAACCTGCTTGCGATGTACCCGGATGCACCGATGCTGGGACTTTCGGCAACGGCGATCCGCTATCTGGATAACCAGAGAGATATGTCCGATGAGTTATTTGAGGGAAATGTCGCCTCGGAGATGACCCTGGGTGAGGCAATTGTGCGGGGGATCTTGAATCCGCCTAAGTATGTATTGTCTGTTTTCTCTTATGAAAAAGATCTGGAGAAATTTCAGAGGCGGGTGCGGGCCGTGAAGAATCAGGCGGTTCGGGAGGAAGGCGAGAAGAGGCTGGAGGCTCTTAGGCGTGCATTGGCGCAGGCAGATGGGCTTGAGGAAATCTTCCGTAAACATATGGAGAATCCCGAGGGGAAATATATTGTCTTCTGTGCGAATTATGAGCATATGACGGAGATGATCGGGAAAGCGCCGGAATGGTTTGCAAAGGTGGATGGGGAACCGCACATTTATTCTCTATATTCTGATGATCCGTCAACAAGTCGGGCATTTGCAGATTTTAAAGCGGATGAGAGCGGGCATCTGAAGCTGCTGTATTGTATCGATATGCTGAACGAGGGAGTACATGTGGAGGATGTGGACGGTGTGGTTCTGCTCCGGCCTACGGTGTCGCCGATCATTTATAAACAACAGATCGGACGTGCATTGTCGGCAGGTAAGAAGCGGGATGCAGTCATCTTCGATATCGTGCTGAACATAGAGAACTTGTACAGCATTGGAGCAATTGAGGAAGAGATGCAGATTGCTGCGTCCTATTATCATTTCATGGGACGGAAGGAAGAGATTGTCCATGAACACTTCAAAGTAATCGATGAGGTGAGGGACTGCCGCGTATTGTTTGAGAGATTGAATGAGACACTGACTGCTTCCTGGGATCGAATGTATGAGTACGCGAACCGGTATTATCAGGAGAACGGGAATCTGGAGGTGCCGATACGGTATCAGACGGAGGAAGGGTATGGGCTTGGCAGGTGGCTTTTGACGCAGCGGAAAGTTCGTGCCGGAGAGAAATACGGTGTGCTTGGCGCAGAGCGGATACAGAAGCTTGACCGGATCGGGATGGTCTGGGGAAGCTACCGGGATCTTTCCTGGGAGAAGTATTACAAAGAAGCAAGGAAATATTTCGAGGAGCATGGCAACCTGAATACCAATGTGAATGATGTGACGGATTCAGGAATCCGGCTTGGCGCATGGATCTGCCAGCTTCGGACTTACCGGAAAAGCGGAATCCAAAAAAAATATCTGACAGAAGAGCGGATTCGGGCGCTAAGCGGGATAGGGATGATCTGGGATGTGCCGGATTATCTGTGGGAAGAGAATTTCATGGAATGCCTGCAGTATTACCGGGAACATGGGAATCTGGATATCCCCAATGCATATATTTCCCCGAAGGGACTTAAGATCGGCGGATGGATCCGAAGACAGCGATTGCTTCGCAGAGGGAAGACCAGCGGGGCTAAGCTGACGCAGGAACAGATCGCGCGGCTTGATGGAATCGGCATGGTCTGGAAGACGAAGCCGGAACAGCAGTGGGATAAGGGCTATGCGGAGGCAAAGGCTTATTATGATGCGTATGGGAATCTGAATGTGCCGGTATCTTATGTAAGTCCGTCCGGGTATAAATTAGGACACTGGATCGTGGACAGACGGGAAAAAGGGAAAGCAAAACATTCGATAGAACGGCAGGAGCAGCTGGATGCGCTTGGAATGGTATGGGCGAAACCGGATTCCTGGGAAGTACGGTACGGGCTGGCGGAAGCTTATTATGAAGCGCATGGAAACTTAAATATTCCTTCGAAGTACCGGGCGGATGGGATATGGCTTGCGAAATGGGTCAATGAACAGAAGCAGATCTATGCCGGGAAGCGCAGAGGAAAAACGCTGCGGGAAGATCAGGTGAGAAGACTTGAAGCGATTGGGCTGAAGTTAGTACAACATGGATGTGATAAGGATTCAGATCACGGCAGTCAGGAGAACCCATCGCAAAAGAAGGAAAGTCAGAGTCAGAAGAATCAGGATGCAGGAGCATCTTTGGGCGTTTTGACCGTTAATAAGAAAAACAACGGAAATCAGGGTGATGTAAGAAGGATCGGTTGCGAAGGGTATCAGGAAGCAGTATAGATCGGCATTGCTCATAAAGAAGATGTAATAGATAAATGAATGACCAGGATTACGATTTGGATATCCTTGCAGCAGGGGCACTTGGATATTCAGGAGTATGATATATTCGGTGTCTGGAAGTATCTGCGGATAGATGATTTGTGATCCGCAGTGCGGCAGACAGATGACTGTGGCGGCAGAAGAATATCTGCGGGCATGGATGGCGAAGCCTGCCTTATCGGATGAAGTCCAGTGTACTGTTATGACCGGATGCCGGATAAGGGGAGGATTATTTTGTATTATGTGATGCAGGTAGTTACAGGGACAGAAGATAAAGTAGAAGAACAGGTCAAAGTAATGGTAGGAAAAGAATTATATGATTCTTGTTTCCATCCAATGCGGCGGATGAAGAAGAAATTCCGGGGAGAATGGAGAGAAGTCCGTGAGAAATTACTTCCGGGATATGTGTTCATAGAAAGCGACCACGTTCAGGAGTTATATCAGGAACTTAAGCATATGCCCGCATTTACAAGAATGCTGGGGAAAGATGGGGAACAATTTGTCCCGCTTTCAGAACATGAAGCCGAGTGGCTGAATCGGCTGGCAGCAGTCCCGTTACAGGATTCGGGGCTAAGTTCGGATCAGAATATGGAAGTACAGCTTTCTAAGGTGTCGGTATCCGAAGACGATGCAGTTACAATCCTGTCGGGACCGCTGAAAAATATGGAAGGGTACATCAGGAAAATTGACCTGCACCGTAGAATTGCGAAGGTGGAGGTCGATTTTATGAACCGGAAGACGTTGATACATCTTGGGATAGAGATGGTAGAGAAAAGGATGGATTCCCGGAAGTGTTAAACATATTTATGGGGAAGATACGAGGGTGGAACCGGGTCGTATCACAGGAAGGAGAACTTGGTTGATGGAAGGAAATCAGGAAGTCTATGAAATTAATCTGATAGATCTGATGTTCTATTGTCTGAAAAAGTGGAGATGGATTGTGATATGCATGGTATTCTTTGCAGTTGCTACAGGAGTATATAAATATCAGGCGGCAATTACGGATAATCAGGCAAAGAAAGAAGAATTATTACAACGGTCAAAGCAGCCTGTTACGGAACATGCTGAAGGAGAAGCTGCGGGAAAGGCTGAGAGTGAACCGATCGTATTGGAGGATCCGGTGCCTTCGGCTGTTTCCTTTGCTGTGGTCGGAATGATCGGCGGAGCATGCCTGGTATGTCTGATCTTCTGTATGCGCTATGTAATGAGCGGGAAACTGCAAAGTGAAAGGGATTTTCAGGGAAAATTCGGCATGCCGCTATTAGGAATTGTCCGTAAAAAAGATACAAAGAAAAAGATATTTGGATTCGTTGACCGGTGGATTCGCCGGTTGGAAGAAGGGCCGTATGCGAAGATTCCAAGAAAGGAACAGATAAAGATTGCGGCGGTGAATATTCAGAACGCAATTCATAAAAATCAGGATGAAAAAATACGGAGGGTAATGCTGGCGGGGACTATTGCGGGGGATGATGTGGCAGAGATCTGTGAGCAGTTGGCGGAGGAGATCGAGGATGTTACATTTTCGCTTTACAGACAGATTGTGTTCCATGCGGCAGCGCTTAAGAAGCTGGAATATTATGAAGGGATTCTCTTTATCGAGAAGAAGGGGGAATCCTATGAGAAGTTGATCAGGCAGGAGAAGGAGCTGGCAGATCATAGGGATGTAAAGGTATTGGGAATGGTTATATGCGGATAACAATGGTAAATGAGGTATGGGAGTGTTACGAAGATGGATTTCAAGTCAGATATAAGATTCAAGGGAATCGAGCCATTTGATTCCAAGGTGTGGCTCAGCAGTCCGACCATGCACGGGGATGAGATGGAGTATGTGACAAAAGCATATGAAACGAACTGGATGAGTACGGTCGGTGAAAATATTAATGAGTTGGAGAAGAGTGCCGCAACATACATAGGAGTCAAGCATGCGGTGGCTCTTTCTTCGGGTACGGCGGCACTGCATCTGGCTGTGAAATTAGCCGCAGAAAGGCTGTATGGCAGCAGTTCGGGAGTATCTACGCCGGACGGACTGGGTACAGGCGGCGCCTTGTATGGCAGGCGGGTATTCTGTTCGGATATGACCTTTGATGCAACGGTGAATCCCGTGGTCTATGAAGGAGGAGAACCCGTATTCATTGATTCGGAATATGAGACCTGGAACATGGATCCGGCAAGTTTGGAACGGGCATTTGCACTTTATCCGGATGTGAGGCTTGTCATCATGGCACATTTGTACGGTGTACCGGGAAAGATTGATGAGATCAAAGAGATCTGCAGCCGCCACGGTGCGTTGATGATTGAAGACGCAGCAGAGTCACTGGGCGCGGTGTATAAGAACCGGCAGACGGGTACATTCGGTGATTATAGCTGTATCAGCTTTAATGGGAATAAGATCATCACCGGTTCCAGCGGAGGGATGCTATTGTGTGAGAATCTTGCCGATGCGAACAAGGCAAGGAAATGGTCCACACAATCCAGAGAGGCGGCGCCTTGGTATCAGCATGAAGAGATCGGATATAATTACAGGATCAGTAATGTGATTGCCGGCGTGGTCCGCGGGCAGTGGCTGCATCTGGAAGAACATATCCGCGATAAAAAGAGAATTTATGAGCGGTATAAAAAAGGATTAAAAGGTTTGCCGGTGAGGATGAATCCATTTGATGAAACGTGCAGTTCCCCCAATTACTGGCTGAGCTGTATAACGATCGACAGAGAATATATGTGTGAAACCCAGAAGTCCGAACGGGAGGTTTTGTATAAGAGCGAGCATGGTAAGAGTTGTCCGTCTGAGATTCTCGATGCGCTTGCTTTTTTTATGGCCGAGGGAAGATTCATCTGGAAGCCGATGCATCTGCAGCCGGTGTATCGGAACCATGCCTTTGTGACAAAAGAAGGACTGGGAAGAGGAAATTCGAATGCATATATAGAAGGAGAGGAACATCCAGATGTAGGGGCGGATATCTTTGCAAGGGGGCTTTGCCTGCCTTCGGATAATAAAATGGCGGAGGAACAGCAGGAGCAGATCATTGAGATTGTCAAGAGGTGCTTTGAATGAGGGGGTGCGCATGAGTCATAAAAAAGGAATTTATGAAAAGTATGTGAAACGTCCGCAGGATTTTATCTGTGCATTGCTGGCTTCTGTTGTATTAAGCCCCATTCTTCTTTTAACAGCGGTACTGGTAAGGATAAAGCTTGGTTCACCGATATTATTTGCGCAGGAAAGGCCGGGACTAGACGGGAAGGTTTTTAAAATGTATAAGTTCCGTACGATGACGAATGAGGTGGATGAGCAGGGGAATTTATTGCCAGATGAGATGAGGTTAACTTCTTTTGTGTCATTAAGGCATGCTTTGAATAAATGAACGGGGATTTGGATATATGGAAAAAACAAAAAGAGGCCCATATGCTCTGTTCTTTAAGAGGCTGATAGATATCGTTGCTTCGCTGATGGTGTTGATCCTCTTTTGCTGGTTGTATGTCATTCTTGCCATATTGGTGAGGATAAAGTTGGGATCGCCTGTTTTATTCAAGCAGGATCGTCCGGGGAGGATTGATCCGAAGACAGGAAAGGAGAAAATCTTCCGGTTGTACAAGTTCCGGACAATGAATGACGAACGGGATGAAAATGGCGAATTGCTTCCGGACAGTATAAGGCTCACGCCGTTTGGCTTCTGGCTGCGACGGACCAGCCTTGACGAGACCCCGGAGCTCTTCAACATCCTAAAGGGCGATATGTCTCTGATAGGCCCCCGTCCTTTGCTGGTCAGATATCTGGACCGTTACAACGAAGAGCAGCATCACAGGCATGATGTAAGGCCGGGACTAACCGGATATGCTCAAGCTCACGGAAGAAACAGCGTGTCTTGGGAAGACAAGTTTGTTATGGATGTATGGTATACGAAAAATGTGACATTCATCAATGATGTAAAGATCATATTAGATACCATCAAGACCGTGCTGACGCACGAAGGGATCAGTTCGGAGACATCGGTAACGATGGAAGAATTTATGGGAACGCCGGAAGGAGTAGAAGCTGTATGGAGGGCACCAAACTGAATAGATTGATCATAATAGGTGCCGGCGGGCATGGCAAGGTTGTGGTTGATATTGCGAAGCTTTGCGGTTATATGGAAATCGTTTTCCTTGACAATAACCCTGAATTAAAGGAGTGCAGCGGCTATCCGGTGTTGGGACCTGATACGATGACAGCTGAATTAGAAGGAGAGATATTCGTTGCAGTCGGCAATTCTGAAATACGTCAAAAACTAATGGACAGAGATGCAGGAAGAGTATTTCCGACTCTAATTCATCCGAGCGCCGTTATAGCTGAGGATGCTGAAATAGGAAAGGGATCCGTTGTGATGGCCGGATCGGTAATCAATCCCGGAGCCAAGATAGGAAAGGGCTGCATAGTAAATACATCCAGCTCCATAGATCATGACTGTAATGTAGGTGATTATTGTCATGTTTCAGTTGGATCGCATTTGTCAGGAACGGTGGAGCTTGGGAATCATGTGTGGATAGGAACAGGAGCCACAGTATCCAATAATGTTAACATCTGCTCGGATGTCGTAATTGGCGCCGGAGCGGTTGTCATAAACGATGTTAAGGAGAGTGGAACATATATAGGTGTTCCAATAAGAAAGATGGATTCAAAAATCGAAGAAACCTTGAAAAACAAGGCTTCCAAGCCAAATCGGGGGGGGGTATTGCCTAAGTAATACCAATATGACTGTCTTCCAAAACGATAAGAATTGGAGGGCGGCATGATCAGGATACTGTTTACCGGAGTCGGGAGAAGGATTGAATTGCTTCAGGCGTTCCGCAATGCCGCTCTTGTGCTCAATAAGGATTTGAAGTTATTCGGTGCAGATATGACCGGAACGGCTCCCGCGTTAGCGTATTGCGACTATGTAAGACGGGTAGTGGCTATGAAGGATTCTGCATATATAGACAATCTCCTAGATATATGCAGGGAAGATAAGATTGATCTGATCATTCCAACGATCGATACTGATTTATTGATGTTGAGCGAAAGCAGGGAGAGATTTGAGCGTGCTGGAGCCAAAGTGATGATCAGTGATCCTGATAAGATCAGAATCTGTCGTGATAAGAATAACACCTCTCGGTTCTTTGTTGATTGCGGATTACATGTACCAATGCCGGTTAACAACTGGAAAGAGTATAAAGGTGGATTTCCTGCTTTTATTAAGCCGAAGGATGGATCGAGCAGCATCAATGCATTTAAGGTTGACAGCGCAGAAGAACTCGAAGTATATGCCGGTCAGATTGAAGACTACATTGTACAGCCATTCGTAGAGGGACGTGAATACACCATAGATATTTTTTGTGACTGGAATGGAAATCCAGTTACCATCACTCCGCGAGAGCGTCTGCAAGTAAGAGCCGGAGAAGTTCTTAAAACACAGATAACTATGGATCGTGTCATGGTTGAAGAGAGCAGGGTGTTATGTGAGGCGTTCAGGCCGTGTGGTCCGATGACGGTTCAACTGATCCGTGATGAGGCAGGTGTTGACTGGTTTATTGAAATCAATCCGCGTTTCGGTGGCGGTGCTCCTCTGTCAATGAAGGCCGGTGCGAGAAGCGCAGAGGCAATATTAAAGCTTATTGACAATGAGCATGCCGGAGAATATGTGATTGCTGATAAATCGATCTATAGTCGATTTGACCAATCTGTGTGTATTACAGAAGGAAAAGGAATAATCAAGGGTGTAATCTTCGACCTTGATGATACGTTATATAGCGAAAAAGAATATGTCCGATCCGGGTATAAAGCTGTGAGCGATTACCTTGGTGGTGGGTATGAAAAGAGGTTATGGCAATTCTTTGAAGCGGATAAGCCGGCTATTGATGAACTGTTGAAAGAACTTGGGCGGGAAGCTGAAAAGCAAAATGTCCTTGATACATATAGAAACCATAAGCCTGACATCCATTTTTATCCCGGTGTTACGGAGATGCTGATACAGCTGAGGAATAATGGATACAAGTTGGGAATTATTACTGACGGAAGGCCGGAAGGCCAAAAGAACAAGATAGTGGCGCTCGGACTTGAAGAACTGGTGGATGACATTATCATCACAGATGAGCTGGGTGGCGTGCAGTTCAGGAAGCCGTGTGACATTGCGTTTCGCATTATGACCACACGATGGAGGATAAATCCATTGGATATTGTGTATGTTGGGGATAATGCGGAAAAGGATTTTCAGGCTCCTCAGCAACTTGGAATGAAGAGTGTATGGTTCAGAAATATGGATGGGTTATACAAAGCAGAGGTTGAAAAGCTACATATACAGAGTATTAATGAATTGAGAGGAATAATTAATATCTAATGGAAAAGCGTGTGTTAATAGTGGCAACAGTACCATCTATGATAGGGCAGTTCAATATGAATAATATAAAAATACTGCACGAGATTGGATATATAGTAGATGTTGCTGGAGACTTTACAGATGTTAGTGTTTGGCCTGCTGAAAGGGTTCAAAAGTTTAAGAATCAAATGGCTGAGATGAATATAGAGTGTATTCAACTTGATTTTTCAAGAAGCCCATTGAAGATAGGTAGACATATAGCATCATATAGGGAAACGCTTAAGTTGTTAAAGGAACGCAACTACTCTTTCATCCATACACACACGCCCGTAGCATCAGCAATTGTGAGACAGGCGGCTCACAAGATTGGAACAAAGGTCATCTATACTGCCCATGGTTTCCACTTCTACGACGGAGCTCCGCTTAAGAACTGGCTGATTTTCTATTCGATAGAGAAATGGTATAGCCGCTACACAGATGTTTTGATCACGATCAATAAAGAGGATTACAGACGAGCTAAAGAAAAATTCAAAGCTAAGAAAGTTGTCTATATCCCTGGAGTTGGCGTAGAAACAGAGAAGTTCGCAGTATGCAAGGTTGACAGGCCCACAAAGAGAGTAGAACTTGGTGTGAAGGATTCAGACTTCTTGCTTCTTTCTGTCGGCGAATTGTCAGAACGTAAGAATCAAAAGATTGTTATAGAGGCTCTTCATAAAATGAAGGAAAAGGGATGCATCGATAACATTGTATACCTTGCAGTTGGTAAAGGAGATAAGGAAGAAGAGTTCAGAAGACTCGTTAAAGATTATGGACTTCAAGACCACATCAAACTTCTTGGTTTCCGGTCAGACATTGATAAATTGTGTGAAACAGTAGATTGTTTCGTGCATCCATCGATCCGTGAAGGGCTTGGTATTGCACCACTTGAAGCGATGGCTGCGGGATTGCCGTTGATATCTGCAGCTGTCAACGGTATCAAGGACTACACAGAAGATGGTGTGTCTGGTTGCTGTATTGACCCCACTGATGTTGATGTGATGGTTACGGCGATAAAACGCATGCATGACGATGTCGCCTTCCGTACTTCCTGCGCCTCGAACAACTTCAAAACAGCAAAGACTTTCGATATAAGGAACACGAACGAGATTATGTCTGAAGTATATAGGGGAAGGGTATAGGCACCTCTTAAGTATAGCGGTTCGTCAGAAGAAGAGAGAAGAACTAGGGATAGGAATATCAGACTTTGTAGTCATCTCTGTTGGGGAACTTAATGATAATAAGAGCCACAAAGTTATCATCGGGGCAATCAAGGATATTCTTGATGTAAAGTATGTAATTGTGGGAAAAGGAGATCTCGAAGAACGGCTGAGAAAGATAGCTATTGAACTTGGAGTCTCTGACCGTGTTATATTCACAGGGTTTCGTACCGACATCCGAGAATTGTTATGGATGTCAGATTGCTTCGCATTCCCGAACAAGAGGGAAGGACTTGGGATTGCTGCATTGGAAAGAATGTCCGCAGGAATTCCGGTCATCGGTCATAACATTGGTGGAATTAGAGACTTCGTTATAGATGGTGAGACCGGAGTGTTGGTTGATTCCATCGACAATATGGATGATTACGGAAGAGTAATAGAGACATTTTTATCCGAGCTGGATATGTGTGGATATGGGAAGAGAACGGCAGAAATCACAAAATGTTTTAGCATTTCTGAGTCTAATAGGATTATGAAAGAAACTTATGCAGATGGTTAAGCGTACAGAAAAAATATAATTGTATTAAAGGATGTAACTGATGAAAAGAGTAAAAGTCATGATGTCCTCTTATAATGGAGAGAAATATATAGAGAAACAGATAAAAAGTATACTTGCCCAAGAGGACGTGAATATCGAGTTGTACATCCGAGATGATGGATCAAAGGATGCTACGGTTTCGATCATAAATAATTTAGCTTCTGTCTATCCCAATATTCATATTGAATGTGCCGAAAACATTGGTCCCAGCGATAGTTTCATGAATTTGCTCTACACGCAGGACGATTCGGGAGAAAATGACTATTTCGCTTTTAGTGATCAGGATGACCTGTGGGAGAAAGATAAGCTAAGCAGAGCTGTAGATTTTCTTGAGGATATTACTACACCGGCATTGTATTATTCTGCATTATTAACCTTTCAAGAAGATACAGGCAAGCAGAAACTTGTAGTAAATGAAAGGGAATACTCGTTTGAAGAGACATTTATTCAGAGCCATTATCCTGGATGTACGATGGTTATGAATAGAGCAGGGATGGAATTGATTCACAGCATAAGAAAGCCAGAAGATGTTATCATGCATGATTTATTCTTGACCCAGGTTTTTATGGGGACAGACAATATTATATTATATGATAAAGAAAGTAAAATCAATTATAGAATACATGGGAACAATGTATCAGTTAAGAAGAATAGTTTGTTTGGCGAAATAAAGAGATATAAAAAGATTATAGATAAACAGAGAGGACTGAGACTGGCAGCGGCAAGGGCATATAAGGAAGTAATGGAAGAAAGACTGGATTCAAATAAACGCGAAACACTTGATATCATTACAGGGTATCGAAGTTCTTTTCGTAAAAGATGGGCCATGATTCGAATGATCAGACGGGCCGGATTTGGAAAAAGGATCAAGTGTTTATTTACCTTTGCAGTCATGACTAGTTTTTATTGAAGAGGTGTTCATGAAGGTAGCTGGAATTGTTGTCTGTAACCCCGATTATAACAGACTGATAGAGAATATTAATGTTCTTCATCCGCAAGTGGATAGGATTGCAGTTTACTTGAATTCAGAGATTAACAGAAGCAGATTAAATGGTCTTGATAAGCTTCAATACCTTAGTGATGGTAATAATAGAGGTATTGCTACAGCACTGAATGCTATTATGAGCTATGCTGATAAACTGGGGGCAGATTGGTGTCTATTGCTTGATCAAGATTCTGTTGTGTCGAAGAAATGTGTTGAGGGCTACGAAAAATATAAGAATCTTGATAATGCGGCAATATTAACTCCCTTTATTCATGATGACAGGGATATGGAGAAACAAGAAACTGCTGTCGAAACACATACAGAGATTGATATGTGTATTACGTCAGGATCATACAATAATATTGAGCTTTGGAAGAAAGAAAAAGGATTCAGGGATGAATTCTTTATTGATTATGTCGATTGGGAATACTGTGCCAGGGTTAGATCCAGAGGATACAAGGTTTATCGGATCAATGAAATGATTATTGATCACCAACTAGGTTCAAAGACTTATCATAAGATCTTGTGGTGGAATGTATTTACTTATAATCACAACGCATTTAGGAAGTACTACATTACTAGAAATACGATCGTTACTTATAGACTCTTCCCAGATGAAATCAAGTTGGCACATCCATATCTGCGGACATGGAAAAGACTATTGTTTACAATTCTATTTGAAGAAGAAAAGGGTAAGAAAACTCGAGCAATATTACGTGGTGTTCTAGACTCCGGTAAACTATATAGAGAATTAAAGGGAAAGCAAGAGTATGGGTATTGAATTTTCAGAAACTGGTTCTAAGTTTTTTTTTTATTTTGTATTCATTTTTTCGGCAATTAATGCTGGAATAGCTGCAAATCAGTATAGAGCGAACAAATACATAAGTAGATTTTTTGTGCTCTTGGCGTTTGTGATTTTATTTATTCCTCTTGGGTTTAGGTCGGTAGGGATTGACCATGGAGTCTATAAAGAGTGGTACGACCATGCAGATTATTGGCTTAGATTAAACTACCATCTTACACCGGAACCGCTTTTTGCATGGCTGACTTTATTTGCTAAGTATGTTGCCGGTAGTTTTCAGTTGATATATTTGTTTTCCGCATTTGTGTATCTAGCGGGGGTTTTTGTATTCCTAAGAAAAAGCGAGAGCTTTGGTTATCTGTCTGTGTTCTTCATGTCAATTTCATTGTATTTGTACATGTGCGGACTGGCAAGAATTAGCATCGCGATAGGGATTGTATCATATGCTTTTACAGTTCTTGAAAGGAAATATAAACCGTTGATACTAATCCTGATAGCATGTTTTTTTCACTACTCGTCTATTATAACAGTGCTGGTATATATTTCATATAAAAACAAAAGGAACGTCTCTTTCAAAAATATTCTTTACATAATAGTGGGCATGCTTACACTGTCGTTTATTATTAACAGGTTTGGTGAGGTGCTTCCATATGCAATTATGAGGTATGCTGGATATGTTGAATTATCATTTTGCTTAGGAAATATAACAAGTGTCGTAATACTATTACCTGCCCTGATCCTGTGGGGACTGTTTAAGGGCGGATATAAAGCCTTATATAAAGAAAAATATGTTTTTTATGATAACATCGTGAAGATTGTCTTTGGGCTGATATGTCTTTCTTTATTGTTCAATGGAGTCTTCAGACTTGCTTTTTTCTATTATCCTATAATTGCAAAAATATATTTTGATTTCAGAAGGGTGCTTGCAATAACAAATCAAGGAGCGGTTGTCCCTATGTACACGGGGTTATTCTCTGTGGTGGGCTTGGTATATGTCTCTGTGGTGTTTTATGACAGTCCTTTTATTACAAACTTAATCATTCCCTTTTCGATGTAGGGAGTGTGTAAATGGAAGAGAGTCAATAGACTTACAATGATTGAGTATGATGGAAGTATCTCAGGGAGAGATAGAAAATGATGGTGCTAAATGATGATTATAGACTCCTTCATGGCGGAAGCATAAAAGAAGGAGGATTAGCTAGAAATGAGGCCATTCTTGGCTGGTTAAGAGAGAATAAGAAGATTGAAGAAATTAGATTAGATAAAGGTCGAATAAAAAATGCGATAATTACACTTAAGATACTTAGAAAAACGAATAATGAGACAATTTATATGTTTTATCCGACTGTTGGGATTCCGGTGCTTAAGGATGGTATAGCGGGGAAGCTTTGTTCAGAATTGTTTATTTCATCCCTAAATAAGGCGTGCTTACACAATAGAGTTATGGTCGATATATGTGATTTGAAATTTGAGCAATCAATAGACTTAGAAATAGATAAAGATAGACTGAAAGCGATTAAAAGAACAGAGAAAAGATTGTTTGATTCCCCGTGTGAGTTTGTATTTGCATCTGAAAGCATGAAGGAGTATGCAGCTAATAAGTACAGTATTCCGCTACACAGATGTCATGTTCTTGATAACGGTGGAAACTTTGAGTTTGCGGAGACAGACTTTCCTAAAGTTAGCAGCAAAATAAAACTAGTGTATGCTGGCACTTTGAACAAGGGACGCTGCATAGAAACTATGATTGACAGCATGAAGAATGTTCATAACGCAGTCTTGTATCTATGTGGCACAGGAGGAGACTGGATAAGAGAAGAAGATAATATAAAATATCTTGGCTCTCTAGATGAAAGCGGTGCCCATTACATTGTTTCTCAATGTGATATTGGGTTGATTCCTTATGATAGTTCACGACGGTATTACAATATAGCGTATCCGACAAAACTTGCATTCTATATAACAGCAGGAATACCATTCATCTCTACTGATGTAAAAGAGGTAAAGAAGATTTATGACAGATATAATATTGGATACATCGCAGAAATCGATGCTTGGAACAATTTGTTCGAATCAATTGACCGAGAGGAAATAAAGAAACAGAAAGATAAAATTGAAATATTTAGTAAAGAGTTTTCGTGGGATTATAAATGCAAAAATAGTATTT
Organism: Lachnospiraceae bacterium; assembly: GCA_910574715.1. Lineage (GTDB taxonomy): Bacteria > Bacillota > Clostridia > Lachnospirales > Lachnospiraceae > Sporofaciens. Next base: position 8,600 of record CAJTCH010000028.1, on the reverse strand, counting down.
TGTCGGAGTTGTGATAATTGATATGTCATTTAAAAATAAAAGAATACTAGTGATTCACTTAGATTACTGTTTTGAAAACGCGAATACATTAATTGTTGAAAGAATATTACATCAGCTAAAACAAGATTATGATGTAGATATCGCTACTTATGATGTAAAAGGTGCGAACCATCAATATGGTTCAGATTTGGAACGTATAAAAACAGTAAAATATTACTCTTTAAACAGGGCAATGAATACTGCTAATCTAGAAATTAGTGATGTATTAAGGATTTGTTTTTGCAATATAAAAGAAAAAATAACGAAGAGTAAATTTGACGAAAAAAATGTATATTATTTCAAAAAACAACTATGCAAAAAGATTAGGATTTCTGACTATAATTTGATCCTTAGTTTCTCAAATCCATTTTCATCACACTATGCTGCTAGTTTAATATCTAAGGAATATGATATCCCTTGGATTGCATATTATTTAGATCCGTTTTTTACTAATGCAACGTTTGATAAAAACGGTTTAAAAATGAGAAAGCACCTGGAGGAGAGAATAACAGGACATGCTAAGACCTTATATCTAACATATCCCATTAACGAGGATTATATTGAAAATGAATTTGAGAATAGAGATTTAATTAGAAGGATTGAAATGCCGGGAATACGTAATGAAATACATGTTTCAGATACAAATCAATGCGGTGAAATTGCACAGTGTTATTTTGTTGGAAATCTATATTCTGACATAAGAAATCCTGATTCAGTAATTAGTCTGTTTGGTAAAATGGGAAATGTTGCAGAACTATTTTTTGTTGGCGGATTTTTTGGTGATATACCGATGCTTACAGAGAACAATTATGCGAATATTCATTATCTTGGTAAGAAATCACAGGGAGAGATTAAAGAAATATATAAGATGACAGATGTTTTGGTGAATATTGGGAATCTAATTATTAATCAAATACCAAGTAAAATATTTGAATATATTAGTACTGGAAAACCCATAATTAACATCTATAAAACTCTCAAATGTCCAACTCTAAAATACACTAAAAAGTATCCGCTTTGTTTGAATATATATGAAGAAGATATGAAAAGCTGTCCAGAAAAAGCAGTTAAAATAATTGATGACTTTATTCGTAAAACACGCGGAAGATATCTATCATCACAAGAAATAAATGAGATGTTTTGGGGAAACCTCGACGCAAGTGTAACGAAAGATCTTAAAAGTAAAATAGAAGAAGAAATTTGAGAAGATTGCCCTATGTTAAAACGATTAAGAAAGAAAATATCAGACGAGGCAATGTCCGCAGTAGTATACCTGGTTTCATCTGTAATTGCAAAAGGACTTGCGATAATTACAGTTCCTATATTTACTCGTATAATGACCATAGAACAGGTGGGTATTGTGAATCTATACACGTCCTGGTATGCAATATTAAGCGGTATAGTTACTTTAGGATTAACTTCTGGTGGGTTAATGATGAGCTTGAACAAGTATATTGATGATCAAGATGCATATTTATCATCGATACTGACCCTAACCACTGGAGGTGGAATCGCTTTTGGAGTATTATTCGCCTTTTTTTCAAAGCCAATTCAGCAATTACTAAATCTTCCGTATACTTTAATTATTCTTATGTCACTGTGTTTTATCTTTTGCCCAGCTTATGACTTGTGGTTAGCAAAGCAGAGATTCAATTATAGATATAAGCTTTCGGGAATTGTGATGACTCTAAGTGCACTTGTGGGTTCAGTAGTAGCAATTGTGGCTGTTGTCAGTTTACCCGAAAAAACTCATATTTCTGAGGCAGAAGCTAGATTATTTGGTACATACATTGTAACTATAAGTGTTGCAATAATTATATGGTTTAAGAGTTTCAGAAGAGGAAAAGCTTTATTTAAAGTTGATTATTGGAAGTTCTCTCTTTCCTTGAGTATTCCTCTTATAGGACAGATGCTTGCTGCACAGGTCTTAGGATTCTCTGATCGTATAATGATAGAAGAGTATTGTGGAGCGGGTAAGGTAGGTATTTATAGTACGATTTATACAGTTGGAACGTTAACTACGATGTTATGGACAGCAGTAAATGGCTCATATACACCATATATTTATAAAAATATAAAGAGCAATTCATTATCAGTGAAACACTCATCAAAAATGATTCTTGGGGCTTTTTCCGTTGTCTCAATAATTGTTGTGTTGTTTGGACCTGAAATTACTAGGATTGTTGGTACATCTGAGTATTACAAAGGATTAGGTATTATTCCTCCGGTCGCTGCAGGGGTATATCTAATAGCTATTGGTGATTTGTATTCTGATTTGTTGATATATGTGCAAAAGACAAAAATTATTATGTTAGGTACTGCTTTGGGAGCTGGAGTAAATGTAGTCTTAAATGCTCTTTTCATACCGAAAATTGGATATATTGTAGCTGCATATACAACTCTTATATCATATCTGACAATGGTTATTTTTTTGATTTTATCTACTAATAGGTATTACAAGAGAAAACAGCTTAGAGTGTCGGAAGTGCTTGATCAAAAGAGAATAATTCTTTTGTCAGTAATTACGATAATAATTGATTTGGTGGCGGTGCTTTTATATGAGAATAGTGCAATAAGGAGTATTGTGGCATCCGTCTTTATTGTGATTTTGGTTTATCTGATTATTGTTAAAGATTCATTCAATATTTTGAGAAGCAAGTAAATTTAATGAGGTGAAAAACTATGCAGAGAAATGATAGTGTTTTTAATGGCGCAACTTTGATGATAACAGGAGGAACGGGTTCGTTTGGAAATACTGTTCTTAAACATTTCCTTACTACAGACATAGGACAAATCCGTATCTTTAGCCGCGATGAAAAAAAGCAAGATGATATGAGACATGAACTCCAGGCGAGATATCCTGAATATGCAAATAATGTCAAGTTCTATATTGGTGATGTCAGAGATCCTAGAAGTATTGCAGATGCAATGCCCGGCGTAGATTATATCTTCCATGCAGCTGCGCTTAAGCAAGTTCCAAGTTGTGAATTTTTCCCGATGCAGGCAGTAAAGACAAATGTAGAAGGCACGGATAATATGCTTCACGCCGCAATTGAAGCTGGGGTAAAAAGGGTGGTATGTCTTTCGACTGATAAAGCCGCTTATCCAATTAACGTAATGGGCATCTCCAAAGCAATGATGGAGCATGTTATTACAGCAAACGCTCGTGTGGCAGCGGAACGAGGTGATACGGTAATCTGCTGTACACGGTATGGAAATGTAATGTGTTCCCGCGGATCAGTAATACCCCTCTTTATTGATCAGATAAGAGCAGGCAATCCGATAACAATTACCAATCCGGATATGACAAGATTCCTTATGAATCTCGATGAGGCGGTTGATCTGGTTCAGTTTGCATTTGAGCATGCTAATCCAGGAGACTTGTTTGTTCAGAAAGCTGACGCATGTACCATCGGAGACCTAGCCAAGGCAGTTCAGCAACTTTTTGGTGATACGGGTACTCGAACTATAGGAACACGTCATGGCGAGAAGCTATACGAGACACTTCTTACGACTGAGGAACGATTAAGAAGTGAAGATATGGGACAGTACTTCCGTGTTTCTGCTGACAATCGTGATTTGAATTATGATAAGTATTTTGTTAAAGGCGAAGTTCATACGCAAGCGGATGAGTCGTATACGAGTCATAATACAGTAAGACTTGATGTAGAAGGAACTGTGAAAAAGCTATTGACCACAGATTACGTAAAAGAAGCATTGGAGGAACAGAAATGAAGTTTTTAGTACTTGGCTGTAATGGCATGGCTGGTCATATGATAAGTATCTATTTAAGTGAACAAGGATATGACGTGGATGGTTATGCTCGATCTGATTCGAAGTTTGTTCATACTGTCACGGGAGATGCAAGGGATACTATATTACTGAAAAACACTATTGAAAGTGGGCGGTATAATGCAGTGATTAATTGCATAGGACTATTAAACAAGTTTGCTGAAAATGATCATGAAGCAGCTGTTTTTTTAAACGCCTATCTTCCTCAGTTTTTGGCAAAGATTACCGATGGAACGGACACACAGATTATACACATTAGCACTGATTGTGTATTTAGCGGTAGTCGTGGTGGATATGTTGAATCAGATTTTCCAGACGGCGAACTGTTTTATGACCGATCAAAGGCACTTGGTGAACTGAATAACAAAAAAGATGTTACCTTTAGAATGTCAATTATTGGACCCGATATTAAGCAAGAGGGGATAGGGCTGATTAACTGGTTCATGCAACAGAAGGGGAAAGTTAAGGGTTACAAAAATGCTATATGGACCGGTCAAACAACATTGCAGCTTGCAAAGACAATAGAAAATGCTGCAATACAGAGAGTCCATGGGCTTTACAATATGGTTCCAGACGAGAGCATAAGCAAGTATGATATGTTGGTCTTGTTCAATAAATATCTGAGGAAAGAAGCAATTCAAATTGATGCAGAAGAGAACTTCAGAATTGATAAGAGTTTGAAATGGACGAATTATGAGCTGTTTAGATATAAGATTCCTGGATATGAACAACAGATAAAAGAACTTGGAGAATGGATGCGTGCACACAAGGGAATGTATGTGCATTATGATTTATAAGAGACTATGCGAGGAATTGACATGGAATTAAAAAGACTAAGATTGATGACCATTGTGGGCACACGCCCGGAAATTATAAAAATGTCCGAGATAATAAAGAAGGCTGATAAATATTTCGACCAGATTTTAGTTCATACCGGACAGAATTACGATTACGAACTGAATAAGGTGTTCTTTGAGAATCTCGGTCTTCGTGAGCCTGATTATTATCTTGGAGTAGTTGGAGAAAATCTAGGTCAGACCATGGGTAATGTAATTTCTAAATCATATGAATTGATGGAGCATGTAAAGCCAGATGCGTTGATTGTCCTTGGCGATACGAATTCCTGCCTTTGTGTGCTAAGTGCTAAAAGGCTGAAGATTCCTGTATTTCATATGGAAGCCGGTAATCGTTGTAAGGACGAGAATCTTCCTGAAGAAGTTATTCGACGAGTAGTTGATGTTACTAGTGATATCAACCTCTGCTATTCGGAGCATGCACGCCGTTACATCCTTGACACCGGGGTGAAGCCTGAATACACATATGTGGTTGGCTCACCAATGGCAGAAGTGCTGGATAAGTGTAAGGATAAGATTGAACGAAGCAATGTTTTGGAAGATTTGGGACTAGAAGCAGGTAAGTATATCCTACTTTCTGCTCATCGTGAAGAGAATATTGATATTGAAGCAAACTTTACGTCGCTCATGAATGCCATCAATGCAATGGCTGAAAAATACGATATGCCAATTTTGTATTCGTGCCATCCAAGAAGTAAGAAATATATCGAAGCGCGAGGTTTTAAGTTTGACGCAAGAGTGATTCAACATAAGCCGCTTGGATTCTTCGACTACAACAAATTACAACAGAATGCTTTTTGTGTGGTATCTGATAGTGGCACTATCCCAGAAGAAGGCGCATACTTTAAGTTTCCAGCCGTTTCAATAAGAACTAGTACTGAACGTCCTGAAGCGATGGATAAGGGGGTGTTTACCATCGGATCAATAACCACAGAGCAGGTGCTTCAAGCGGTGGATCTTGCTGTATCAATGCATGCCAGCGGCGATGATGCAGCGGATGTTCCAGCTTATGTTAATAATAATGTGAGTACCAAGGTTATAAAGATTATACAAAGCTATGTGGGGATTGTTGATAAGATGATTTGGAGAAAATGATGTCGTATATAGTATTTTACAACAAAGAGTAAAGATCGATAATACTGACGATAGTCAATAATAAATACATATGGAAATAAGGTGACAAACTATAATGAAAGGCATAATCTTAGCAGGTGGAAGCGGAACTTGCTTATATCCACTCACAAAAGTTACATCTAAGCAACTACTGCCGATATTCGATAAACCAATGATTTATTGTCTGTATAATGGGGTTAAAACTCTCGCCTTTAGGTCAACCCCATGTCTACTCGATCGAAAACAACCCCAATTTAATTTGCGGCGACTATGCAGTCGCCGCTCCTTTTAAAATGCCGTCTAACACTAACAGCGGAGTGATCCATTGATATCTCTGCAGGGCAGTCTCCTCAGCCGACTGCAGGGCTTTCGTACTTTGAAGTGCTTCTTTTGTTTCCAAAACTTCTCCTCCTGTTTGAAATCTTTTAATGTTTTATAAAAGCATTATAAACAGGCAGGGCATTGCCATCAAATCAAAGCAGGTGGAAAGGAGGTGTCTGGAAATACCGTAGCTGTTTAAGGAAATCTTCCGGCATTGATGATGACAGAAAAAGCTGTGGCCAGCCGCTGCTCCGTTTCCTGAGTGCGCCAACCAGGGACGTCCCGTCTGTGAAGTTTTGAAGGGGGTTTTCCGGGACAGCACGGACCGAACATAAAATAAAGTCGATGACAGAGCAGATGGAATCAAACCATGTCTGCCATCTGAGCATGGTCATTTCAGACGGCGCCTCATAGCAGTCTTCAGGAGTAATGTATCCGTCTTAGGTATCTTCAATGATCTGAGCTTCAAAATGTTTGAATTTAAGGAGAAAATCTGGCAGCTCCGTATGCATGATATGACATTCATAGCAGTACATCCGCCGCAGTAAATAGACAGAACGGCATCCATCCAGGGATTTTCCAATCCTTTCGCGTCGGTCTTTGCATTTCATGGGGCGGTGGCAGCCGTTACAAAAATGTTCTTCTTCACTAATAATCGTAAAATATCCGGGATGGGCATTGTCATCTAGGGAATAATTATGTATAATACTCATTGTAAGGAATCCCTTGATGAAGAATGATTAGCGGCGAAACTAAAGATGCTTCATCTTGGGATTTTTCCTTTCTACATATTGTTACTGACAGTATGGCGGGCAAAATACTGTCAAGCAAGCGGTTTTTTACAGACATTTCAAGTTAGCAGTAACACAGGACGGCAGTCTGCCCTTGGGTATGATATACCAGCTATAGGAAGGAGGCGCACGAATGGGGATTTACCTTAATCCCGGGAACAGCGGGTTTGCACAGATATGTAGAGGTGAATATGTCGATAAGACAGGACTTGTCGAGTTGATCAATCAGAGAATTAACGGGCCGGAGAACCTGCTTTGTATCAGCAGGCCTCGCCGCTTTGGGAAATCTTACGCTGCGAAAATGCTTGTTGCATATTATGACCGTTCCTGTAATTCTCATGTATTGTTCGACGATAAGAAAATTGCAGAGACAACGGACTATAGGAAGCATTTGAACAAATACAGCGTGATCTATCTGGATATCACAACCTTTATATCGGAAGCTCTGACGCAGAACCGTCTGTTGCAGGATGTTCCGGGTATGATCCAGGAGGCGCTTCTAAAGGATCTGGCAGAGTGTGGATTCCAGGTCAGGGAGGGAGACAGCCTGAACGATAATCTGGTACGTATTGCGGGGCAGCCGGATGGAGGGAAATTTGTGTTTGTGATCGATGAATGGGATGCAGTGATCCGGGAGGCGAAAGACGATCCTGAAGCGCAGAATAAATTTCTGACTTTTCTCAGGGGATGGTTTAAAAATGGTCAATTTACCCCAAAAGTTGTGGCGGCTGCCTATATGACCGGGATTCTTCCGATTAAGAAGGATGGTTCTCAGTCGTCGATCTCTGAATTTGATGAATATTCCATGGTCAAACCATTATTTTTTGACAAATATGTTGGTTTCACTGAGGATGAGGTGCGTTGTCTATGTGAAAAAAATGATGTTGACTTTAAGATCATGAAGCAATGGTATGACGGATATGTTTTCAGGAATGTTGGATCTGTGTACAATCCCAATTCCGTAATGAAATCAATCCGCTTTGATGAGTTTGATTCTTACTGGACAGAAACCTCTGCGGCAGAAGGATTGATGGATTATATCAGTAAAGGCTATAAGGCTCTTACGAGAACCATTGCCGAGTTGATCGGAGGCGTTGCGGTAAAGGTCAGTATCACCGGGTTTGCTAATGATCTTACAACATTTAGAGGAAGAGACGATGTTTTAACTTTAATGATTCATCTTGGTTATCTGGCTTACGACGCTGAGAATAAGACAGTCAGAATTCCGAATGAGGAGATTAAACTGGAATTCCAAAAGGCTGTCAGAGAAGTAAAGCATGAGGCTACGATGAAACGTTTAGAAGAAAGCAATCAGCTGTTCTTTGATACCATACATGGGAAAGCAGACGCAGTTGCCGCACAGATCGAGAAGATTCATATGGAAGAAACCGTACCGCTGCACTACAACAAGGAAGACAGCCTAAGGAGTGTGATCAAGCTGGCATATTACACATATCGGGATCATTATGTGCAGTTTGAAGAACTTCCCGGCGGTGAGGGATTTGCAGATGTGGTTTACTTTCCGCGTCACGATTCGGACTGGACAACCCTGGTCATAGAGTTACTCATACTTCGCAACCTGAATTTGTGCTGTGTTAGTTGAAAATACAGAGAAAATCAAAAATAAAAAGGTATAAGCACTCTGTTTTTGTTATAATGGAATTAGCCGAAAACCATTTAAAAACGGAGG
>CAJTCH010000027.1:60693-67678 GCA_910574715.1 Lachnospiraceae bacterium | reverse complement strand
ATAACGGTAATTGTAAAAAAATCGGCACTGGGAATTGATTTTAGAAATGTCGAAAAAACAAGATTTTACATACCAATTTACGACAATACACAGTTTATTTTACAGTCTCGGAGGAAGCAATCGTTGACCGGTATGCCCTGGCACCTTTTTTCCATTTTACAATACATCGGCTATTATGTTGGTTTCCGGATTCTTGACCGATATACTACTAAGATAATATATGTCTCTACCTGTCTTTGTTACACCAAGCGCATTGACTATTATCTCTTTAGGATAATCTTTAATATCTTCTCCAGATTACACCCATAGCTTTGCACCACTTTTTAAATTTCTGCACCCATTTGTCACCATTTGTACAGTATATGGCAGTATAACACAGGACGATATAAGTTCATAAAAAAAACAGGGAAAGTCTCAAAATACTGCTATTTCAAGGCTTTCCCTGGTTTTTTCCTTATCATTATCTTTTATTTCGCATAGTCCGTGACACGTGATTCGCGGATTACATTGACCTTGATCTGTCCAGGGTATTCTAACTCATACTCTATCTGCTTTGCTATATCCCTGGCCATCAATACCATATCCGCATCAGATACCTGCTCTGGAACTACCATAACTCGAATCTCTCTACCCGCTTGAATAGCAAAAGATTTGTCAACGCCCTTAAACTGGTTGGTGATATCTTCTAACTGTTTTAACCTGTTGGTATATGTTTCTAATGTCTCTCTTCTGGCGCCCGGCCGTGCAGCCGAAATGGTATCCGCCGCCTGAACGACACAGGCAATCAGACTCTCCGGTTCTACATCGCCGTGATGCGCCTCAACCGCATTGATGACCGTCGCCGATTCCTTGTACTTCCTGCAGAGATCCACACCAATCTGGATATGTGAACCTTCTACATCATGATCGATCGATTTGCCCACATCATGAAGAAGTCCTGCCCGCTTAGCGATCCTGACATCCAACCCGATCTCGCCCGCAAGAAGCCCCGCAAGCTGTGAAACCTCAACAGAATGCTTGAGTGCATTCTGTCCGTAGCTTGTCCGGAATTTCATACGTCCAAGAAGCCGGATCAGTTCCGGATGGATACCGTGAACACCCACTTCCAGAGCAGCCGCCTCTCCTTCTTCCCGGATCATGGCATCTACTTCCTTCTGGGCCTTCTCCACCATCTCCTCAATCCTTGCCGGATGAATACGTCCGTCAACGATCAGCTTCTCTAAGGCAATCCTTGCGACTTCTCTTCTGATGGGATCAAATCCCGATAATACAACCGCTTCCGGTGTATCATCAATGATCAGCTCAACACCCGTCATCGTCTCCAACGTACGAATATTGCGCCCCTCACGTCCTATGATCCTTCCCTTCATCTCGTCACTTGGAAGCTGTACGACCGAAATCGTGGTCTCTGCAACATGATCTGCCGCACATCTCTGGATCGCGGTGACAACGAATTCCTTCGCCTTCTTGTCCGCCTCTTCCTTCGCCTGCGTCTCTAATTCCTTGATCATTCTGGCGGTGTCATGCTTGACATCATCCTCAACAGTTTTTAATAAATACTCTTTTGCTTGTTCGGAGGTAAGTCCTGAGATTCTTTCCAGTTCCTGCACTCTCTGTCTGCCCAACTCTTCCACTTTCGCTTCACGCTGACGCAGTTGTTCTTCTTTTGCCGCATGTCCTGCCTCACGCTTCTCGATCGCATCCGCTTTCTTATCTAAAGCCTCTTCTTTGGAAAGTACACGCTTCTCATAACGTTGTAACTCGTTTCTGCGTTCCTTGGTCTCTTTCTCAAGTTCATTCTTGTTCTTAATAGACTCTTCTTTAATTTCCAAGAGAGACTCCTTCTTCTTCGCCTCAGCCGTCTTCACTGCGTCATCAATGATTTCCCTTGCTTTTGTCTCCGCATTCCCAATCTTGGACTCTGCATTCTGCTTCAGATTGGAAACTGTCAGGAAATGACTGATGACTGCTGCCGCTACGATCAGCACAACTCCTACAGCAATTAATATTCCATTCGGCACAGGAGCACCTCCTTATTCAGTTTTCATTGTACAAATACAACACTTAGATTTTATACTGTTTTCACAAAGATGTCAAGCTTTCCGCCCACAACATTTGACTTTCGTTCTCCTAATTGTTATTGTTCACTCATCTTAAGGGCCCGCCGAATCTCGTCATAGCCGAATCCCTTGCGCAGCAGATATCCCGCCATCTTCTGCGTCTGAACATAATCGGCCGTCTCTGCATCGAACCGCTTCTTCCTGATAAGCGCCTCTATCGCCGTCCTGGATGCATCCCCGTCATAATACTCCTCCAGGGCTTCCTCCGCTTCATCACGGCCAATCCCCTTCCGGCACAGCGCCGCATATAATTCTCTCCTGCTCTTCCGGTTCTTCCTGCCTTCGATAAAACTCCTTGCATACTCCCGGTCGTTGAGGTAACCAAATGACTTCACATACCGAACCGCTTCTTCCACCGCCTCCTCCGTATAACCGCCCTGCTCAAGCTTACTGCGAAGCTGTGCTTCCGTACGCCCCATGTCGCTTAACAGATGCAGCGCCCTCGCCTTCACCCGCTTCACAATGATATCCCGGAAGATCTCATTATAATCTTCCTCGTCAAGTTCACTGTCCACCGCTATATGATACCGTGATAACTCTCCATTATACAGGACAAACGCAAACTGTTCGTCTATGTACACGCGGAATCTGGTCTTCGTGACCGGCTCAATCTTCGTAACCGTCATATCTTATGCTTCCTCTGTCCCTTGCGTATCATCCGCATCCGTCCCGTCTGCAGCTTCCGCCTGCTCCGGTTCTTCCTTCACCGTTTCTTTGGAGGCCTGGGACTTCCTGCCCCCGCCCTTCTTGCCGTCCTTTGGCAGCGGCTTCGAATTCTTGTCGTCTAACGGCGCATCCTCAGCTATATTATAATGACTGCGGATCTTAGCCTCCAATTCCTTCATGACCTCCGGATGCTCCTTGAGATACGTCTTGGCATTCTCACGTCCCTGGCCGATCTTATCTCCGTTATATGCAAACCATGATCCGCTCTTGCTCACCAGCTTACAATCCACCGCAAGATCCAGGATATCGCCTTCCCGTGAAATCCCCTGACCGAACATAATGTCGAATTCTGCTTCCTTGAACGGCGGCGCGATCTTATTCTTCACAACCTTCACACGAGTCCTGTTCCCCACCATATCTCCGCTCTGCTTGAGCGTCTCCACTCTTCTGACATCCATGCGGATAGACGCATAAAACTTAAGCGCCCGTCCTCCTGTAGTCGTCTCCGGATTCCCGAACATAACCCCGACCTTCTCACGAAGCTGATTGATGAAGATGACCACACAGTTAGACTTGCTGATCACCGGCGTCAGCTTCCTGAGCGCCTGTGACATCAGCCTGGCCTGCAGGCCTACATGGCTGTCGCCCATATCCCCTTCGATCTCCTGCTTCGGCACCAACGCAGCCACAGAGTCTACAACGATGATGTCCATCGCACCGGATCGCACCATCGTCTCGGTGATCTCAAGCGCCTGATCCCCGCTGTCCGGCTGAGAAATATACAGTTCATCTATATCCACTCCGATATTCTTCGCGTAGACAGGGTCCAACGCATGCTCCGCATCAATAAAGCCCGCGATCCCTCCACGCTTCTGTACTTCCGCGATCATATGTAGCGCAACCGTCGTCTTACCGCTGGATTCGGGTCCATACACCTCCACGATACGTCCTCTCGGAACACCGCCAAGACCCAACGCAAGGTCCAGACTCAAAGACCCTGTCGGAATCGTCTCCACCACAACCTGCGCCTTGGGATCTCCAAGCTTCATGACCGTCCCTTTGCCGAAATCCTTCTCAAGCTTCGCTATCGCAGCATCCAATGCCTTCTTCTTATCTTCATTCGCCATAATAAAATCTCCTTCCCGCACATCGAACAAACGTTTGTTCCATGGTTAATATACTATTATACTTATCTCAAAATGTCAACACTTAATTCAGGAAAAAACAGGAAAACTTAGAATCAATCAAGATATATCGCTTTAGATAAATAGAACTGTCCAACCCCTCAAGGACTATTCTGACTGTCATTAAAATACCACACTTCATCTCTTTCGTCAACCGTCAGGCGAAAAGAATCCCATCTTTTCACAGTTCACATTGATGTTCACACTTACGGTGCCCGCAGCAATGAATCCGGCCTATCTTAAGCTGCCTTACAGCAAGAGCCGGATTCCTGCCCCGGTAATGTACTCCCCATATCGGATGAAGCTTTTACAGAGACGCAAGCTTAAGGATCCACAGGATTGCCCAGCCCAGATCCCTTTCTTCCACTCCTTTCTCCGTCACCACATCATAAGAAGCGATCTCCTCCCCGTCAAGTAAATACCTGATCCTGCCGGCCACCTCGCCCTCCTTCACAGGAGCCGAAAGCGTCTCCTCCACCTCTGTCTGCACCTCACAGGCTTCATCTCCCCGCAGGAGTACAGGGATCTCCTCCTTTTCTTTCACACAGACCGGTATCCTGATCCGGCTCTCATAAGGAGCTGCCTCTTCTATTCCGCCGTCCACCTTAACCTTGGGAAGTTCAACATCCTCCCACACGTCGCGGTACTCATAGTTGGCAATCCCATACTCCATCAGCTTCCGGGTATCCGTCCATTTATACCCTTTATTATTCGGCCAGCCGCAGGCTAAGAGCGCCACGATAAATGTTCTGTTATCCCGCGTCAGCGCGCCCACATAGCAGTATCCCGCGTCTGCCGTAAACCCTGTCTTGCCGCTTAACGCCCCTTCCATCATATCCAGAAACGCATTGTGGTTATTGCAGGAGAAATTCCTGCTTCCGTCCACATTTGCAAACCAATGTTAACAACCTAACTCAAGCAACTACAACATATTGTGTTTTTACTTTTAATTGGCACGGGGTTCCCTGTGCCTTTCTTTATTCAAGACCACTATCTCAATTAAAATATTGCACAAATTTTTCGTCGAAAAATCAGCAGATTTACTATTGACAAAATCGCCCTAAAATGCGGCGCAGCCCTTGTTTATATCACTTTTTTGAAGGGAGCTGCTTCGTATGAAATTAATTCAAATCTTAGCTGATATTATCTGTAACACATTACTTGATCCATATGTCCTTGAACGAGCCCGAAACAGAAAAGGGGCTTTTACACGCAATTGTGGGAAACTTCCCTACTGGACATTGATCAAATTGTTATTAAGAAATTCCAAGAAAACCATCTCGGCATCTCTTGATGAATTCTTTACCGAATTGCGGCACCTGTCTGGGGCTTCCATCTCTGATACTGTGAAATGTTCCCAACAGGCTTTCAGCAAGGCACGCTCCGGCATTGACCATTCTATTTTCAAAGAATGCTTCGAACGTGTACTTGACTTCCTTTGCAGCAGGGATTCCCTGGATTTCCATTCTCGTTTCATGGGTGTATGGGGACGGCAGATCATCGCTATTGACGGCTCTAAAATACCTCTTCCTAACCGTAAGACTCTTCTCGATAAATACGGCAGTATAGGGAGAGGTTCCAGCTCTCCCACTGCCATTGCCAGTGTTGCTTTCGATGTACTGAATCACCGCATCCTTGATGCACAGCTCGAACCCATGAGCATCGGTGAACGTACCCTTGCCATAAGGCATATGCAAAATATAAAAAGCAAAGCACGGACAAATCTATTATACACCATATTTGTCTTCGATAGGGGATATGCTTCCAAAAATTTATTTTCTTTTATCGAAGATTCCTTACATGCCAGGTATCTGTTCCGCTTAAGGTCTAAATTTAACACAGATATCGATGCACTGCCTGCACCAATGGACCGAAACGGGATCAGTGACCATATTTTCTTCCTGGATGGCAGGAAAGTACGCATCCTTAAATTTTATCTCCCAAGCGGAACTCTGGAAACGTTGATCACAAATGATTTTGACCTTGCCAAAGGACTGTTCCGCCAGTGTTACTTCCTAAGATGGCCGGTGGAAGAGAATTACAAGCTTGTCAAAGAAAAGATCGGACTCACCAATTTCAGGGGCTATTCTGAGAACTCTGTTCTCCAGGAATTCTGGATATCGGTATTACTTGCAAACCTGGCTCTTGCTATAAAGAGAGAGACAGACGGCATTATTGACCGTACCATAAACCAGAAAAGGAATCAGAACAAATATATGACAAACATGAATGAACTTGTCGGATGTCTGAGCCGCCATATAGGGGAATATATGGATGCTGATACAGATACGGAAAAGTGTGGCATCATCCGCTGCATATTTGATTTTGCCATATCACACCGGGTGCGGGACAAAAAGGGCAGCGGGGAATCAAATCCACGAACAACTCCAAGGAAAGTCAAACATCATTACAATGTAAGTAGGAAATAATCCGTATCTGTCAATTCATGTGTATTTCTGATACAATCACTTCAAATTATGGAGGTATTGCCTATGGATAAAAATGAACTTACAAAGACAGAACTCTGGACAAAACGTATCCAGGACTTTCATGAAAGTGGTTTATCCCAGAAAGAATGGTGTCAGGAGCATCAAATTCCACAATCAACTTTTGGCTATTGGATCCGGAAGCAAACAAAAGAACAGCCAGATGAACCTATTTTTGCAAAACTTCCTTCCCAACAGGAAATCTCATCTGATCTTTCAGTCGGCGGTGTGCCTGTAACGATCTATCTTCCCGGAAGCATCCGGATTGAAATTGGTGCCGGGTGTCCTGT
This sequence comes from Lachnospiraceae bacterium, assembly GCA_910574715.1. Lineage (GTDB taxonomy): Bacteria > Bacillota > Clostridia > Lachnospirales > Lachnospiraceae > Sporofaciens. The sequence goes on along the minus strand of CAJTCH010000027.1, from coordinate 60,932 downwards.
CGGACTTATGGCTTCTTTGATCCATACACTGAGTGCTTATGCTTGATCTGGCCGGCGGAACAACTGTGTATCTTGCATGTGGTGTCACGGACTTACGAAAGAGCTACCAGGGATTGGCGGCTATTATAAAACTAAAATTCCATCTGGATCCGTATTCCCGTTGTATGTTTGCCTTCTGTAATCGCAGACGCACATCAATCAAAATCCTCCAATGGGACGGGTCAGGATTTTGGATCTTA
>CAJTCH010000027.1:0-60685 GCA_910574715.1 Lachnospiraceae bacterium | reverse complement strand
ATCCCGCGTCTGCCGTAAACCCTGTCTTGCCGCTTAACGCCCCTTCCATCATATCCAGAAACGCATTGTGGTTATTGCAGGAGAAATTCCTGCTTCCGTCCACATTTGCAAACTGATAACTCTTCGTCCTCGTGATCTCAAGAAATTCTTCCCTGCAGGGCGACTGGGCGATACAGTAACGCATGATCACAGCCAGGTCCCTGGCCGTCGTAGAATGTACTCCGCCCTCATCACTGGCGTCAAGGCCATTAGGCGTCACAAAATGCGTATCATTGCAGCCAAGCTCCTTTGCTTTCTGGTTCATAAGTCCGGCAAATTCCTCCACCGTGCCGGCAATCCCTTCCGCGATCACCACCGCGCTGTCGTTATGGGATTCCAGCATCAGCGAATACAAGAGGTCGCGCAGATAGAACTGCTCCTGATCCTTAACCCCAAGCCTTACCTTGGGCTGGCCGGCCGCATTGGCAGACGCAGTAACGATCTGGTCCTCCTGCCTGTTCTCCAGTGCAAGGATACAGGTCATGATCTTGGTCGTGCTCGCCATCGGCCGAATCTCTTTCTCTTCTTTGCCAAATAAAACACGCCCACTGTCAGCATCCAGAAGCACCGCTGACCGGGCGTACAACTGCTCCGGTGCATCCCCGCTTTCTTCTGCACAGGCACGGACCCCGCCAAACGCAGAAAGCAATAGACAACACACAAGACCATATAATAATATTTTCTTCATCATCCGCCACACCCATATACCACCATGTTATTGCAGTATATGAAATTATAAGCTTCTCTATTCATACATTATCGAACGATAGTCCGCCCCTTTCTCCACAATTTTTCCCATTCTCCACATGAATCATCCTCGTCCCATATTCCGCAGCTGCCGTATCATGGGTCATCATCAGCACCGTCATGCCGTTCCGATTCAACTTCTGCAGCAGTTCCATCACCACCCTACTGGCCGAATTATATCTGGCGAAACTCCGCTATATTTTCCAGCGTATTCAGCTCAATTTTCCAGTATAAAGCTGATAATACATCCCCTTTTTTGCCAGCAGGCTGTCATGGCTTCCCCGTTCCACAATCCGCCCATGATCCAACACCATAATTACATCCGAGTTTTTGATCGTGGAAAGCCTGTGAGCAATCACGAATACTGTCCTGCCTTTCATAAGCTGATTCATACCTTCCTGCACGATTTTTTCTGTCCGGGTGTCAATGCTTGAAGTAGCTTCATCCAGAATCAGAACCGGAGGATCAGCCACCGCGACTCTCGCAATCGCCAGGAGCTGCCGCTGTCCCTGGGAAAGACTACTGCCGCTGCCTTTCAGACCTGTCTGATACCCCTCTGGAAGTCTCATGATAAACTCATGGGCATTTGCCAGTTTTGCAGCCCTTATTACTTCTTCCTCCGCAGCATCCAGCTTTCCATAACGGATATTATCCATGACTGTTCCCGTAAACAAATGCGTATCCTGCAAAACAATCCCAAGGGAATGTCGCAGATCTTCTTTCCTGATCTTGTTGATGTTAATCCCGTCATACCGTATTTTTCCATCCTGAATATCATAAAAACGGTTCAGCAGGTTGGTAATGGTCGTTTTCCCGGCTCCCGTCGCCCCTACGAAGGCTACTTTCTGCCCCGGCTTTGCAAAAATCTCAATGTCATGCAGAACAGTCTTTCCTTCTGTATAGCCAAAATCCACATGATCAAAGACCACATCCCCCTGCATGGGCTGATAGGTTGTCGTATTGTCTGCCTTATGATAATGCTTCCACGCCCACATCCCCGTCCTGTCAGGAACTTCCGTCAGATTTCCCTTTTCATCATAGCGTGCATTTACCAGCTTTACATATCCGCCGTCCTTTTCCGGCTCTTCATCCAACAGCCCAAAAATCCTCTCAGCGCCTGCGATTGCCATGATGATAGAATTCAACTGCTGTGAAAGCTGCGAGATCGGCTGATTGAAGGAACGGGAAAACTGCAGGAAAGATGCCAGCGTTCCAAGAGTCATCTGCCCGCCAAAGATAGACAGGCAGGCCCCGACCATCGCGATTACCGCATAGCTGACATACCCAAGGTTGCCAAGCACAGGCATCAGGATGCTGGCATAACGGTTCGCATTGTTCGTGCTGTCCCGCAGCTTTACATTCAGATCCTTAAAATCCTGTATACAGGCTTTCTCATGGCAGAACACCTTCACTACCTTCTGGCCTTCCATCATTTCCTCTATGTATCCGTTCAGACTTCCCACGTCCGTCTGCTGCTTCACAAAATAGTGCCCGCTCTTTGAGGATATTGTCCTCGTTGCGAATACCATGCAGACTACCATCACAACCGTAATCAGTGTCAATGGACGGCTTAAAACCAGCATAGATACAAAAACACCCACAATCGTGATCACCGCGGACAGCATCTGCGGCATACTCTGGCTGATCACCTGCCGCAGGGTATCCGTGTCATTGGTGTAAATGCTCATGATGTCCCCATGGGATTTTGTGTCAAAATAGCGGATGGGCAGATGTTCCATGTGACGGAACAGGTCATCCCTTACTTTTTTTTACATTCCCTGCGACACATAAATCATAATGTAGTTATAAGCCCACGTGCAGAACACTCCGATATAATAAACTGCCGCCATCACAAGCAATGCTTTGAAAAGAGGGGACAGATCGGGCTGTGTCTGATTCACAAATGGCAGGATGTAGTCATCAATCAGGTTCCGCATGAACAGAGTGCCGCCAATATTCGCGGCGGTGCTGATCAGAATACATAACGCCACCAACAGGCACTGCCATTTATATTCTTTCAGGATATAAGCAATCAGCCGCTTTAACGTCGCCCCCATATTCTTTTTATTCCCTACGATCATCATCGCCGCCCTCCTTCGTCTGTGACTCATAAATTTCTCTGTAAATCGGGCTGTTTTCCAACAGTTCTTCATGGGTGCCGGCTGATTTCATCCTGCCGTTGTCAAATACCAGAATCCTGTCCGCATCCTGGATCGACGAGATTCTCTGGGCTATGATAATCTTTGTGGTATCCGGTATCTTCTCCCTGAATGCCCTGCGGATCAGTGCATCCGTCTTTGTGTCAACTGCACTTGTGGAATCATCGAGGATCAGGATTTTCGGTTTCTTTAAAAGCGCTCTGGCAATACAGAGCCTTTGCTTCTGCCCGCCCGATACATTTGCCCCACCCCGCTCAATGTGGGTGTCATACCCTGCCGGGAAATCCCGGATAAATTCATCCGCCTGGGCAAGACGGCACGCATTTATAATCTCATCATCCGTTGCGTCTTCTTTTCCCCACCGCAGGTTCTCTTTGATCGTCCCGGAAAAGAGGACATTTTTCTGAAGAACCACAGCCACACTGTCCCGCAGACTGGCCATGTCATAATCCTTGACCGGAACGCCCCCAACCCGTACCTCGCCCCTTGTGACATCATAAAGCCTTGGTATCAATGCGGCAAAAGAGGACTTTGCGCTCCCGGTTCCTCCAAGAACGCCAATGGTCTCTCCTGGTCTGATATGAAGGTTTAGATCACTGATCACTTCCTTGCCAGGATTGGACGGATACGCAAAACCTACCTGTTCAAAATCAATAGAACCATCCGCGACCTCCCTGATTGCATGGGGAACGTTAAATAAATCCGGCTCCTCCGTCAGCACCTCAGAAATCCTTTCCCCCGATGCCCTCGACATGATGAGCATCACAAACGTCATGGATACCATCATCAGACTGATCAGAATATTGATCACGTATGTAAACATACTCATAAGCTGCCCTTCTGTCAGGCTTCCCGCAATAATCATTTTCGCGCCCATCCATGAAATCAGTAAAATACATGAATACATGGAAAACTGCATGACAGGGGAATTCAGCGCAAGCAGCTTTTCCGCGCTTACAAACAGGCTGCGGATTTTTTCACTTTCCGTTTCAAACCGTCCAATCTCATGATCCTCACGTACAAAAGATTTTACCACCCGTATTCCGTTTACATTTTCCTGCACCTTTGCATTCAATTCATCGTATTGATGAAAAACTTTCCTTAAAGTCGGATTTGCCTTCGATGAGATCAGGGCAAGCACGGCTGCCAGACAGACGATCACCACCAAAAAAATACGGGCAAAACGGGGGTGTATCATAAATGTCATCACCATCGCGCTGACCAGCATGATCGGCGCCCTCACGCAGATGCGGATGGACATCTGGAACGCCTGCTGTACGTTCATCACGTCTGTCGTCATTCTGGTCACAAGTCCTGCTGTAGAAAATTTATCGATATTGGAGAAAGAAAAGGCCTGTATCTTCTCGTACATTGCCTTCCTCAGATTCATGGCAAACCCGGAACTGGCACTGGAAGCCGTCCTGCCTGATTCCACCCCAAACCACAACGCCAGCAATGCCGCCACGATCATGCCAAGCCCGATCAGCACAACTTTCCCAAGGCTCCGGCTTTCCAGTCCATAGTCAATAATGGCCGCCATGATAATGGGGATGATCACCTCCATGATCACTTCCATAACCACAAGAACAGGAGTGAGAATGGCATCCCGTTTAAATTCTCCAATGTATTTCACCAATGTCTTAAACATAAAATCCCTCCTGGCAGTCCCGTCTCAACTGCTCCTGACACCATCACGCCAGTAGCCGGATCGCGACCACTGCCAACTTCTTTTTTTCACTATTGCCCTGCATTTATGGACCGATAAATATCGCAGATGACAGAAACACATTTTTCAACCCCAATCAGGCTGCTGTCCAGGCACAAATGGTAATTCTCCGCAAGGCCCCATACCTGATCCGCATAATATTTATAGTGGGAAGCCCTGCGCTTATCCAACCGTTCCATTTCCCTGACCGCCTCGTCATAAGACACATGGTTTCTTTCCATGAGATGCTTTGCCTTAAATGCTTTTTCCGCATGAATATAGATATTCAGACTGTTTCCTGTTTCTTTCAGAATAGAATCCGCGCAGCGTCCCACGATCACACAGGGTTCTTTTTCTGCAAGTTCCGTGATGATCTTTCTCTGGGCAAAGAAAATTTCATCCTGCAGGTATTCCGAATTTCCGGAGGGCATGGTACGGGAATACGATAAATTTTTCACCAGATTATACAGCATACTGCTGTTACGGTGTTCCCCCTGTTCCTCCACGAACTCTTTTCCAAAACCGCTTTCCTTCGCCGTCATCTCTATCAGTTCTCTGTCATAAAAGGGAACGCCAAGTATTTTAGCAGCCTGCTCCCCTATGGTATGTCCGCCGCTTCCGCACTGCCGTCCGATTGTAATAACCTGAACTGCCATAATCCATTACCTCCCTGCTGTTTCTTTTTGTCCCTTATCCTCAAAAATACGTTTCCAGAATACTTTCACTGTAATCAACGCAATAATTCCAGACAATGCGTCAGAAAACGGCCCTGCCCATAAAATTCCTTCCACTCCCATTGTATAGCCTAAAACCAGCATAGCCGGGATCAACAGGATAATCTGCCTTGAAAGGGTAAGCGCCGCGGCCGGAACTGGCTTTCCGATTGCCTGGAAAAAAATACCTACAACTGCGCCCGACGGGATCAGAAAACAGGCAAGCAGATAAATGCGGAAACATTTTACCGCGAATTCTACATAAAGGTCTGATTCCTGACCAAAAATACCGATGATCTGCTCCGGGAAAACCTGGAAGATAAACAATGCCACAAACATGATTGCGGTCCCCAAAATAAGAGACCATTTCAATGTACTTTTAACACGGTCATGCTGTCTGCTTCCGTAATTGTATCCAAGAATTGGCTGCACGCCGCTTGCAATCCCTAATGTAACTCCGGTAATCAACTGGCTGACCTTCATCGTGACACCCAAAGCTGCCAATGGAATATCAGCTCCATATTTAGAAACCGCCCCGTACTTTACCAGCATATTATTCATAATTGCAATAACGAACACCGAAGCAACCTGTGAAATAAGGCTGGATGTCCCAAGAGAAGCGATGTTCCCCACAACCTTTACATCCGGGATAAAATATTCTTTTTTTATTTTAATTGTCTTAAATTGAAACAAACAGATAATAAAGTAAAGCGCGTTCAATACCTGCCCCAGTATCGTCGCCCATGCGGCTCCTTTTACGCCCCACCCGCATACAAAAATAAAAATCGGATCAAGAATCATGTTTGTAGCACATCCGATCAGAAGACCAACCATGCTTATCTTTGGTCTGCCGTCAGCACGGATCGGGCTTCCGAAAGCAGAACAGATGATTGAAAAGGGAAATCCAAGTACAATGATCCGTCCATAGTCCAACGCATAAGGAAGTACATTATCTGTAGCCCCAAACAGCCGGCAAAGCGGTGTCAAAATCGATTCAAACAAGATCATCAGGACAATTCCAGTTCCAATGACTATCGCTACCATATTCCCTATGCCTTTCGCAGCCTTTTCCGGTTCCTTTTTCCCAAGGTGCAGGCTCATAAAAGCTGCCGCCCCGTCCCCAAACATAAAGCCGAGAGCCAGCATAATCGTTGAGATCGGCATAATTACATTCGTTGCCGCATTTCCAAGATATCCTACACCCTGGCCGATAAAGACCTGGTCTACCATGTTATACAGTGAATTCACCACAATGGAAATAATACTTGGCACTGCATAACGCATCATCAGTTTTCCAACCCTTTCTGTGCCGAGAGGGTTGGTTTTCGTTATTGTTGCTTCCATTTTCTACCTCCTGGTTTTATAAATCTGCTGAGCGGGTATCCGGCATCTTATCCATACCCGGCTCCCTTTTCGGTTAGTTCCATATTCTCCTGCATTTTCTTTAACACATCTGAAAAAATCTCTAGCTCCTCTGCCCCGATACCTGCCGTCAGCCGCTTTTCCAGCAGGGCGATATGCCGCTCAACCTGCTCCTTCATTTCCACTGTGTGGCTAGTTGGCAGTACTTTCTTCAGGCGGTCATCACTGGAGACCTTTTCCCTCCGAATAAAATCTTGTGCCTCCATTTTCTTTAAAAGCATAGAAACAGATGCGCTCCGTATGTTTAATTCCTCTTCTATATCTTTCTGATATATCTCCCTGTCCGGATATGACACCAGGACAAAGTTCAAGATTCTTATCTGTGTGCCGCAGCGTCCTGTTGTTGTATCAAAAACCCTTTTTATCTGATTGGCCAGCCCCAAAACAGAACCGGCACACTGTTTTCCATCCATAGTCCACGTCTCTTTCTTAAACTGATGCGGAGAAAGGCGTCTTTTTCTCCTTGATATCTGCCGCTGCCGCCTCTGTAGTGTTCTCGTAACGATCCTCCAGTTCAATCTCCTTTGCAATCGTCACGCCGTCATTCGTAATCAGCGGAACGCCGTAGGACTTATAAAGCACCACATTTCTTCCTCTCGGTCTAAGCGTAATCTTTACAGTATCCGCCAGCTTATTTACACCCGCACTGTCACCTAATGGTCTTAATTTCATTCCTGTTACCTGCCTTTCTGTTTACTGTTAGCGCTCATGTTCTTCGAGTGCTAGCCCTTGTCTAAAAAAATATGCCAGCCACCACTGGCAGACTATATGCTATATTAAAGCACACCAGCTCTTGAAAGTGAAGTGAAAATATGGTATTATCAATGACGAAAACGCAATAATCGAGGTGAAACCCATGAATACAGACCAGTTAAAGAGCTTTATCCAGGTTGCCGAAAACCTGAACTTTGCAAGAGCTGCTGAGATTTTAAAGATTACACAATCAGCGGTCTCCCGGCAGATTCATTCGCTGGAAGATGAATTGGGAACAAAACTTCTGCACCGTACTACCCGGACAGTTACCCTTACCCCCGCCGGAATCAGTTTTTTAGAAGACGCGAAAAATGTTATGGGCAGGTTAAAAGTTGCTGAACAGAAAATACAGCGCCATCAAAGTACCAATATACAAGTCTTAACCATTGGATGCCAGAATGAGGCTAACCTTGACCTGCTCTGCAAGGTACTCAAATCCTGCAAACAGCAGATTCCCGAACTTTATCCATTTTTAAAAGTAATCCCTCACAGATCTATTTTAAATCTCTTCTATCAAGATGAACTGGATCTGCTGTTTGGTTTTCAGGATGATATTCCAATAAAAAATGACACGGTTTACAAAGAACTGTTCCAGATACCACTGTGCTGTATTGTTCCAGCCTCACACCCCTATGCCGAACGCCCGGAGCTTGCAAAGGAAGAACTGTATCTGGAGAATATTGTCGTCTGCAATTCCTATGCAATCCCCGCCAGGGTTGCGGAAATGCAAAATCAGATTTCACAGCACATCCTGCCAGAGTCCACTTATATGTGTGAAAACCTGCAGGTACTCCTTACGCTTGTAAGGGCAGGTTATGGCTGCTCTGTTCTTCCGCTGATGAATTTTATAAACACGGATATACGCGGAATTCCCTTAAAAGACAGCGAGCCTTTATCCTATGGTATCTTCTTTAAGAAAGGTTCTCAAAACCCTCTTTTAAAAAAATTTATTTCCATTGTAACGAATACATCTTACAGTTAACCACAAATAGGGATTGACTTTTTTAGGAAAAAATGTTATATATTTATGTGCTTGTCAGAGGACTTGCAATCAATATGATTGTTGAAGTGGGATAAGATCCAATGGATTTTACCCCACTTTTTTAATTTAAAGGAGGTTTTATGTTATGAATTCCAAAGTAAAGCAATTATGCAGCTATATCTTTCCGGCTGTAGGAAGCCTGTTTGTCACTTATCTGTATAATGTCGTGGATGGTATTTTCGTAGGGCAGGGAGTCGGTTCAGCCGCTTTAGGCGCTGTCAATATCGGCGTTCCATTCATTACATTCGCTGTAGCCATTGTCGCAATGTTCCCCATGGGAGGCGCCACTATTATTGCCATCAGAATGGGACGAGACGACAAGGATGGGGCAAATCAAGCTTTCATGTCTGCCCTGACACTGACGATCCTGACGGCAGCCGCCCTGACAATCATAGGAACTGTTTTTTCACAGCAGATTGTGGATTTAAGCGGGGCCCGTGATTTGGGGGATGAAATGCGCAGGATGTCAGCGGACTATCTTTTTTATTATTCCGCTTTCTCACTACCCATGCTGATGAGCAGCTGCCTTTCTGTTTTTGTCCGGAATGATGGTTCACCTACTTTGTCTTTTGTTGGTATGTGTGCAGGAGCAGTATCAAACATCTTTCTTGACTGGCTTTTTATTTTTCCGCTTCAGATGGGCGTGGTTGGGGCTGCTGTTGCTTCCGGACTTGGACAGGTTTTTTCACTTTTGGTACTGCTTTCCCATTTCATCCGAAAACATGGTAATCTTAGGATTCGGCGTTTTACAATACAACCTGCGCTGATTAGAAAAATCTGCAAGCGCGGCGCCCCAGAAGCAGTCACACAGCTTACCACCCCGGTTACTGCGTTATGCTATAATTTAGTCCTTGCCGCTCTAATCGGTGGAATCGGCGTGTCCACCTACAGTGTGCTAAGTTTTATCTATTCTCTGGCAAATGCAATCCTCTCCGGCGTAGCGCAGGGATTACAGCCCCTTTGGGGAAACAGCTATGGAAAACAGGATACCGCCGAAATACATTTTTATTTTCGATGCGGAAATGTTATAAATTTTTCATTATCTGTTCTTATTTTTGCAATTTTAACATTTTTTGATAAGGAGGCAATACGGATTTTTAATCAGGACAGGGGACTTATAACGATTGCCGCAAAAGCCCTTCCCGTTTTTGCTCTGTCGTTTATTCCTATGTCCTTAAATCTTATTTTTACTTCTTTCCTATACTCAACCAAAAGAACAAAGCAATCTGATATCATTGCGATATGCAGAGGCATTGTAATAAAAGGGATTGCAATATTTAGTATTCCGATAATATCGGGAAGTACGGCAATCTGGACAGCGCCGCTCGTTGCGGAAACATTAACGCTTATTTTAGCAGTCTTTCTTGTTAAGAATACAAAATTGGTTTATAAGTAAATTATAAAGGACAGTCACTCTCGCCGCCAGGCAGCAAGGGTGACTGTCCCCCTGCCATTCATCAGCGCTTCTACCTCTTCTTTATTGGCCATCGTTGTATCCCCCTCTTTCCATAAAATTAATTCCATTTCTGCAGATACGTCCGATTCCATCTGTTTCCAGCCATTTGATCAGAGAAGCATCTACTCCTCCCTGCAGAATAAAATCTTCCATCACCATACCTATCTCATTCTTTGCAAACACCGTGATTACCGCCGTCCTCATTCCGAAACATCTTCGCAGGCCGCGGATTACATTATATTCTCCGCCCCTTCCCATGCGCGGAAATTCCTTGCTGTCCGGATACGTCCTTCCCCCGGATCTAAACGAAGCATAACCTCCCCTAATGACACTGCATCATATTTGCATTCTTCTGCCGGACGTAAATTCAACTTCATCCTGTCTATTGCCTCCTTACTCCCCTTGCCTCTTCAATGATACTGCGTGACTGCCTGCACAACTGCGTGATCTCGTCCCATCTCTGATTTTCGATCAGATCCGCCGTAACCATGTAAGAACCTCCGCAGGCCGCGATCACCGGTGATTTGATATATTCTGCCAGATTTTTTAAGGAGATTCCCCCCGTAGGCATCACCTTAAAGCCAGGAAACGGCGCGCTCATCGCCTGAATCTTTTTCAGGCCGCCCGATTGTTCTGCCGGAAAGAACTTAATGAGTTCCAGTCCAAACTTCAGGGCGGCATGATAGTCCGACGGCGTGGTACATCCCGGATAGATCGGAATATTTCTTTCCTGCGCATATGCCACCAATTCCCCGTCAAATCCCGGTGTCACGATAAACTCTGCTCCGGCGTCAATCGCCTCGTCAATCTGTTCCTCTTTAGTAACGGTTCCCGCACCAACAAGCATCTCATGGCAGCTCTCCTTCATCATCCGGATAGCCTGTGCGGCTCCGTCTGCACGGAACGTAACTTCTGCAACCGGAACCCCTCCCCGGCAGAGCGCATCGGCAAGAGGTACTGCATCCCTCTGTGGGTGATCCAATCGAATAACCGGCACAATGCCAATCTCGGAAATCCTCTGATCTATTTCTCTCATATTCACTATCTCCCTTCCTCACGTCTACTTTCTGCGATTCTTAATTTGGCAGATTCCCTATACTCCGCAGTATGCTGAAAAACCGGCGTCAATCGGAAGGACAACCCCCGTGATCGCACTGGCTGCATTTTCATCACAGAGAAAGAATACGCCTCCCAAAAGCTCCTCACTTTCCACAAACCGCCCCGTCGGCGTTCCGCCTAAGATCTTCTGCGTGCGGGCTGTCGGCGTTCCATCCTCCTGGAACAGCAGCGCCCTGTTCTGTTTGGAAACTAAGAATCCCGGCGCAATAGCATTACAGCGGATTTTGCTCCCCGCAAAATGCGTAGCCAGCCACTGGGTAAAATTGGAGATTGCCGCCTTTGCCCCGGAATATGCCGGAATCTTTGTCAATGGCGTATAAGCGTTCATGGAAGAGATATTTAGGATACATCCGCTCTCTTTCTCTACCATATCTTTTGCAAATGCCTGTGTCGGAAGTAGCGTTCCCTGAAAATTCAGCTTGAATACAAAGTCTACTCCGTCGGCATCCAGATCGAAAAAGGTTTTCTGCCCTTCCTTTGCCTCATGCTGATACTCATTATCCGTAGTCGCTTACTTTACATTCCACTTTCCTTCCGGAAATTCCATCGGCGCTTTCAGGTCCATCTCGCCCGTAGTTTCAAACCAGTTGGCAACTCCCTCCCGGCGCTCGTTCACTTCCGGCAATACATAGATATCCGGTTCCTTCTCCACTTTTTCCAGCGTCATGCTGTCTTTGACTTCCCCCGCCACAGCCAGAAGCCGGTTTTGCCCTTCTGCCAGCTTTACCGTAAATACAAAGACCTTTTTCGCGCTTTTTTCTTCCACCAGTTCTCCGTTCAGGTACAGCGAAACCGACGGCTGATTGGAATATACCCGAATCTCTGTCATCTCCCCGGAGCGCATAGCATAACGTTTCCCACAGAGATGCACCATCGGCTTTTTACTCCAATATGCCTGATAGACGTAAAAACTGTCTTTTCTTGTCTTCCGGTCTATCGTCACAAGCCCTTTGTTATTTCGTCCGGCAACTCCTCCTTCGTTGCGGGCGGCACAGCCAAAATCAAACATGTTCCATACATGCGTCCCCCAGATCCATGGACGTTCGTCAAATACCTGCGCCAGATGCTCATGATACCTGGCCTGATATTCTTCCGAATAATCCTTGCATGCCGGTTCTGCTCCGTGATAGGTAATGATTCCTTCACATCCATATTCGCTTACCCCCAGGCACAGATCCGGATGCAGCGCATGGAAACGGTCCAGCCACGGTCCATTGTCTTCCATCTTTCCGCCATACCATCCAAAATAATGATTATAGCTGAGTACATCCGTAATATGGTGCATGGGACTCTCAAGAGGCGTCATGGATACATGGGCAATGGTCGTCAGACGGGTGGGATCCAGTTCCTTTGCCAATGCATTTAATTCCTTATGGTTTTCAACCAGTTTTTCTGAAATGCCGCCGATGAGTATCTCATTGGATATGCCCCAGAAACAGATGGACGGATGGTTATAATTCTGTATGATGAGCTCTTTTAGCTGGCTGATACAATTCTGGTGAGCCGCAGGAGCTTTATTGAACACAGAGATAAATGGAATCTCCGCCCATACGATAAATCCCATCTCGTCACAGGCATCATAAAAATCCTGAGAATGCTGGTAATGTGCCAGACGGATCGTATTTGCCCCGATTTCTTTGATGATCTTCGCATCCTGGTAATGTTCTTCCCTGGTCAGGGCATTTCCTTTGTATAGCTTATCCTGATGACGGCTTACCCCGCGAAGCGGCGTCTCTTTGCCATTGAGGATAAACCCTTTCTCCGGGGAGCAGGAAAACGAACGTACTCCTGCTTTTACGGATATCTCATCATAAGCCTCGTTGCGGCGCTGAAGGATCGCAGTCACGGTATAAAGATACGGCTCGTCAATTTCCCAGAGTTCTGCATCCGGCACATATAAGGTCACAGCCGTATCGTCGGCCGGCCGGCATCCATATGCCGCTTCCCTGCCGTCTTTATCCTGAATCGAATAGAGTACGGTAAAATCCGCAGACTGTGGATATACACTGTCTTTGTATTCGTTGGAGCAGTTGATGACCAGCAGATTTTCCTCATCTTCTTTCAAAAAGTCAGTAATATCCGCCCGGAAAACCGAATACCCGCCTTCATGATAGGTTACTTCCGCCCCATTCACATAAACCGTTGCCTGCTGCCCCGCCGTCAGAACCTCCACATATGTTTTTCCGCCCGCAGCCTGTTCCTTTGGAGTTTCAAATGTCCTGGCATACCAGTAACTGCCTCTGTCATAACTTCCGTTCCCATCCATCCCGTCTATGGCATTCCAGGTATGGGGAAGCGTTACATCCTGCCAGTCTACAGGATCGCAGTCTACCAGCCCTACATCATGATTGATAAACTTCCAGCCTGTGTTCAGATTGATGATTGTTCTCATACATCTCCTCCTTCCGTTTCCACACAGTTCTGTACAGAGCTTTTTTGAAATCACCAGCGCAATGTACAAAGTATCTTTTGTGGATTCTATTTTTTTGTATATTTTATACAATACAAAGTTTTCTAAACAGAGACAATTTCCAGTAGTTTTTGGATTATTTTTATATATCATTGAAGTAACCTGAAATTTATGCAATAATTTATAAAAATAGTACAATTCATGAAAAAGGAGATTCCTTTTATGGAACAGATTATCAAAGATTTTGTAAAAGAAATGTTTGCCATATCAAAAATCCCGCACCATGAGTTTGCGGCTCCCTGCAGTAACTATGAATGGTTAGATTTTGGGTTTCGCACAAAGATTCTGGGAATCAGTAATTCCCGTCTAAACCCGCTGCTAAACCGGCGGTTCATGGAATTACCTTCCCATACCATTCTTTACTGTACGGATATCTTTCAGTTTCATTATATCTTCATGCGGAATCCCGATTCGGATCATATTTATTGTATCGGACCGGTGATCTATGAACGGACCGGCGCTTCTTTTTATGACGAACTCTTTGATTCCCTGCATATTCCAAAAGAACTGTGGGAACCGATACGCAGCCACTATTCGAATGTAAAATATATTCCTTATCTGGGAATGTTAGATGATTTCACTTCTTTATGCGCCAATCGTATCTTCGGCAAAGGAAACTATACGATCCGTCATAAAGATGAAAAAGAATTTCCTGACTGGTCTTGGATTTACCAAAACTATCTTCGGGTTCCGGATGAACCCTATATGAATATCCGTCACATTGAAGACCGATACGAAACAGAAAACGCCCTAATGAAGGCAGTCAGTTCCGGCAATGAAGCCCTGGCGGTTGAATGCGCCAACCATTTTTTCTCTTACCGTATTCCCCAGAGGCTTTCTAATCATCTTCGGGATGACCGGGACTTATGCATCACTTTGAATACTATTTTACGAAAATCTGCCGAACATGCCGGCGTCCACCCTATCCATATTGACAGCTTCTCTAATGGCAATATTCAACAGATCGAGAGACTTGCAAGCGCGGAACAGCTTCTTCTCTTCCTGATTAAAATGGTCAAAGGATATTGTCGGCTTGTGGCAAAATATAACTTAAAAGATTATTCGCTGCCGATCCAGAAAGCTATCACTTACATCAGCACAGACCTGACTGCTGATCTAAGCCTGAAATCATTAGCAAATCAGGTAAATGTTAATGCAAGCTATCTCTCCACTCTTTTTAAGAAAGAAGTTGGCGTTCCGCTTACAGAATATGTAAATCGTAACCGAATCGAATATTCAAAAACGCTGCTTTCAGACACTGACCTTGCGATAAAGACAATCGCCATATACTCCGGGATTCCAGATATCCAGTATTTCACCCGGATGTTTAAGCGTATCACAGGAATGACGCCGAAGGCCTATCGGACACAAAGCTGCCGAAATTAAATTGTTCCGTGAAAAATCCCATGAATGATTTGCCGCCGTCCTGCCTTCCATGGCATGCGGCCGACCAAAAAAGTTGCTGCATATTCTATGACAAATAGTTTGGCTAAGCTCGCAGGCACTTTTGACTCGTTCTCACTTTTTGAAACAAATATTTCGTCATCAGAACAGTTGACCTCTCTGAAATTTTCCGGTTGTAATATCTTAATCTGCGTAATTTGCCTGGATACATTCCACAAATCCAGACGGATCGCCCAATTTGGCTTTATCAATATTGTTGCGAAGATAGCTGCGTGTGGCGTCATCACAGCGATCTGTTCCCATATAAGGCATATCAAATGCTTTTGCCAGTTCTTCTAAAGCTTTTGCCGCCCTCTCGGAGTCTGTATTGTAAGTATCGAGCCATTCTTTCATCCAGGTATATTCCCAGAGATTAGACGCTCTCGTGTCGCCATATCCCACCTGATCTTACAATTTTCCTACGACAGCGGCAAAGTGATTGAAAACTTGATCTGTTCCTCTTGACTCTCTGCAACGATCGTACCATTATGAAGTTCAACGATCTGCTTTGCAATCGCCAGGCCTAATCCAGCTCCGCCGCTGCCTGTGCTTCTCGCTGCGTCAAGCCGATAAAACTGCTCGAAAATCCTGTTTAATTTTTCTTCCGGCAGGGTATCGCTGTGGTTACAAAAAATAATGCTGACCGTATCTTCCTGACATTGTGCGCTGATCGTAATTTCCGTATTTTCAAAACTGTAGATAACGGCATTTCTCAAAAGGTTATCAAGAACACGCTGGATCTTGTCTGCGTCACACCGAAGCATTATATCATCAGCGGCACAAAGATTGCATTGCAGATTTTTTTCATTAAGCATAGGTTTAAATTCATATAGAAGCTGCTCAAGCAGGCGGGTCAGATTGATTTTTGTGTATTGCAATGTAATATTGGATATATTAAAGCGTGTAATCTCGAAAAACTCATTGATTAAATCTTCTAACCGTTCCGCCTTATCAAGAGAGATGGAAAGATACTTTTTCCGGAGTTCCTCTGAAATTTGCGATTCGTCACGCAGTAAAGTCAGATACCCGATCACAGAAGAAAGAGGTGTTTTCAGATCATGCGCCAGATACATGATCAAGTCGTTTTTCCGCTGCTCATTTTCTTTTGCAAGTCGTGCATTGCCTTCTGCCTCCTGTTTTAACTGATTGATGTTGGCAGCTATTTCGCCCAGCTCCGGGGACAGTTCAATATAACTGACAGTCTGATCGAACAGTTTTCCGGTTGCAGCCTGTAATTCATATACATAGGCAACTACTTTTTTCAAAAGCCGGTATGTCAGAACTATAATGCAGACTCCCCACATAATTACAGCCACTATATAAAGGTACACTGTCCGGTAATACAGGTAATAGTGCAAAACATACCTGCGGAGGAATTCCTCTGCCATAATCCCCAGAAGAAAGGTACTGCCAAAAGTAAGCACGGAGCAGGCCGCACATTGAATCACATATCCCCTAAACAAGGTGGAGAGCAGATAATTTTTATCTTTTTTATTCAATTTCATATCCTACTCCCCAAACAGTTTTAATGAACTTCGGATTCTTTGGAGGCTCATTTAATTTTTCGCGAATCCGCCCAATATGCGCCATGACTGTATTGTTGCTGTTGCGGAAATATTTTTCTTTCCACACGGCTTCAAATAATTCCTCTGAATCAACAACTTTGCCCTGATGTCCGCATAGCACTTATGGCTGGTTCTGTTTATCAGCAATCCTCTGATGTCATACTCGTCTTTTTCTTCAGGCTGGCTCAAATTCGGATTGTTATAATTCTGATAACGCCTTAACTGTGTTTTTACTCTTGCCGCAACCTCTAAAGGATTAAACGGTTTCGTTATATAATCGTCTGCATCGATCGTAAGTCCCATAATCTTATCGCTGTCCTCGATCTTTGCCTCGTCCATCGGAACAAGCTGCCCGACCTGTCCGGCAATCATAGCAGCTGCATCATCCATCGAAAGCGGCTCCTGCTGGTGGTCTTTCATGGCTTCCTGCATAGTCTGGAACATAGCGGCAGTAATGGTTTGAGAATTTGCACATCTACTGTACCCGTCACAAGCCCTCTGACTGCACTCTCGGATGGACTTATTGAAAAGTGTAACCGATTGTAACCAATTATTTCAGTAACAAAAAATGGGGAAACCTCAATAAAATTGAGGTTTCCCACACTTTTAACCACTGCGGAAGATGGGACTTGAACCCACACAGCTCGAAAGCTACAAGATCCTTAGTCTTGCTCGTCTGCCAGTTCCGACACTTCCGCAAGTGACGTATCAACCGTCCGAAGAGTATAATACTACAGAACGCCTTACATGTCAACAAAAATATTCATATTTTTTCAACTTTTTCAAAATCTTACGCCGGATATAAGTAAACGTCTTCTCCTCACCTTCTCTTGCCAACATTTTAAGCAGATGATGCAGAAGCTTCGCCGTGTCTGGGTGCACCATCGGTCCAAGCCTTGCCGCTCCCTTCTCGTAATATTCAAGAGGGCTGCCGTCATTATAGCTGCTTCCCTGGTAAGTCTTACAGGCAGCAATACGGTCCATGAACATCTCAACCACATACTTCACCGGCATCTTCATACCGATGATCCCCTGCTTGGAATCCACGCTGTAATCAAGCCAGTATTCGTAATGATGCCTGTTCCTCCCCTTGTGGTGCAGCCAGGCGGCAGAATATCCCTTGATCTCCCGCTCCGCATTATTAGGGCTTCTGGTTCCCTGGTAATACTTACATCCAATCAGGAACTCAGAAGGCATATATTTTGACAGATCATGACAGATCCCCTGCCGATACAGACCTACCTTAAAACATCCCTCCCTGACCAGTCTCCTGTGATGATTGATTGTCTTGAAATGTTGCCACGCTTTCATATCTTCCCGCATCTCCTTAACTTTGGAACTATTATATCATAGATTTTCACTAATTAAAAACAAATAATCGATAGATTTTCTTCAAGGTTCATGATAATATATGGTCAGACAAATGAAGAAAGGAAGAAAGGAGAGCTCCTATGAATCTTTATCATCTCAGGTATTTTGTGACACTGGCGCACCTAGAGCATTATACGAAGGCAGCCGAGATCCTGTCCATTACTCAACCTAGCCTAAGCCATGCAATCTCCTCTCTTGAAAAAGAACTGGGAGTCAAATTATTCGAAAAGGATGGACGCAATGTAGCTCTGACCAAATGCGGCCAGGCATTCCTGACAGACGTAGAACAGTCTCTTGAGATGCTGGATTCCAGCGTGAATAAGCTTAAGATGACCGGACTGGGAGAAGGACGCATTGATATCGGCATGCTTCGCAATCTAAGCTCTATCGTCCCTAAGTTTGTAAAGGATTTTCTGGATTCAAACCCCAATAAGGACATTCATTTTCACTTTCACACCTCTACCGGCTTAACTCCGGACATTATCAAAGGTTTGAAAGAACGGCAGTATGATATCGCCTTCTGTTCCATGATGGATAATGAGCCACTTATTGAGTTTACCCCGATTTCCCGCCAGGAACTGGTGCTGATCGTCCCAAAAGGACATCCTTTAGAAGACCGGGATTCCATCGGCCTTCATGAAACTCTGTCTTACTCGCAGGTCATTTTCTCTAAGCAGAGCAGCTTAAGACCCGTGATAGACAGATTATTCGAAATGTGCGGCGGATACCCTCAGAGCGAATATGCCCTGGAAGAAGATCAGGCTGTTGCCGGTCTTGTCAGCGAAGGATTTGGGATCGCAGTAGTCCCGCGGATGCCGATCCTTGACTATATGCCCGTCAAGACGATTGAGATCGTAAAACCAGGCTGGGAGAGGACATTCTATATGGCGACCTTGAAGAATGTGTATCAGGCGCCCGTGGTCCAGAATTTTAAGACATTTGTGGCAGAACATACTTAGAACACAACAGGGGTTTTTACACCCCTGTTATATTTTAATGAACCAGTATACTTTCCTGGCAGCCTGAAAGTCACACTAAAATCTTACCTCTGTTTTGAATAGATCTGCCTCTGTCTCAATCTTGAATTTCCCGCGCTGCAGCTCCACGAAGCTCTTCACGATTGCAAGACCAAGCCCGGACCCTTCGGTATTCCTGGATGCGTCTCCGCGTACAAACCGCTCTGTGAGCTCCTCTGGGTTAAAATCAAGCTCCGACGCCGACACATTCTTCATCCTGACCACAGCCTCCCCGCCTTCTTCCAGTATCTCTATATATACCCGCGTATGAGGCATCGCATACTTGATCACATTGACAAGCAGATTCTCGAACACCCGGTATGTCTTCTGGCTGTCAAGCCTCGCCACGATCTTATCCTCGGGATAGGTACAGCGGAAATCCAGGTCCGCTCCCGCAATCTTATCCTCCAGTTCAAGTTTCACCTGTTTGAACAGATTCACCACATCCACATCCACAATGTTCAGAGTCACGTTCTTGCTGCTCGCCTTGCTGACCTCGAAGAGATCCTCGATCAGCACCTTAAGCCGCAGCGATTTCCTCTCAAGAACCTCGATATAGCCCCTCTGCTTCTCCTCGTCCTTCTCATCCTTCAGAAGGTTCACATACGTGATGATTGCCGTAAGAGGAGTCTTCAGGTCATGAGACACATTCGTGATCAGCTCCGTCTTCATCCGCTGACTCTTCACCTCTTCGTCCACCGCCTTCTTGAATCCCGTCTGGATCTTCTGGATCTCCTGCTTGAACGGGCTGAATATCCCCAGATCCTCTGTGATCTCTATGTCCAGATTCCCCTTCGCGATCTCACCGGTCGCCTTAAGAAGCACCGCATATTTTTCCTGCAGATCGGTAAAGTACTTCCGGAGCAGCCCGAACAGTACCCCCGAATAGACCACCAATGCAAAAATCCCTCCAAGCCACATGGTACAGATCAGCGCAAGAACAATGAAATTCACCGCTACGATCTTGAAGATGGTCTGATTATTCCTTTCGCTCAAATCAATCCGGTCTATAAAATGATAACATTTACCGGCCCACTTCTTCATCTTCCCGGCCGCATACTGCCACGCCCGCCGGACATACTTCCAATACCGGACGCACAGCAGCCGTTCCTTCATATAAGCTCTGGCTCCCATCGTATACACCTGTCTTAGACATGTCGCCGCCCAGAACGTCACGGCAAATACAACCACCCATATCAGGAAATCAATGATATCCGGTGTTCCCCCTGCCCGTTCTGCAATCCACCACAGATTCTCTCCAAGGATCCCTGCCATGGCAAGACATACGATCGCCACCGCCTCAAACGGTACCTTAAGGAATCCTCTCTCTTCTAACTGCCAGACAGGAAGCACCGGAAGTATCCATGCAAGAACCGTCGTCACCAATACCAGGATGATCACAAGATTTATCATAGAATCCGCCGCATCATATCCCGTATACCAGTTATTATCAATATAAGCCTGAAGATTCTCTTCTGTCATTCCGTAGATATAGGTCCGATTCTTCGGCTGCTCCAGACGGATCGTCTCCCACTCCTCCGTCTCTTCATCGTAAATTTCCATTTCCCAGTCCGAATCATCATATCTGCTGATCACTTCCCGGAATGCAACACTTTGTTCTGTCTTGTATTCCCCTTCTTTGATCCGAACATCGATTTCACCATATTTGTCATAGGAGATCACCATCCCAAGCGCAAAGGAAGACAGATTATTCTCCCCCACCGTCCGCTCGGAATCCGCCGTACTCTTGGCCACGTCATTCCCATCCTCATCCTTGACACGGTAATCAAGAAACGGATAGATCCTCTCATAGGCCGACATTCTACCGCTATTCTGCTGCAAGATCTCCTTCACCACTTCCGGGTCGCGGTCCCTTCCGTTCTCCATATTGTAGAGAATATATCCTGCATCCAGGAACGTCTCCAGGAACTCCTCCGATACAACAGCTGAATGATCGGAATTCTCTTCGATCACCTCCGCATTCACATACCAGTTCCAATACTGGCCCATTATTATGAATACCGGAATCACGATCGACAGGAGAATCAATACGATTGTCAGTTTACGGTTGTTTTTCAATTTTGTACCCAACACCCCACACCACCTTTAAATATTTTGGATCCTTTGGATTGATCTCTATCTTCTCACGGATATTTCTCACATGTACCATGATCGTATCCGTATTCACAGCCCGCTCGTTCCACACCCGTTCATAGATCTCTTCCGCCGAGAAGACCCTTCCTGGGTTCTTCATCAGAAGCAGCAGAATCTTATACTCGATAGGTGTAAGCTTCACCGGCTCCCCGTCGATGAATGCCTCCACAGAGTCCTCATTGATCTCCAATCCGCCGATCGTATGAACATTCTCACCTTTATCCCTGCCGCCTAATTTCTCCAGGAACTTGCGGTATCTCCTCATCTGAGAATTCACCCTTGCCAGAAGCTCCATCGGAGTAAATGGCTTCGTCACATAATCATCAGCGCCCATGTTAAGCCCCAGTATCTTATCCACCTCTTCTGATTTTGCCGACAGGAAGATCACAGGAAAATCATGCTTCTCCCTAAGCTTGATGGTCATCTGTATCCCGTCCATCTTAGGCATCATCACGTCTACGATAGCCAGGTGGATCTCCTCCTTCTCAATGACCGCAAGTCCCTCGACTCCATCCGCCGCCTGGAATACCTCGTACCCCTGGCTCCTTAGATAGATCTCCACTCCTTCGCGTATCTCTTTGTCATCCTCCACGATTAATACATGATTGATCTGATTCGTCTCCATTACTGCTCCATTTCCTTTCTCTGACTGATTCGTATTATACTCACAGTCAATGTAATCTGCCGCATCATGCTAATATCCTCCACACCGTGTCCCCCATCATATATCCTGCTCCAATAAATACCGTGTTCCAGACCAGTACCCCTAAGGCGGAACTTAAAGTATACCTCCCAAACTCCATGGAGATCATTCCCGCCGGAATCGAGATCAGCGTCCGTATCATCGGAACCAGCTTTCCTAAGAATACTCCCACAGCCCCCCGTCTCCTAAGCGCCTCTAAGTTCTTCTCGATCAGCGCCTTCTGCCCAGGGAACTTCCTGGCATAGAACCGGAAGAACGCGTCGCCTCCAAGCCTTCCAAGGAAATACAAGATCCAGCTTCCAAGAAGTCCCGCCGCTACCGAGAGCAGTATCACCATTGGGAAACTGATCGCGCCCTTTGCCGCCCATATTCCCGCCAGCGGCATGATCACACCCGCCGGGAAACCCGGAAGATTCATATACTCCAGCAGAACGATCACAAATACGAATATAGCTCCATATTGTGTGAAATATTGGGTAAGTACCTGAACTGACATAGCTGCATCTCCTCCTTTGTTTCTTGATGTAATCATCATACCCAAAAAATCTTAAGAGAGTTGTCATGAAAATCTAAAGATATTCTAAAGATACGTTTAAGATGAGTTTGGGACATAGTAAACTACCATTTTACTACGTCCCAAACTGCAAAATGTGGTGTACAAACGTATTCTCATCACACTGTCTCATTCAGACAGATCTTCGACAGCGGGATAATCTTCCCAAGCTCTTCTCTCAGCCTGTCTGTCATCAAGACGCCTTCTTCCAGGCATACTTCCTCCACCGTCTTCGCGCCAAATACAAGGCTTGCCAACGCCGCAACTCTGATCGTCCCTTCCGAGTTCTCTTCTTTCCCATCCATCAGCATCACTCCGGAATATTCCGTCCCTGTGATCACGATACAGCGGTTATTCTCTTCGATCAGCGGATCCGTCACACAAAAGCAGGCCCCCGCAAGGGAACGAAGGGACAGGGACATCAGCATCCTTCTGACATCCACGATCCTCACCATGATCTTCGGTGTCCCGTCCTCTTCCTCCTGCGGGTAATATCCTCTGCAGTCTACGATCTTATCATCTCTTCGATATATCTTAAGCTTCCCTCCGTCGCTGTCATATTCCCGGATCAGCCTCTCATAATACGCCTCATCCCTAACTGCAAATACCTGGCAGCTTCCAGACAGCTCCTGATTCGCAGCCTCGGCCAAGCCTTTGCAGTCTGCCGCGGCTGCATCTGTAATGCTGATCCCCGGTATCGCCTCGTCCTCCTCCCTATAGAATTTCCGGTCCTGTTCATAGACCGTCCGGAAATCAAAGGGCAGGTAGATACGCTCGGACGCCGGCATCAGGAACGTGAATGCCTCTCCTGCCTCATACATATCCTTAAGAGATCTCTTCAAAAGCGCTGCCATATACCCCCGCTTGCGGTATTCTTCCTGCGTCGCGACAGCAACGATATAATTCACTTCCTTCACGCTTCCATTGACCCAAATCCTGTACGGATTCAGATGGAGCATGGCGCGGATCCCGTCGTCCTCCTCTACGGCATAGACCTGGTTATCCTTAGTCTTCTCACTATAATAATAATCCACAAAAGACGCACTGTCCTCGCTGAATACCTCCTCATACAGGGATCTGGTATCCCTATGCTCTTTCTGCTCAAGTTTTCTTACTTCCAAATCTTCTTATCCTCTCTTCTCGTTCTCATCGGCTATTCTATGCGGGCATCCGCCGCACCCCTCGCATCTGCCTTCCTCCGTTCCCGCCGCATAGCTGTAATTCGCGATCGTATGCAGGCAAGCGACCGCCTGTGCCGAGATCCCTTCTCCGGTTCCGGTGAATCCAAGTCCCTCCTCGGTCGTCGCCTTAATATTCACCTGACTGATCTCCAGATGCAGAGTCTCTGCTATATTGGCGCGCATCAGCTCAATATGCGGCGCCATCTTCGGTCTCTGGGCTATGATCGTGGCGTCAATATTCCCGATGACATAGAGCTCTTTTTCAATCAATTCTCCCACATGCCCCAATAACTTGATACTGGAAATGCCTTTATACGCAGGATCCGTATCCGGGAAATGCTTCCCAATATCTCCAAGCGCCGCCGCCCCAAGCAGCGCATCCATAATGGCATGCAGAAGCACATCCGCATCCGAATGTCCCAGAAGCCCTCTCTCATATGGTATCTTCACACCTCCAATAATCAGATCCCTGTCTTCCACCAGCCGATGAACGTCATATCCCATTCCAATTCTCATAAAACATTCTCTCCTTTCCGCTCTCATCTACGCTTATTGTTAACCGACTTTTTGCTGTCTATGCTAGTACACTGAATACATGATCTCCATTATAAAGGATTTCATATTTTTTGTATATAGTACATCCGCGTATCTGAAAAAATGCAAAAGAAAAAGTCTGTATAAACAGACTCTTTTGAAAGTAGCGGGAACTGGATTTGAACCAGCGACACCACGGGTATGAACCGTGTGCTCTAGCCAACTGAGCTATCCCGCCATATTCAATTAAACAACAATTATTGTTGTTAATGGGACCTATAGGGCTCGAACCTATGACCCTCTGCTTGTAAGGCAGATGCTCTCCCAGCTGAGCTAAGATCCCATATTTGCGAAGCTCTTATCTCGAACCTGCTTTGCTATTATACTATTAGAATACATATTTTGTCAACACTTTTTTACAATTTTTTCAATCTTTTTTTATCACAATTTATTATGTAAAAAAACCGGCAATTGATGCCTTATTTTGACAGAAAAATAATGTAATTTTTAATAGAAATTGCCTCGAAACACTTTACTCTTTTGCCAAGGAATGATATCTTTATTATAAGCAAAAGTTAAAACTACATTATATTATGGAGGTTGTTTATTATGGCAAGAAGAAAGGTAGAAGAAAAGAATTATCCTGAATTAATTGAAGCAGCGGAGGAGAGAATCGCATCATTATCTGCTGAATTAAAACAAGAAAAAGCGAACCTAAAGCAACTGAAAAAGGATCAGATTCGTTACGAAGCAATGGTTGAAAAACAACAGAAACAAGCCGAGATCCAGAAAGCCGCCGAGCTGCTTGTTGCTTCCGGAAAAAGCTTAGAAGAGATCGAAGAATTTTTAGCAAATTAAACTATATGATATAGCCTGCCATGAGACGTACAAGTTCAAGGCAGGCTTATTACATGTCTTAATATTGATCTGTTTCAGAACTTTCTATACGATCCCCTGTGCCGTCATAGCGTCTACAACCTTCTCAAATCCGGCAATATTAGCCCCGACAACGTAATTACCCTTCGCGCCGTAACGCTCTGCTGCATCCACCATATTATGGCAGATATTGACCATGATTCCCTTAAGCTTCGCGTCCACTTCCTCGAAAGTCCAACTCAAACGCTCGCTGTTCTGTGACATCTCAAGCGCAGATGTCGCAACACCGCCGGCATTCGCCGCTTTACCAGGTGCAAAGATAACGCCGTGCTGCTGCAGATACTCGGTTGCCTCCAACGTAGTAGGCATGTTCGCGCCCTCCGCTACGATCGTACAGCCATTCTCTACAAGCATCTTCGCGTCTTCAATATGGAGCTCATTCTGCGTCGCACATGGAAGCGCTACGTCTACTTTCACGGACCATACTCCGCGTCCCTCATGATACTCGGAATTCGGACGATATTTCTTATACTCAGTAAGCCTTGCACGGTTCACTTCTTTGATCTCCTTAAGCGCTGCCACGTCGATTCCTTCCGGATCATAGACCCATCCGGTAGAATCACTTGCCGTCACTACCTTCGCGCCTAACTGCTGTGCCTTCTGTGTCGCGTAGATCGCAACATTACCAGAACCAGAGATCGCGACCGTCTTGCCTGCAAGCTCCTTGCCATTGATCTTCAGAAGCTCTTCTGTCAGATATAACAGACCATATCCGGTTGCCTCTGTTCTTGCAAGGGAACCACCGTAGCTTAAGCCCTTGCCTGTAAGTACACCTTCGTATACACCGCGGATCCTCTTATACTGGCCGAACATATAGCCGATCTCTCTGGCGCCCGTTCCGATATCACCTGCCGGAACGTCTGTATCCGCACCGATATATTTGCAGAGCTCTGTCATGAAGCTCTGGCAGAACGCCATAACTTCTCTGTCTGATTTGCCCTTCGGATCGAAGTCAGATCCGCCCTTTCCTCCGCCGATCGGAAGGCCGGTCAGAGAGTTCTTGAATATCTGTTCAAAACCAAGGAACTTGATGATTCCAAGATTCACAGACGGATGAAGGCGCAATCCTCCTTTGTATGGACCGATCGCACTGTTAAACTGTACACGGTAACCGGTATTCACCTGAACCTGACCGTTGTCATCCACCCACGGTACACGGAACTTCAACTGTCTCTCAGGCTCTACCAGTCTCTCCAGCAGGGCGTCTTTTCTGAACTTCTCTTCATTGGCCTCAACTACTACCCTTAACGATTCTAATACTTCTTTTACTGCCTGGTGGAATTCCGGTTCGGCAGGATTCTTCGCCACTACTCTTTCCAGGACTTCATCAACATATGACATAGCTTGCTACCTCCTAAAATTATTTCTCTCATATTTTAAAGGATTTTTGTGCAGAACACAAGGTTTTTTTCAAGGTTTTTTGATTTTTTTGCAATTTTACTTCTCTTTTCCTTCATTTTTATTCAAAATTTATAGAAAATGCAGGAGATTCTTTCGAATATCCTGCAATAGAGTGCCCTCTAAAATTCATTTCCATGCTATGCCAACTGTCTGATACAATCAATCATATGTGTATAGTCCTTCTTCACCTGCTCTAAGAGCGGTTCCATATCCTCGCTGTAATCCTGTGCATTCCTCAGTCTCTCCGCAAGCTCGGATGCAGACTGGAATAACGGTGTCAGAGATAGATTCTGGCACACTCCCTTTAACGTATGCGCCGCCCTGAACGCCTCGCTCATATCCTTCGACGCAACCGAATTCTCAAGCAGCTCATAGCTCTTGTCATCCAGAAGCTTCAATACAAACTTCTGAACTCTCTCATCCTTCCTGAGACGTCCCATCACATCCTCATAATCTGCTCCGATCGCCTCATAACATTCCTTTACCGTCATTGTACATCTCCTCCTGTTAATTCGTTTTTATAAAAACAATAGTTATTCCTTCCGCCTCGTTTCACCTTATACAGGGCCTTATCCGCCATATGGAACAGGGCATCATAATCTCCGCCGCACTCTTTCGCGTCAGCGACACCCATGCTCACGCTGATTGGGAATTCCTTATACTGGTCGCACAGCAGATGAAAGATTCGCTTCACCAGAGGCTCTATCTCATCCTTATACGGCATAAAGAGAAGGAACTCATCTCCGCCCATCCGGCAGATGATATCAAAGCTTCTGGTATTGCGCTTCATAATATCCGCCACATACTTAAGCACTTCATCGCCAAACAGATGACCGTATGTATCATTAGCCTGCTTGAAATGATCCAGGTCAAACACGATCAGAACATACTTCTTCTCGGTATCTCTGGACAGGATCGCTTCAATCTGTGTCTTCGCCGTCTTATGGTTCAGAAGACCCGTCAGGGAATCATGGGCCGCCATAACCTGCAGATGATTCATCTTCTCCAGTTCGTCATGGATATCCACAATCTTGCCGATGGCTCCGGAGAATTCCGGCGGCTCCCAGGACGACCACATAGACCTGGCGATAACCTTGCTCCATCTCTCGTGCCCGTTAATATTCAGAAGATATTTCTCCTCAATCACAGGATCATCCGGAGTCGAGTTCTCAAGCTTCTCAAGCAGATGCAGGAAGTCGCCCTCCGCAAATACCGAAGTAGCGAAGGCTTCCGTCTTCGGGTTCAAAAATGTCTCCGGCATGTTCAGATATTTTGCTCCCCACTCGGAGAGGATCAGCATCTCCGGGGTCACCGTGTATTCGAACTGGATCTCCTGGGACAGCTCCGCGAAGAACTTATACTTCACTCTCTCATGTTCCAGAAGCTTGAACGTCCTGTCGGAAACTTCCACCTCTCCGCTCTCGATCATCTGCTCCACGGCATCCAGCGCTTCCTCCTGGAAATTCTGCCCTTCTGACCGTGCAAGCTCTTCCTTAAGGTCTGCCGAAGTCTCTCTGAGGCAATTCATAAGAACCGGGTTGAACACTCCGCATTCTCCGTTCAGGATCATCTCAACTGCCTTCTCATGGGAATACGCAGCCTTATACACACGCTTGCTGGTCAGCGCGTCATAGACGTCCGCCAGCGCCACTACCTGCGCCGCAATTGGGATCTCATCCCCCTTAAGTCTGTCCGGATACCCTCTTCCGTCGTAGCGCTCATGATGCCAGCGGCAGATCTGATATCCCATCTGGATCAGCGGCTCATTCTCCCGCAGCGGAATATCCTGCAGCAATCTGGCGCCCTCTAACGCGTGTCCCTTCATGATCTCATATTCTTCATCCGTAAAACGTCCCGGCTTGTTCAGAACCTCCGTGGGAATGGAGATCTTACCGATATCATGGAGCGCGGACGCATTGCAGATCAGATAGATATCCTCCTGGGAAAGCCCGTATTCTCCCTGCTCGATCAGCCATTTGAGGAAAAACTCTGTCAAAGTTCTGATATGGAGTACATGGAGGCCGCTCTCCCCGTTACGGAACTCAACAATATTGGACAAGATCTCGATCATCAGCTTATTGTCATTTTCCTTCTCCATGATCTGGTTCGTGACCATATGGGTAAGTTCCTTCTGTTTGGAAAAAAGAAGGATCGTATTCACCACCCTGCGCCGGACGGTCTGTTCATCAAAAGGCCTGTTGATGTAATCCTGAACACCAAGCTCATATGCCCTGTCTATATATGCCGGAACGGTCTCCGCCGATATCATGATCACCGGGATATCCTTGATCCAGTCATTCTTATTCATAACCTCCAGAGTCTCAAAGCCATCCATCACCGGCATCATGATATCCAGAAGCATCAGAGAGATCTCCTGCTCCTGCTCGTGCAGGATCGCAGAAGCTTCCAGCCCGTTCTCTGCCTCAATGATCTCATATTCATTAGAGAGCATATCTGACAGCAGGGCACGATTGATCTCCGAATCATCTACAATCAAAATCTTCTTTTTCTCGAAAACATTTTTATTTCTGTTCATTTATACCTCTTTCTAACACCTGTTATCACAATTATGCCAAATACCTTCTCAAAAGCTTCATAAGCTTCTGGATATCGATCGGCTTCGCCACATGCTCATTCATGCCGCACTCAAGACACCTCTGGATATCCTCTGAGAAGGCGTCTGCCGTCATAGCAATGATCGGAAGATCCGCATCCGGCCGGTCAAGGGCTCTCAGCGCTTTCGCCGCCTCATAGCCGTTCATTACCGGCATCCTGATGTCCATAAGGACCGCGTCATAGTAGCCAGGCTCGGACTGACTGAACATATCCACACATATCTGTCCATTCTCCGCCCACTCCACTTCAAAACCGGCATCTGTAAGGATATCCTCCGCAATCTCCCAGTTCAGTTCATTATCTTCCGCCAGCAGAATACGAAGGTCCTCAAACTTCTGTATCTCCTCCTCTCTCTTCTCTTCCACAAAGCCTCCCTCCATATATCGGCTTAAGCCCAGATAAAGGTTAGATTTGAACAATGGTTTGGAGATAAACCCTTGCGCTCCGGCAGCACGTGCCTCATCCTCAATATCGCTCCAATCATAGGCAGAGATGATCAATATCGGAAGATCATCCCCTACAATCTTCCTGATCTCCCGGGCCGTATCAAGACCGTTCATATCCGGCATCTTCCAATCCAACAGCACGATCTCATACTCCGTGTGCTTCCTGTGGTGCTCTTCTATCATCTGCAGCGCCTCCCGGCCGCTCAGCGCCCAATCTGCCTGTACGCCTATCTCTTTTAAGGCAAACGCCGCACTGAAACACAGATCCTCATTATTATCCACTACCAGGAGCCGCCAAGGCGGGAGAACCATCTCTTCTTCCTCGATCGTCGCCTTCTCCAGATCCAGGATCACATGGAATTCACTTCCCTCACCCTGCCTGCTGTTCACTTCGATGGTACCGCCCATCATATCCACGATCACCTTCGTGATCGACATACCAAGCCCGGTACCCTCTATCTTCTGTACCTTCATATCTTCCCTTGAGAAGGTATCGAATATCCTCTTCTGGAACTCTTCGGACATACCGATTCCGTTATCCTTCACCCGGAAATGGCACCTCACATGTGTAGCTCCCACCGGTGAATCCTCCTGGGTCAGGTAGACATTGATCCTTCCCTCCGCGGGGGTAAATTTGACAGCATTGGACAGGAGATTGATCAATATCTGGTTCAGACGCACGCCGTCACAGCAGACCGTCTCTGTCAGGATATTCTGGATAAATATGTCAAAATGCTGATTCTTCTCCTTGATCTGAGGCTGAACGATATTGACAAGAGCCTCCATCACTTCCCGCAGGGAGAGGATATCCATATTCAGCGTCAGCTTCCCGCTCTCGATCTTCGACATATCCAGAACATCATTGATCAGTCCAAGCAAATGACGGCTGGAGAGAGAGATCTTCTTCAGACAGTCCTGTACGCGCAGCGAATCATCCACATTCGCCATTGCGATCGCCGTCATCCCCACGATACCGTTCATCGGCGTTCGGATATCGTGGCTCATACTGGACAAGAACTCACTCTTAGCCTGATTCGCCCTGAACGCACGCTTCTCTGCCCGTTCAAGTTCTCTTAACTGCTGCTGCGTAAGCCTGTAATACAGGATAAAGATCACTCCCACTGCAAGCAGGATCACGCCGCAGGCAGCCAATATCAATGTCTGCTGCTGGCTGTTCAGAGTCATGATCGCATCATCCAGTATCCCATAAGGCATAACAGATACCAGATACCAGTCCGTGGCAGTAAGCGGAGCACAATAAAAATGCTGATGGATTCCGTTCATATCCTCCAACAGTGCAGAATAATTCTCCTTATTATCTATCGCCGTTTTCAATTCATCCACATACTGATCCGGCGCCTTTGAATTCTCTAACGAAATCGTCTCTTCGAGACGCGAAAAGTAATTATCGCGAAATGCATCCCCTGACCGAACTACGAATTCTCCGTCCTTACGGATAATATGTGAATAGACCATAGAGCTGTCTCCCTCAAGGACAAGCGCATCCTCCAGATAAGACATCTGTATCCCCGCCACTATCACGTCACTGGTCTTACCGTCCTTCATCGGATAAGCCGCGTCAACCATCATCAAAAGCAGCTTTTCATCGCTCTCATTATATCCGCTTGTGATGAACTTCTCATCATCTGAAATGACATCCTGGAATTCTTCCTCACTTAAGAATCTCACCGATTCTCCATAGATCGTCTCACATCCGCCGTCCTTCCGGTAAAGACCGAGATGCTTAAACTCTCTGATATCAGCACTGAAAGCCAGTTCCTCTATCATCTCCGTACCATAGCTGACCGATTCCGGAGGTGTACGCCTGATCAACGCCTCCACACGCGAAACCTGCAGTTCGATGACCGCATCAAACTTTTGCTGCAGCTGCGTGCTCATCTCGGACATATAGAGTGTACCTACCTCATTGATCGCATCATGACTCTTCCCCCCCATCACCGATCCAAGCCAGACGAAAATGATGATGCACAACACCACCAGACAACTGACGCTGGTAAGCAAAAACTTCTTTGTATTATTAAACATCTTTTATCCCCCTTGTGTTTGATTAATACGCTACCTCAGCAAACATACGCTTTCTATCTCCACAATAATCTATAGCAAAAATAAAGCCAACATCAATATTGCCTACGTTGCCTTGCATTTATTATAAACAATCTCATCTGTGAAATCAATTCATTTCTGAAATTTCTCTATAGCGGCAAATACTTTCCCACGTTTCCCCAAATTGTGATTGCAAATCATACATTCGCGTGATAAAATTAATTCAGTTACACCGTACTTCTATAAGGAGGAATTTTTACAGTTATGATATTAAAGAGTTGCAACACATGTATTATTTACGGGTCGGATTCAGACGTTGTAGTGAGGGCACGGGTAAAAACGGTAGACGATAAGATCACCCTGCATTTTGATGATAATAATGAACTGGGAACCAAGACAGACCGGCTCCAGGTAGATTTCTGTGACAGTCAGGTAGGTTATATCAAGACCTTCTGTGAACTTGAGATCCGCAAGAACGAAGATCCCTATGTATTAGAGCCGTGGACGGCCGACTGTAAGATCTTAGAGATGATCCAAGTTCTACAGCGCCAGAAGGAGCTGCGCGTAAGGATGGTCAAGGAGGCGAATTTCATCTCCCTGAAGCATGGCCGGTTCAGCGGAGTCATCCAGAATATCAGTGTGGGCGGTCTCTATATGACTACGAAAACCCGTCTTGATCTGGATGAAGAATTTGAATTCGAATACTGCTTTATGAAGAAGAATCAGGAAGTACGGGCCAAGATCCTGCGCGAGACCATCATCCGCGAGAACCACTATGGTTATGGATGCCAGTTCATTGAGCAGTCCAAGGGCGCCGAACGTGATATCCGCCAGTACGTCTACAGGCAGCAGTTGAATAAAGCCTGGTAGACACTTGATAATGACAGATCATGGTACATCTTAATTACATATACCTTGTCGGACGGCAGTCCGCCCGCAGGGCTATGCATTTCTATATACGGGGCTGCCGGGAATATTCACCGGCAGCCCCGTATATACTAAACGTCAGATAAATCTGCCGTGAGTATCACATATCTTATTTAAAATATTCAACACCTGATTCGAAGATCTGAAGATCCTGTTCCCCGTATATGTTCACTGCCACAGACCTTGCACGTCTCTCGGAATGAGCCATCTTACCAAATACCCTTCCGTCCGGGCTCGTGATACCCTCGATCGCACAGTAAGAGCCATTCACATTCCACTCTTCATCCATCGTGATATTCCCTGCCGGATCGCAATACTGGGTCGCAACCTGTCCGTTCGCAAAAAGCTTATCGATCCATTCTCCATTCGCAACAAATCTTCCCTCACCGTGAGAAGCCGGATTCGTATAGACTCCGCCAAGCTTCGCTTTCTGAAGCCACGGCGACTTGTTGGTGACCACTTTCGTATATACCATCTTCGAGATATGGCGTCCGATCGTATTATAAGTCAGCGTCGGAGACGCCTCATCCTGACCAGTGATCATACCGTTCGGAACCAGCCCCAGCTTCACCAGAGTCTGGAATCCGTTACAGATACCCAGCACAAGCCCGTCCCGTTCTCTTAACAGCCGTTCCACTGCTTCCTTCATCTTCGCATTCTGGAACGCAGTCGCAAAGAACTTGGCAGAACCGTCCGGTTCATCACCTGCACTGAATCCGCCCGGAAACATGATGATCTGTGACTGATCAATGGCCTGCTCGAACACGCTCACTGAATCGAGAATATCCTCTGCATTCAGGTTCCTGAATACCTTGACGATCGTCTTCGCCCCGGCTCTCTCAAATGCCCTGGCGCTGTCATACTCACAGTTGGTTCCCGGGAATACCGGGATAAATACTGTCGGCTGTCCGATCTTATGAGCACAGATATGGATGTCCTTCGTCTCATACAGACCTTTCTCGATCCTCTCCTCCTGCCCCTGGGCTTTGGAATTCGTCGGGAACACCTTCTCAAGCGGCTCCTTCCATGCTGCCTCTGCCTCTTCCATTGCAATCGAAATATCTCTGTAGGAAAGCACCGGTTCATCCAACACCTCACCAATCACCGTATAGGTGATCTGAAGCTGTCCGACCTTCTCTGACGGCACCTCCGCAATAATATCACCGAATGCAGGCACAAACAGATCCCTCTCGTCCACATTATGCTCAATCTTAACACCCATCCGGTTACCGAAAGCCATCTTGCTGACAGCTGCCGCAATGCCGTGCCGGTCCAGCGCATAGGCCGACAAAATCCTGCCCTCACGGATATCCTGTGTGAACTTCCCGTACTGCTCCATCACCTTCCCATAGACCGGAATATCGTACTCATCCGTCATCGTACGCAGCCAGATCAGCTTACTTCCCGCCTTCTTAAGCTCCGGTGTAATGATCTCCTTCTCTCTGGCCACATCTACCGCAAATGACACCAGTGTCGGCGGAACATCAATATCCTCGAAAGTCCCGGACATACTGTCTTTCCCTCCGATCGACGGCAGTCCAAAGCCAAGCTGGGCATTGTAAGCGCCTAAGAGAGCCGCAAAGGGCTGGCTCCATCTGTGCGGATCTTCCGTCATGCGCCGGAAGTATTCCTGGAAGGTAAAACGGATCTTACCGCAGTCGCCGCCGGCTGCCGCAATCTTCGCCACCGACTCTGTCACCGCATATACGGCACCATGATAAGGGCTCCAGTCAGACAGATAAGGATCAAATCCGTAGCTCATCATAGTCACCGTGTCACAGTCGCCTCTAAGCACCGGAAGCTTCGCAACCATAGTCTGTGTCTCTGTCGTCTGATATCTGCCGCCGTGAGGCATGAATACGGACGCCGCCCCGATGGAGCCGTCGAACATCTCTACAAGACCTTTCTGCGAGCATACATTCAGATCGCTTAATGTGCTCATCCATCTCGCTCTCACATCCGGGATCTCTTCTCTTACAAGGATACTGTCTTTTCTGTCCGGAATATCTACAGCAACCTCCGTCTCCTGATGCGCCCCGTTGGTATCCAGGAAAGCACGTGAGAGATTCACGATCTCCTTGCCTCTCCAGGAAAGCACAAGCCTTGGTTCCTCCGTCACAACCGCAACACAGGTCGCCTCTAAGTTCTCCTCTCTGGCATATCCCATGAAGGTATCTACATCCTTAGGATCTACCACGACTGCCATACGCTCCTGAGATTCGGAGATCGCAATCTCCGTCCCGTCAAGGCCGGCATATTTCTTAGGCACCTTGTCCAGATCCACCTTAAGGCCGTCCGCCAGTTCTCCGATCGCAACCGAAACTCCGCCTGCGCCGAAATCATTACATTTCTTGATCAGGCTGCTGACTTCCTCCCTCCGGAACAAACGCTGTATCTTGCGTTCCGTCGGCGGATTGCCCTTCTGTACCTCTGCGCCGCAGGTCTTCGTAGATTCCTCCGTATGCACCTTGGAGGAGCCGGTCGCGCCACCGCAGCCGTCTCTCCCGGTACGTCCGCCAAGCAGGATGATGATATCCCCTGGATCCGACGTCTCACGGATCACCGCCCGTCTCGGAGCCGCTCCCAGTACCGCTCCGATCTCCATACGCTTCGCCACATAATTCGGGTGATAGATCTCCTTCACCATCCCCGTCGCAAGACCGATCTGGTTACCGTACGAACTATAACCGTGGGCCGCCTCGCGGACCAGCTTCTTCTGCGGAAGCTTCCCCTTCATGGTATCCCTGACTGATACGGTCGGATCTGCCGCCCCTGTTACACGCATGGCCTGATATACATATGTACGTCCTGACAGCGGATCACGGATCGCACCGCCAAGACAGGTAGCCGCACCGCCGAAAGGCTCGATCTCAGTTGGATGGTTATGCGTCTCGTTCTTGAAATTCACAAGCCACTCTTCCTCTATACCGTCTACCTCAACCGGTACAACGATGCTGCAGGCATTGATCTCGTCCGACTCCTCCTGATCTGTAAGCTTCCCTTCTCTCTTGAGCTTACGCATCGCCATAAGCGCCAGATCCATCAGGCATACAAACTTATCTTCCCTCCCCTTAAAGATCTCGCTGTGATCCTCAAGATACTGCCTGTAGGTATCTTCGATCGGCTTCTTATAGTCTCCTTCCCCAAAGGACACCTTCGTAAGCTCTGTCGAAAACGTTGTATGACGGCAGTGGTCAGACCAGTATGTATCCAGCACACGGATCTCTGTCATGGACGGATCCCTCTTTTCTTCCCCTTCAAAATACTTCTGAATATGCTGAAAATCCTTAAAAGTCATGGCAAGTCCCAGAGATTCATACAGCGCCTTAAGCTTCTCTTCTTCCATGTCCTTGAAGCCGTCAAAAATGATCACATCCTCCGGCTCGTCGAATCTCGCCGCCAGAGTATCTGGCTTCTCCATCCCGGTCTCCCTGGAATCCACCGGATTAATGCAGTGCGCTTTGATTACGTCGAACTCTTCGTCAGAGATCTCTCCGTCCGTTCCCTGGACCACATAAGTAGTCGCCGTCTGGATCACCGGCTGCTCGTCTTCCTTGATAAACTGTACGCACTGAACGGCAGAATCTGCCCTCTGATCAAACTGTCCCGGCAGAAATTCTACAGAGAATACTCTGCTCCCCTGTGCGGCCGGGAACTCTTCATGATACAGCATATCCACCGGAGGTTCCGCAAATACACCGTTACACGCTTTCTCAAATGTCTCATCGGATATATTCTCCACATCATACCGGATCAGCACCCTTACGTCCGCCACATCCTTGATCCCGAGATAACTTCCGATCTCCTGCTTCAAGTCCTGAGCCTGTACCCCAAATCCTTCTTTCTTCTCCACGTATACTCGTCTAACACCACTCATAATTCATCCTCCATACCTGATATCTTCTGTTCACTGGTAACATTGTACCACAAATCTATCAACTATTCCAACAATATATACCCAACGTCAGTAACATCAGCAGCGCCGGGACATCCGGATAACCGCAAACATGAGTCCTCCCACCGCAAGCAGCATCCCCACAAACGTCATCCCAATACGGATCACCATATCAAAAAAGAACCCTTCCGGCAGCATACGAATCATATAATCCTCACTCGGATTGAACATCCACAGGTCGTTGGTGAAAAAGATCTCATGAAAGATCGTAAAACATCTGGTAAAATCTATAGAAAACGCTGCCGCCAGCAATAAGATCACCACAAGCAGAATCCCCAGGGCCCAGAGATACGCCCTGGGAAGCAGACGCTTCCAGTCTGTCTTCGCGATGATAAGACCGGCGATCAAAAAGAGCGCTGCCGCAGCGCACAGATTCCGAACC
The DNA here is from genome assembly GCA_910574715.1 of Lachnospiraceae bacterium. GTDB lineage: Bacteria > Bacillota > Clostridia > Lachnospirales > Lachnospiraceae > Sporofaciens. The sequence goes on along the minus strand of CAJTCH010000027.1, from coordinate 23,813 downwards.
TTAAGACCTCCAAGGAACAGCTTCCTCACATCCGCCATATGAAACCGATCCTGCTCGTTAAAGAAATCCTGAGTCTGTCCGTCCACATCCGTCACTATAGACAACTCTTCCTCTCTTCCGATCAGATAATCCATCATATGGCCTGTCACTTCCATCACATCCTCAAGCTCCATAGCAAGCGGCTCCGTCACCTTATACTTCTCATACTCCTTCTCATAGAACCGATAATTCGGATCACCATAGATCACCGCCTGGAAGCTGGTGAGCAGCATGGACATAATAAGAAAAACCATGGCAAAAGACGCCGCCGTCACAGGCAGCACAGTCTTGCCGTCAAAAATCCCGCTTCTCTTCCTCATCTATATTCCTCCATTCCAGAATTCCTGCACTTTCTGAGATACATTTCTTGCCGTGCAGAGTTCATATTCCTTCCATTCCCTGGGAAATGTCTCCCGATATCTTACATCAAGAAATCTCTCATCCAGCAGAAGAACTACCCCTCTGTCCTCATCTGTACGGATCACCCTCCCGGCTGACTGCAGCACCTTGTTCATTCCCGGATAGAGATAGGCATAATCAAAGCCCCGCAGCCCCTGCGAATCGAAATATGTCTTCAGCAGCTCTCTCTCTGTACAGACCTGGGGGAGCCCTGTACCTACAACCATAGCTCCGATCAGCTTATCCTCTGCCAGATCAATCCCCTCTGAGAAAATCCCGCCCAATACGCAGAACCCGATCAGGCTGTGCTCCTTCGCCTCTTCAAAATTCTCAAGAAAGATCTCCCTTGCCTCCTCTGACATATACTGGGACTGCATCACATATTCGATCTCTTCTTCGGCATCCTCCTTCAGCATCTCAAGAAATTCCTCATAGACTTCCTCCATGAAACGATAAGATGGAAAAAATGCCAAATAATTCCCAGCCTTCGCACGTGCCGTCTCTATAAGATACCTGGCATACCGCCCATACATCTCTTTCCCGCGTCTGGTATATTTGGTACTGACGTCCGCGCCGATCAGAAGCTTACGCTTCTTCGCATCAAACGGAGATTCTGCATAGATCGCATAATCATCTTTGACCGTACTGAGAAGCTTCTTATAATAATGGATTGGAAGCAGGGTCGCAGAAAAGAACACCGTACTGTTCCCCTTATCCAGAAACTCCTGCAGGCATCTGGCAGGATTGACACAGAAAAGCTGCAGCTTAAACCTTCCCGTATCTTCAAGCTCTGAATAGATCATGTAATTCTCATCCAGCTTATCATGAATACTTACAAACATCCTTACAGAAAAATACAGGTCCAACACTTCCCTGCGTATCTCCTCCTCCTGGCATTCTTCCAGATACCGTTCCATCTCCGCCATCAGCGACACTAATCTCAGATAGATATGGGATACGCTGTTCAAGACCTGATAATCCCCGCACTCCCTCTTCAGAGCAAGGAGCTGCTTATTACACGCACTGATCTTCCTTACAAGCTTCGCATCCCTGTGTCCTAATATCCTCTTAAGCTTCAAGAAATCTTCTTTGCAGATCTCGGCGCTGTACATCTTCCTCCCACGTTCCACCAGATTGTGCGCCTCATCGATCAGGAAGAGATATTCTCCTTTGTTACCCTCTCCAAAGAACCGCCGCAGATGTGCATTGGGATCAAACACATAGTTATAGTCACAGATAATTGCATCCACCCAGAGGGAAACATCCAGGCTCATCTCATGGGGACATACCTTCCACTTCCTCGCCTGTTCTACAAGTATCTCCCGACTCATCTCATCCGAAGCAGTGATCAGCTCATATACCGCATCATTCACCCTGTCATAATGCCCCTTTGCATAAGGGCAGGCATCCGGATTACATTCCATCTCTTCACAGAAACAGATCTTCTCCTTCGCTGTGAGAACGATCACTTTCATACGCAGGCACTGCTCCCTTAATGTGTCAAACGCCTGCCATGCAACCGTCCGCGTGATGGTCTTCGCCGTCAGATAGAAGATCTTCTCCCCAAGCCCCTCCCCAATCGCCTTCACAGCCGGAAACACCGCCGAAATCGTCTTCCCAACTCCGGTAGGCGCCTGTATAAACAGCTTCTTCCTGCGCAGGATCGTCCGATACACAGATTCCGCCAGCAGCTTCTGCCCTTCCCTGTATTCAAATGGAAATACAATCTTTCGGATCGAATCATTCCTCTTCTTCTTCCACTCAATCTGATATCTGGCCCACTTCTCATACTGTCCTATAATACCGAAGAACCATTCCTTGAGCACCTCATAGGAATAGACGCTCTGAAAACGTCTGATCTCCTCCGTATCCATATTGCAGTATGTCATCTGTACACCGATCTCTTCAAGCTTATGGACATTCGCATAGATAAACGCATAGCATTTGGCCTGCGCCAGATGGACCGGTACCGGCTCCAACAGGAACTCCAGATCTCTGAAAATACCTTTGATCTCATCGATCACAATCCCTTCCGGGCATTCGATCACACCATCGGCGCGCCCCTCCACAGACAGCACAAAACCCTTACATGCCGCCTCATACTTCAACGGAACCTCCGCATGATATCCGGCCTTCATCTGCTTCTGGATCTTGCGGTGAATCTTCCCGCCCATCAGCATGGCGTCCTTATCTGCTCCCGCTGTCCTGTTGTCTATGTCTCCGCCCCGCAGGATAAATTCTACCAGATTGCGCACGGATATACGAATGTAAGGCTGTTCCATGTTGCTTGTTCACTCCCATCGAATTCCGTTACCATCATACCACAGGCGGCTTCTATCTGTAAATACTAACCGAACTCCACCATCTCACTCCGATAACGAAGCGGAAGATGCTGCAGCTGACACCGCGGATTCCTGCGGGATTCAATGGCGATCGTCTGACAGAACCCCTTCCACAGCCTTGTATATTCTTCCTCTCTGTCAGACACCTGCTCAAACACTTCTTCATCGAAGGTATCCCCCCAAAGGATCACCCACTGCTTTCCCGCCTCATGAACCGCAAACATCTTATGCGTCTTATCGTGGATCATCCAGTTCTCTGTTGGAAGGCGGTCCGCAAAATGAGGAGCAAGGCACGTCAAGATCTGATTCTTCGGTTCGATCCCGGCGTACAACACACCATTCTTAAGTTCCCTGAAACGTAAGAACCCCTTATAACTGTGAGTTTCTCCAAACACATTCCTGTACAGTTCAAAGACCTTCTCCACCTTGGGATGGCTCAGATGATCCATGATCTTCGTACTGTCCGGTATCTCTCTTGCCGTAAGCATGGTTCCCAGCACAGCATCCCCCTTCTTAGGATCTGCTGAAAGTACCGCATGGTAAATGTCATGGTAGGCGCGCATTCCCAGATGCTTACGGATCAGCGCCTCCACTGCGTCCGCCTTGTGTTCCGTCTCCTCCACCTCCACATAATCACAGAATAATTGCTGATCTAACATCCCCCGCAGCGCAATCTCGCATTCTTCTTCTCTCTTCCTCGACTTCCAGGCATCATAGATTCCCGAAAATATCCCCGTAACCGTATCACTGCACACATATACCGTCTTCATTCCAGCCTCCTTCAAACAACGACAATTGCCGATACCCCATCTCCCTGACCTCTCTGGGAAGCTTCTCGCCTGTGGCAAGCAGGTTCCGTGTGATATAATCCTCGTCCAACTTCGTGGGATACATCATCCTGCCGCCGCAGGTGATAAAATACAGCGCCCTCTTAAGCACCACCCCGATCTTCTTAAGATCTGCGAAATCCAGAGTACCAAGCCTTCTCGCCTTCACGATCCGCACCGCCGACTTATATCCGATACCAGGCACACGAAGCAGCATCTTATAATCCGCCCGGTTCACCTCCACCGGGAATTCCTCAAGATGCTTCAAAGCCCAATTACACTTCGGATCAAACAAGATGTTAAAATTCGGATTCTCCTCCGTCAGAAGCTCCTCAGCCCTGAAATGATAATACCTCAACAGCCAGTCTGCCTGATACAGCCGGTGCTCTCTGAGAAGCGGCGGGCCTTCCCCGGTCTTTGCCGGAAGCGCGGCATCGTTATTGACATGTACGAAAGCCGAATAGAATACCCGCTTAAGCTCAAACTTCTGATACAGAGACTCCGCCACCTGGATGATCTGATAATCTGTCTCCGGCGTCGCCCCTATGATCATCTGGGTACTCTGACCGGCCGGCACAAACCGCGGTGCGTTCCGGTATAAGGTAAGCTCCTGCTTATTCTCTGTCATCCGGTTCTGTACCAGACGCATGGGCGTCAGGATATTCTTCCGCGTCTTGTGGGGCGCCAGCGCCCTAAGGCTCTCCGCTGTCGCAAGCTCCAGGTTCACGCTCATCCTGTCCGCAAGGAATCCCAGACGCTGCACCAGCTCCGGACTTGCCCCCGGAATCGCCTTCACATGGATATAGCCCTGAAAATTACACTCCCGCCGCAGCCGATAGAGCGTCGCATACAGAAGCTCCATCGTATAATCCGGGCTCCTTAAGATCCCGGAGCTTAAGAACAATCCTTCGATATAGTTTCTCCGGTAGAATTCCATCGTCAGTGTACACACCTCGTCCGGGGTAAAGGATGCCCTCGCCACATCATTGCTCCTCCTATTGACACAATACTTACAATCATATATACATTCATTCGTAAAAAGTATCTTCAAAAGCGAGATACATCTTCCGTCGGCAGAGAAGCTGTGACAGATCCCCGACTGTTCGCAGCTTCCGATCCCTGTCCCGTCACTCTTACGCGACGTCCCGCTAGAAGTACATGCCACGTCATACTTGGCTGCATCCGTCAGAATATTCAACTTATCATACATGGATAACGCTTCCTGGATTCTCATAATTCACCCTCGCAAAACAGAACGCTTGTTCCTTTTTATTTATTATACAAACAAGCGTTCTATCCGTCAATACCTTTATTCTATTTTTGTCATCTTCTTCCTCCCATATAACTCCTGCACCGCCTCCGTGATCTCACCGATCATACGGATCAGCGTATTCATATCTCCTTCCCGGTTCCTCTGAAACGTATGATACCCGCCCTGAATACAATAACTCAGTATGATATTCCACACCTCGTCGTTCCTGTATTCCGGAAATTCCTGAAATACCATCTCCTTGATGCTCGTCTCAATCCTGTCAACCAGATGATTCCGCTGGCTGCCCGAGAACAGAATCATGGTCAATGAATTCTGCGACAGATATGCCAGGAATAATTCCCGTGTAAATTCCGCCGGCTTCTCCATAATATATTCCGGATGGGAAATGCTGTTGGTAATGGAGCGCACCACCTCAGCCTCCATGTGGTCTGACAGATCATAAATATCCTTGTAATGAGAATAAAATGTAGACTTGTTAATACATGCCAGCTCGCACAGCTCCCTGATCGTTATCTTCTCCAATGGTTTCCTTGACCGTAATTCAATAAATGCATTCTTGATTCCCCGCTCTGTTTTCTCTATGCGCAGATCCATATCCCGCTCTCCTTTATCCTGATGTATCACTTCCCGACACATTTTCTAAAATGTCGGTTATCCGCCCATCCATTCATATTGTCGGTGGATATCCTTATTTTTTATCAGTATAATCATTATAAAACATAAAACGACTACTGTCCATTTGGGATATTATATTAGGAGGAATAATTATGGATTTTTATGGATTTTATACCGGGAAAATATTCGACGCTTATCAATTTCTCGGAGCGCACCCGGAAGAAACCGGCGTCACTTTCCGTACATTTGCACCCGGCGCCGCAAGAATCTCCCTGATCGGTGAATTCACCGGCTGGCAGGAATGGAACATGAACAAGATCTATGACGGAAACTTCTGGGAGTGCTACGCCGCGGATGCCGCTCCCGGGATGATGTACAAGTACCGCATTTACAAGCAGGATCATTCTTATATCGATCACTGCGACCCTTACGGCTTCGGCATGGAGCTTCGCCCGAATACAGCTTCTTATATACGTGATCTTAGCTCCTATACATATCAGGATTCCGCCTGGATGAACAGACGAACGGACTGCAAGGACAGGCCGCTGAATATCTACGAGCTACATTTCGGCTCCTTCAAGAAGCCTTCCGATCAGGCAGACGACTGGTATACTTACACGGAGATGGCAGACATCCTGATCCCCTATCTGAAAGAATACGGTTACAATTATATAGAGATCATGCCCCTCAGCGAACACCCCTGTGATGAATCCTGGGGCTATCAGAATACCGGCTTCTACAGTCCGACCTCTCGCTATGGTACGGCCAGAGAGCTGATGGAATTCATCGACAGATGCCATCAACATGATATCGGGATCATACTGGATTTTGTACCGGTTCATTTTGCTGTGGACGGCTATGCTCTGGCGAATTATGACGGCACCGCTCTCTATGAATATCCTCACCAGGATGTGGGCGTCAGCGAATGGGGAAGCTGTAATTTCATGCATTCCCGCGGGGAAGTCCGAAGCTTCCTCCAGTCTGCCGCCAATTACTGGCTGACAGAATACCACATTGACGGAATCCGCATGGATGCCATCAGCAGGATCATTTACTGGCAGGGCGACCCGGCAAGAGGCGTCAATAATACTGCCGTCGACTTCATCCGCGAGATGAACCGCGGCCTTAAAGAACGGCATCCCTCCGCTATACTCTCTGCCGAAGACTCTACTTCTTATCCCGGCGTTACCAGACCGGTTTCGGAGGGCGGGCTGGGCTTCGACTATAAATGGGATATGGGATGGATGAACGACACGCTGGATTATTTCCGTACGGCTCCCGAATACCGGCCGGCAAACTACCACAAACTGACCTTCTCTATGATGTATTATTATAATGACGCATTTTTACTGCCGTTTTCCCATGATGAAGTGGTGCACGGCAAAGCCACCATCATGCAGAAGATGAACGGTGATTATGATGAGAAATTCCCTCAGGCACGCGCCCTCTATATGTACATGTACGCCCATCCGGGGAAGAAGCTGAATTTCATGGGGAATGAGCTTGGCCAGCTCAGGGAATGGGATGAGAAGCGGGAACAGGACTGGGACATCCTGACCTATCCAGTCCATGACGCTTTCCACCGTTTCGTCAGGGATCTGAATCTGCTCTATCTGAAGCATCCTGCCCTTTATCAGAAGGATTATGATACGGATGGATTTACCTGGATCGACTGCCACCAGGAAGAGCGGTGTATCTATACCTTCGAGAGGATTGCCGATAAAGAAAGGATATTGGCTGTCTTCAACCTCTCCGGCCAGATACAGGAAGATTATGAACTCACCGTTGAAGGAGCTGACACGCTCACTCTGCTGCTCGCAAGCGATGATGAGAACTACGCAGGAACGAAAAAATACACGGCTGACGATAAAAAAATCAAATTAAAAGAGCATCAAACCATATTGACATTAGGAGCTTATACAGCAGTCTATTATCAAATAGGTATATAGCAAAATCCAATTTGGGACGTAGTAAAATTGCAATTTACTACGTCCCAAATCGAAAAATATCCTGTACCTGTCTGATTTCTAATGGAAGTAATGAGCCCCTATCTTCATCCCATATCCGCCCTGGTCAAAATACAGGCAGTTTCCGATTGGATTCGCCCCCGCAAGCGCATCTGCCGCCGCCTGCATGGACGTTGCCGTATAACCGCGGGAATTCCTTACTCTGTCAAGCCATCCCGTAGATGCCGGAGTAAACTGCCCGGACTGATAGATGACTGCCTCTATACTGTTCGGATAAGAACCGCTTCTTACCCGGTTCATGATGACTGCTCCTACTGCCACCTGTCCTTCGTAAGGCTGATTGCCCGCCTCACAGAAGATAATGGACGCCATAAGCTCCTGGTATCGATTACGCAAAGCCGCTGCCTCCCTCTCAGCTTTCTCCTTGGCCTCGCGTTCTTTTCGCTTGATCTCTTCGATGATCTTCTTCTGCTCTTCTTCGATCTTAGATTTAGCCGATACCACAGGCGTGTCCGGCATCACGTAAAATGTATCTCTCTGTAACTCTACTATGTTATTTTCATTCGAAACTGCCAGCACTCTTCCCTCCGGCTGTGAGCCTGCCGCCTCACTGGTGAATCCCGCCATCAGCGAACATGCCGAGACAACCGCTACCACCGAATTGATTTTCTTGTTTTTTATCATAAATACTACCCTCCTATTGTTACAATACATGAATATTGTTTTAATAAAGTATATTCAATATTTTCATTTTTATTACAATTATTACAAAATTGTTACATGTATTGTACAACGAAGGTTATGTTATCATGGCTTACCTGGTATGTCAACAAAAAATCAATGATGGGTATAACTCTCAGAATTGTCCGATTTTTCCACCCGTAAACGGATTACCGACAATTCCTTCTCATGCAGGGGCAGCCCGTCGTCCTTGACCTTACATCATATGAATAAATAATCCACTCCGCAGCTTCGGCTCAAACCAGGTGGATTTAGGCGGCATCAACCTGCCGGAATCTGCGACGGCAAGCAGCTCGTCCATGGACGTTGGATACATGGCAAAGGCAACTCGCAGCGCAGATTCTCCCTCCGCCTTCGATTCCCTGTCCGTCAGCCTTACCAACTCCCCTATTCCGCGGATTCCGCCGACGAATTGAACCCTTGGATCTATCTTAGGGTCCTTAATATCGAAAAGCGGATCTAATATGTAATTCTGCAGAATAGATACATCCAGATCATCCACCGGATCGTTCTTATACAAATCCTCATGAACCGTCAGTCTGTACCATCTTCCGCTGCCGTACATGACGATCTCACCCTTGTGCCCTGGATGAATCTCGGATGCACTTTCCGTAACCTGAAAATTCTCGCGGATTCTTTCTAACAGTTCATCAAATGTCTGCTCAGTCGTTCCGGTTACAACCCTATTATAATCAAAAATCCTCAATTCTTCCGCCGGAAACAGCACCGACAGGAAATAATTGAACTCCTCCGTCCCGTCGTAATCCGGAAACTCCCTGCGGCGCTTAAGCCCTACCTTCACCGCCGACGCCGCACGGTGATGCCCGTCCGCGATATAGACGCATTCCATATTGGAAAATACATCTGCAATCTTCTTCTGCCTCTCCCGATCTTCTTCTGTATCCGTTCCGATTTTCCATACCTGATGACGGATCCCGTCTTCCGATATAAAATCATAGATCGGATCCGAACATTTGACTCTATCGACAATTCCCTTAAGCTTTGCCTGCTGCCGGTACGCCAGAAAAATAGGGCCCGTCTGGGCATTCAGCGTATCCACATGACGGATTCGGTCCTTCTCCTTATCCTCCTTGGTATTCTCATGCTTCCGAATCGCACCTCTCAAATAATCATCTACCGCAGCGCATCCCACGATCCCGGTCTGTGTCCGTCCGTTAAAGGTCAGCGCATACAGATAGAAGCAAGGCTCTTCATCCTCTATAAAAGAACCGTCGCAGATCATCTCCTTAAGCGTCTGCCGGGCGCACTCATAGACCTCCTGCGAATACAGATCCGTCTCCTCAGGGAACTGTGTCTCCGCACGGTCTATCTTCAAAAATGAGAGAGGATTCCGCTCTACAACCCTCTTCGCTTCCTCTCTATTATATACATCATACGGAAGTGCCGCGATATCCGACGCTTTATCTCCTGCCGGGCGCACACCCCTGAATGGCCGTAATACTGGCATAATATCACACTCCTGTCTTAATTTTAGAATAAATCAGTCTTACTATAACAAAAAATAATAATGTTTACCACCCTATATTTACAGACTGATTTATCCATCGATAATACTCTCTGTCTTCTCATTTGCCTCATACGGCGCCAGCCTGTTCATCTGCATCTTCTTCTGCTGCAGGGACGGATGTACATATATGGAAAGCGTCGTGCTGATATGGGAATGCCCCAGGATCTCAGCCAGGGACTTTGTATCAAATTCCATCTCCACACACCGTGTAGCGAACGTATGCCGCAAAGAGTGAAACGTATAATTCTCTATCCCATGTTTCTTGAGATAATTCTGATACCGGACATAGAACTGATGCGGTTCTGTATATTTTCTCTTCCCGGTCAGCAGATAGAATTTAGGATCACGCTTCCGCATTTCCAGATATTCCGCGAGAAATCCCGGAAGCGGAATGATACGGATAGAATTCTCCGTCTTAGGCTCGCTTAAGACCACCTTCGTCTTCTTAGCGGTGTTCGGGTCCAGGTCCGCGATCCGCTCGACCGTCCTCTTGATACTGACCGTCAATGACTGGAAATCCACGTCCTCCCAACGCAGCCCGCACAATTCCCCGATCCGCACCCCGGTAAATAAGGCGAACAGAATCCCCAGACTGGTTGTATCTTCGGCATTCAATAAGATCTTCTCAAGCTTGATCCTGGTATCTTCTGTCAAAATCCTGGCTGGTTTGAGTAACTTCTGCGGATGACGCAGGACGGTAAAATCCGGACATGGGTAACCGTTATTCTTCCCATATTGAAGAATTGATTTTAATACACATACAATATCAGATACCGTTTTGGGAGCCAGGGGCTCTCTCTGCGTACTGCCTTCCAAGAGAAGCTCCTCTGTCAATCCTTTCAAGAATTCCAGGTCTATCTTTGCAAGAGACTGTTTCTCTAACCTGGGGATCAGATAATTCTGCACGATACTATAATATCTGGTATAGGTCGATTCCTTCACCGCCACCTTGATATCCTTAAGCCAATGCTCTGTCAGTTCCTCAAATTTTGCATGCCTCTTATCTGCGGAAATCATCTCCCACTGCGGCGTTGTCTGCACCTCAATCCTCTTTTGCTTCGCTTCCTTGTATGTGGCGCCGTAAACATAGCGGTATTTCGCCTTTCCGTTTTCATAGTGATGAATATAGCGCGCTTCCCAGCGTCCGTCTTTTCTTCTGTAAATGTTTTCACCTTTTCGTGGCATTCATTCTCCTCCTTTGTACTTTAAGCCATAAGAAACCGTGTTATGTGGGCATTTTATCATGGATTCAGACGTTAATGAAGTAACGCGCTTCATCACTAAACAAATAGAATCTAATTTCATATAGTACAAAGAAGTTATACTTATTTACTTTTCCATCACCGCTTACACGCAAATGTACCAAGCCAGAGTTCCTCAGCCCCGCATGATGACACACTTATGAAAGGAAAGACAGCTCGAATTTCCTGCTGGTATATAACGGATTGTTCTACCTCAGCGCAAAAGAAAACCAATAAAATCCTGTTCACTTAAAAAGAGGCTGTTTGGCGGATTCTTACCACACAGCCTCTCAGATTTTACCTTTTTCTGCCAAATCTATCAACCCGTTATCGGATCTATCAGCGGCATCATTACGGAACCAGCATCACCTTAAACGCATCCTGATCCTTTTCCGCAACCTCAAAGGCCTCTTCCCAGTCTTCCATCTTAAAAGAATGGGAAATCAGCCCGTCCGTATAGATGGAACCGTCGATCATCCCCTTCATTACGGGTTCATAGCAATATGGTGCCAGATGCGCTCCGTAGATCTCAATCTCTTTGCCGTCGCCGATATCGTTCCAGTCTACCGTAATCGCCTTCGGGAACACCCCGAACTGCACATATCTGCCGCAGAACCGTATCGCATCCATGCCCTGGAGGACACTCTTCTCACTGCCGGAAGCTTCAATATATACGTCACAGCCATACCCGTCCGTCAATTCCCGGATCTTATCTGCGACGTTCACCTCCAGCGGATTCAGAACCATATCAGCCCCGCATCTCATCGCCATATCCATGCGCTTCTGCCGCAGATCCAGTCCGATGATCAGTTTGGGCTGCATCTTCCTAGCCACACTGACCATACCAAGTCCGATCGCACCCAGGCCGCTGATGACCACCACGTCATTGTGCTGGATCTTCGCCCGTTCCACCGCATGCATGGCACATGCCAGCGGTTCGATCAGCACTGCCTGCTCTAAGGACAGCCCATCCGGCACATGATGATGGATGCCCTGCTTATTGAACTTCATATACTCGGCAAATCCGCCCTGCGTATCTTGTTTAAAACCATAGATGTAATGCCTCTGGCACATGGAATAATAGCCTGCCTTGCAGAAACGGCACTCTTTGCACGGCACGATTTGTTCGGAAACCATACGGTCTCCTTCCTTCACCCCTGTCACATTCTTGCCATACTTCACGACACGTCCCACGAATTCGTGTCCGCCGATCACCGGCGCCTCAATATAACGCTTTTCCGGCGTTGTTCCCCATATCCTCACACCGCCGTGCAGGGTCTTCACATCTCCGGCGCAGATTCCGCAGCCCTCGATCTTCACAAGGATCTCATCGTCGTCTATCTCGGGTACCGGTACATCCTCATACCGGAAATCACCGGGCGCATACATTCTTAATGCTTTCATTGTCTCTTTTCCCATCTTACGTTCCTCTCTTGTCTCTCTTGTTATCTGCTTTGCTACATGCTGCCAGTTTATTTCCTTATTATAGCACACGGTACCCTATATTACTACGGATAAAATCCTTATATTAGGGTTGTTTCATCAAGTCTTTATCATCTATTTTTCAAATAATCATTTCGCAGATAATCATTAATAATAACCAGCGCAATGATAATAGCTGACAGGAGCGGAATCATAGCCGTAAAAATAAACGCCCACGTCAGTTTGGAACGGAATGTAGAAAAATATCTCAGGATCCATCTTCTGCCTTTGTTCATATCAATCACCCATTAACCTTCCATTTCAGATTTCATCGCAACTATCCGGCAATCCAAAAAAAGGCACACCGACAACTCGAACTGCCGATATGCCTCTCTACTGCATGATCAATTCATACTACCGCTTCCAGGATCTCTTTATCATCTACCTGAATCCATTTTACCCCAATTTCTTTCTTTACATTAAAATTAAAACTGATAAGATATCCTTGTTTTGCATGGTATGATTCCAAATAATCTGCAAGCTGATTTTCTCCGCTTTTATTGTATTCATTCCCCCGCCAAATCTTTAACTCTATAATATACTGCCGCCCGCAGTAATCAACCACGACATCTGTCCGCCGGTTTGTCCGGGTTCTGGACTCGACATAATAATTACCTTTTCCATTAATAATCGGTTTCAAATATAATAGGAAAAGACTCCGTCCATGATCTTCCAAAAATCTCTCATTATGTGTTCCAAAAATGTCACTGTAATACTCAACAAATTTGCGGATTACTAACTCCATATCCAACTGACCGCTGACAATAAATTGATTCTTCTCCATCACGGCATTCTGCGCAAGCTTATTATGACGGGACCGTTCAGCCAGAAATCCATTATAAAGCCTTGTCTCAAAGATCCGGTTAGCCACGCGTACTGTCTGATTCTCTATTGTCACAAAACCAAACATTGATGCCACGCGTACTCCCATATCTCCCGGTACATATTCTACACTCCTGCCATCTAGCAGCAATTCTTCCAATAACTGCTTCAGCTCAGGATAATCGATCAGCTTATTATCCAGCGACTCAAACAAAGTATTTTCCTCTGTTAACAGAAGCCTGACAGCCGCAAGAAACCCTCCTTTTGTCCATGCTGCTTTTCTGTCAGGGAATTCTATGCTCCCTGCAATCTTTTCGTCTATCAGCTTACAAATTCTGGACACAAGAAACGGATAACCGCCAGTATATGCATGCAGCAATCCTGCGAGTTCCTCTATCCTCATTCCGGTATGATGATCCCGCTCATAATCTTCTAACATTCCGGCGATCCCTGTTTCTGAAAGACTCATATCAATATCAAAATCAGCGGCAATATTCCACGGGCTGTTCATCCTATGTTCATCTACAAACTTATTCTTCAGATTTTTGATATCATACACACCTGCAAGAATGACCGAATGAAACGTAGACTTCTGATCTCGTGCAATATAATACCCCCTAAGCTGTGCTAGAAAATCAAGAAATATCGGATAATTCGATGCGCTGTCTACCTCATCGATGATCAGTACCGCTTTTTTGGGAGAGAGGCGGCACCACTTGCTCAGACAGCGGAACAAAGCAGACAGCTTGTCATAATGACGGCTTCCGTCCGCTATTCCTTCAAGTTCTGTCAATATTTCTTCCGGGATATCCGTAATATCGGCAGTTCTGTCCAGAATCTCCGCTGAGAACCCTTCGATAAAATCTCTCTCTGTTTTAAATGTCTCCGCGCTCAGCATTTGAAAATCCAGGCTGATCACCATATATTCGCTTTTCAAAAGGCCTTCTAACGCATGTAAAGTCGTTGTCTTTCCGTATTGGCGGGCCCGGTTTATTGTAAAGTACAGCCCGCACTCCACCATATCTTTTATCTGCGCAAGCCTCTCATCAATATTCACCATATAGTGCTGCTTTGGCTTGCAATCAGCACTGACATTAAATACCTTCCCCATATACCCGCACTCTAGCACACTACATGAATCCACCCTTCCGGTGCCTCGATCTGCCCCATCTGAATTCCGGTCAGCGTATCATACAGCTTCTTCGTCACCGGTCCCATAGCATCCATTCCGCTTGGGAAACAGATCTCCTTCCCGTGGTCGACCACCTTTCCCACCGGGGAGATGACCGCCGCCGTTCCGCAGAGTCCGCATTCTGCGAATTCCTGTACCTCCTCGAACGGCACTTCTCTTTCTTCCACTTCAAGCCCCAGATACTTCTCCGCCACATACATCAGGGAACGCCTTGTGATAGACGGCAGGATCGTAGGAGACTTCGGCGTTACGATCTTATTATCCTTCGTAACAAAGATAAAGTTCGCGCCGCCCGTCTCTTCTACCTTGCTTCTGGTAGCCGCGTCCAGATACATATTCTCGTCATATCCCTGGTTATGCGCATCTACGATGGCATGAAGGCTCATGGCATAGTTAAGGCCGGCCTTCACATGTCCGGTTCCGTGAGGAGCCGCACGGTCAAAATCACACACGCGGATGGTGATCGGCTTCGCACCGCCCTTAAAATACGGTCCCACCGGTGTGGTAAATACGCGGAACTGGTACTCGTCCGCCGGCTTTACCCCTATTACAGCATTGGAACCGAACAGATACGGACGTACATACAATGTCGCACCACAGCCGTAGGGCGGAACATAGGCTGCATTGGCCTCAACCGTCTTATGAACGGCATCGACGAATCTCTCCGGGGGAAATACCGCCATCTCCAATCTCTTAGCCGTATCCGCCATTCTCTCCGCATTCAGGTCCGGCCGGAACATAACGATACGCCCGTCCTCCGTCGTATATGCCTTCAATCCCTCAAAACAGGTCTGTGCATACTGAAGCACGCACGCACACTCATTGATCACCACATTCGCATCGGAGGTCATCTCGCCTTCGTCCCACGCTCCGTCCTTATAGTTGGAAACGTATCTCTTATCTGTCTGTATGTAACCAAACCCAAGGTTAGACCAATCAATATTCTTCTTCTCCATCTTTTTAGTCCTCCGTTCTTCTCTCTAATTCTTGTCTGAACCTATTATAATCCTACCCGTTTCAAAATTCAAGAGTGCGCTCTGTTTTTCTACCGTTCCATCATACTTATGGACTCGATCCCAACACTTCCGCCCCTCACGACCTCAATGCTCTTGAACTCTTCCTTCATCAGCTTAATGACGGCGTCGTTCTTCGTCGCAGTCTGCACGAATTCAAGCAGCAGGCTGTCCTTGCCGTAATCGATCACCTTCGCCTTGAAGGTCTCCGCGATCTGGAACAGCTCCACCTTATCTTCCGGCGTACACTTGCGCACCTTCACATACAAGATCTCCTTCATACGCACGAATACATCTGTGAAATCAATGACCTTGATGACCTCGACCAAGCGGTTCAGCTGCTTCTTGATCTGCTCAAAGGTCTCGTCGTCACTGACGGTAGCAATCGTCATCCTGGAAATCGTCGGATCCTCTGTAGTCCCCACCGTAAGGCTGTCCAGATTGTAAGACTTCCCGGAGAAAAGCCCGGAGATCTTCGACAGGACACCCACCTGATTTTCCACATACAGGGAGATCCAGCGCTTCTTCATACCATTCCCGTTCATATATCTTCTATCTCCTTTTCTTTCATTCTTAGCAAACGTTAACAATCCAGTATCATATCTTCCAGAGTCCCGCCCGGTTGGATCATCGGATAGACCAGGTCCTCAGGATCGATCTCGAATTCTATAACTGTAGGTATCTTCGTACTCTTCATTGCCTCGCAAAATGCCGGTTCGATCTCTTCTGTCTTCGTCACCCGTATCCCCTGCGCCCCATAGCTCTCTGCCAGCTTAATGAAATCAGGCGTGTACGTCGGACATTCTACTTCTCCGCATTTCCCCCTGCATGCCGCCCCTGAACGTAAGCAGGTCATGGAATAACGCTTGCCGTAGAATAGCTTCTGCCACTGACGCACCATTCCGAGATTATTATTATTGAAGATACAGCAGATGATCGGAAGCTCTTCTAAGACCGCCGTCGCAAGCTCCTGACTGTTCATCTGCATTCCGCCGTCGCCGGATATGGAGATGACCGGCACATCGGGATTCCCGATCTTCGCACCTATGGCTCCCGGCAGCCCGTATCCCATAGTTCCAAGCCCTCCCGACATCAGAAGACGCTTCTTCTCATTCAGTTCGATAAACTGTGCAGTAAACATCTGATGCTGTCCCACATCCGAGATGATAAATGCCTCCTTGAAGACCCGGTTGATCGTATCAATGATATCCTGCGGGGTCATGATCGGCTTCTTCTTCATCTGCATCGGATGCTCACATTGCCACTCTCTCACCTCGTCAAGCCATTTCTTCGTGTCACACTCCGTCACATACTCTAACATCCTGGTGATAGCTTCCTTCGCGTCTGCCACTATCGGCACATCCACCTGTACATTCTTGGAGATCGCCGCCGTATCAATATCAATATGGACGATCCTGGCATGAGGCGCGAAAGAGTGAAGCTTCCCTGTAATGCGATCGTTGAACCTTGTCCCTATCGAGAACAGAAGATCGCATTCACCGACCGCCATGTTGCAGGCATATGCGCCATGCATACCGAGATTCCCTATATATAAGGGGTGGTCTGTCGCGATCGCTCCCCGCCCCATGACCGTTGTAACAACCGGAATATTCGTCCGCTCCGCCAGTTGGGTAAACTCTGCGTTCGCGCGGGCGATATTCACCCCGCCTCCCGCAAGAAACAGCGGCCGCTTCGCCTTATTAAGCATCTTGATCGCCTTCTTAAGCTGTCCGACGTGTACCTGTGTATTCGGCCGGTATCCGCGGATATTGACCTCTGCCGGGTATTCCGGGTTCCCAAGCTCTCCCATCACATCCTTGGGAAGATCGATCAGTACCGGACCCGGCCGGCCGGATCTTGCAATATAGAACGCTTCCTTCACGATACGCCCCAGATCCTCCCTGTTGCGGACCGTCACCCCATACTTGGTAATGCTCCTGGTGATACCGACGATATCTACTTCCTGGAACGCGTCATTCCCGATCAGATGTCTTGCCACCTGTCCTGTAAAACACACCAGGGGAACACTGTCATAATACGCCGTCGCAAGTCCTGTGACCAGATTCGTCGCCCCTGGCCCGCTGGTAACCAGACAGACTCCGACCTTTCCTGTCGACCTGGCATAAGCATCTGCTTCATGCACCAGGGCCACTTCCTGCCTTGGCAGGATCACCTTAATATAATCCTGCTTATACAGCTCGTCGCTGATATCGATGGTGCAGGCGCCCGGATAGCCGAATATCGTGTCTACCCCTTCCTCCTTCAGTGCCTTCACCAATAACTTGTTGCCGCTGATCTTCTTCATATACATACCTCCCGCTTTTGATATAAAAAACACCCTAAGCTTATATTGCTTAGGGCGAATATACATCCGTGTTACCACCTAACTTCAAAGAGCGAACTCTCTGCACTCTGCCGATACGGGAAAAACGAACGCGACCCGTTCTCCTCTCCGATACCGCTCCCCTCTAACGCCGGGACTGCGTTGAAGTCTACTCAAACCGGCGGCGCATACCGTACATCCGGTTCTTTCGGTTCACTGCTCAAAGGCTACTTCCGCAAATCCGTCACGAAGATTCTCACCTGCCATCTTCTCTCTGGGCTTTGGGTATCTGCGTACTCCTCCTTGTCATAGCATTTCTGTAAATATTTCATTCTTGAATAAATCTCGAATAATTATTACTATTATAGTTGAGAAGACCTGTGCTTGTCAACCTGATATTTTTAACCAATTACCCTTCCCGCGATCTTCTCCCATGATATCCCGCTGACGTCGGCGAACTTCCTCTCTTTCGTCCGAATACCCGCAAGAAGCGCATCCGCCAGACGTTCCTCGAACTCAGGCAGTGATTCCGGCACCGGCTCGTCGGTATTTCTCATCTGCGGCATTGCAACGAACCGGATATCTCCCCCCGGCGCGTACTCTTCGATCCATTCCCTGATTCCCGGCAGGTCCGTCATCACCACCCGGTCCCCGCACGCCAGCGCTTCAATGACCGTAAGCGGCAGCCCGTCAAAGAACGACGGGAGCACGAAGATATCACTCTTGCGGTACACCTCCGCCAGATCCGGCTGCGCAAGCCTTCCCAGGAATCGGACCTCATAAGGGCACTCCTTGACCATATCCTGTATGCTCCTGTATTCCTCCTGATTACCCGCGCTTCCCGCAAGCAGCACCAGAAGCTCTTCCTTCTTACAGCGATCCTCTCTTGCGTGCAGAATGGAAAGGCACCTTATCAGACTCATAACACCCTTCTTCTCTGCGATCTTCCCTGCAAATACGATCCTTGTTATACCGTACTCCTGCTTCGCTTCTGTCCTGTAGAATATCTTGCTGTTATATCCCATCCCCACCGACTCGATCTTCTCTGGATCCGCATGATAGATTGCAAGCACGCCTTCCCTCTGGGCTTCCTGCGGCACAAAGATCCTGTCGAGCTTACGGATCTGTCCTGCTATATATTCCCTCTTAAGCTCCGTCTTCGCCATCTGCCGCAGATCCGTGTTATGGCAGAAGCCATAGACCGGATACTGCGGGAAATGCTCCCTCACAACGGCAGTCAGCAGATAGAGATGATGGCATAAAATCACATCCGGCGCCGCATCCTCCACCGCCCGGGCGATCATTTCTAAGAACGCGCTCTCAAACTGTACCGTCATCTCTTCCGTCATATCGCAGTACCGCGTACTTCTGTAAGGCATCTCGTCCGACATCCCGACGATCGGGTAAGGCAGTCTCTCGTTTTCAAAATAAACCGGATAGAAATCCACTCCATCCGGCAATTCTATCGGATCGTCCTTATATACTCCTGCCACAACCGCCTGGCAAAAGCCCTGCCGGGCATATTCCTTCACCAATTCCGTCAGATAGATCCCACTCCCCGTACTGCTTGGCTTCTGCGCCGTAATACTTAGTATCTTCATAACCTTATCCTACCCTTTGCTTCTATTTTTGAATACCATTCTGCTTCGCTGAGAATACTTTTTCGAGACAGACTTTTACACATGTACTGCCGGAAAAGCACACATCCCTCAATGCACGGCTCTCTCATATACTGTAAAATAATACTCCAGATCAAAACAAGTCTGCTCTTCGCTGATCTTCGTCATCTGCCACTCCCCGTCCTGATCCAGATCCGGGAAATACGTGTCCGCATCATAGGCATGGTCAATCTTCGTGACATATGCCAGATTACACAATGGAAGCATCTTCCGGTAGATGCTCTCTCCCCCGATCACATAGATCTCCCTGTCATACTTCTCTGCCTCTTTAACAGCCTCCCTTGCACTGTGGACGACCACAGCGCCTCTTACTTTGTAATCCGGGTTCCTTGTAAGCACGATATTCACTCTCCCCGTAAGCGGCTGTCCCTGAGGAAGGCTCTCAAGAGTCTTCCTGCCCATGATCACAACGCTTCCCTTCGTGGTATCCCGGAAGAACTTCAGATCTGCCGGGATGCTCCACATCAACCTGTTATTCTTACCGATCGCCCAATTCTTATCCACCGCTACAATTAACTTCATCTCTTCTCCCCCTTTTGCCGGAACAGTCATTCAAACGTTTTCTTATTGTATCATAATTTGCCTATAAAAAAAAGAGGAGATCACCCCTCTGTCAAACGCTCCGCAATATCCTGCATCGGCTTCCCCGTAAGGAATTCGTTGACCGCGCTGATCCTTGCCTTATCATATGCCAGGAATATCATCCGGGCTTTTCCCGGATCATGATAAACCTTCCAGTAACCGCTCAGAATCTCTCCCCTGCCGTCCCGCTCAATGAAGCCTCTCACATCATCGATCGGATAGTCTAAGAATGCTCCGATCTCGTGCGGGAAGCGCCCCTTACGGCTGCAGTACCGGCATACTCTGACTGAGAGCCTTTGCAGCACCTTCTCCAGATCTTGACAGACATATCCGAAGCTTTCCAGGAATTCCCTGACATCCTCCCTCTTAAGATAGCTTGACAATTCCCTCCTGCGGTAGAAGACTGACAGACATTTTCCTTCCCGCACCATCAAGATCATATATTCGATATCTGTGCCTTTCAGGATATCGTTCAGTTCTCCCACATGCCGCCTGTCAATATTGATGATACAGGCCACCTTGATCCCCTTCAGCAGCGGGGCGCATTGAAGCACCATCTGAAATTCCAGCCGCTTCCTTTCATCTTCACTGTCAAGCAGAAATGATATAACTTCTACAGGCATAATTCCTCCTCGCTTTGCGGTATATTTCCTCATACCGATAGCATTTTCTTAATTGCGGTTAATTATACCTAAAAAAGCCGAACCCCTACGGCTCGGCAATATTATACAGCACTCTCTCCAACACCTTCTCCAATGCTGCTTTCTCCTTCTTATTCATCCCCAATGTGAATCTCTTATCGATCCTCTTCCGGTCCATCTCCATCCTGCGCTGAATATCATAGGCCTTCTCCGTCAGATAGATGTTCTTGCACCGCTTATCCTTGTCGCTGGGCACAGAGAAGAGATATCCATTCTCCTCCAGCCTCTTGATAAGTCCCGTCACAGTCGGATTCCTGAGGCTTAATGCCTTCTCAATATCACGCTGGTTGACCGCCTCTTCATCACTGCGGAACAGATAATCCAGCACCGCGCACTGCGAGGCAGTGATCCCTACCGATTTCAGCAGATTGTTAAGCTCCTTCTCATAGATGGTATTGATCTGTTTAATCATGAACCCTATCGGCATTCGTTCCTTCATCTGTTGATTCCCTTTCTAACGCTTTCATCTTTTGCAGCTCCCTGACCGCACAAATGACCGCCGCCAATAAGGCCGCTCCGTCTGCGATCGGTCCCGCGTACATCACGCCGTCGATTCCCATGAACACAGGAAAGATCAGGATCAGCGGCAGCAGAAAGATTACCTGCCTTGTCAGCGACACCAGGATTCCAAGTCTCGCCTTCCCGATCGAAGTGAAAAACCCTGACGACATAGGCTGAATCCCATTCGTAAACGTCATCAGCATGAAGATGCGGAAGTATCTCTCAGCAAAATGAAAATATTCCTCGCTTCCCGTCCCGAATATCCCGACCAACTGCCGCGGAAAGAACTGAAAACAGAGACAGAATGTGATACCGACAGCAAGAACAAGCCGAAACGCCTTGCCGTAGGTCTCTCTTACCCTGGCATATCTGCCTGCGCCGTAATTGAATCCCCAGATCGGCTGACACCCCTGGGAGATTCCGATACAGATCGCCATGAATACCATATTTACCTTGGAAATAACTCCAACACAGGCCAACGGTATATCTGTTCCGTACATGGACGCCGCTCCATAATGCCTCAGCGTATTATTCATAGTGATCTGGACCGCCGCCATGGCGATCTGGTTGATACAGGACGCCATGCCGAGGGACGCGATTGCTCTTAGGCAGCTTCGCTTCGGCCTTAACATATCCCAGGACAGCTCCATCTTGCGAAACCTTAAGAAATACAGGATAACCAACGCGCCTGAGACCGCCTGCCCGATCACCGTCGCCCATGCCGCTCCCTTGATCCCAAGATGGAATCCGAAGATAAACAGCGGATCCAGTATCGTATTAAGGATCGCCCCGGTCAGCATACAAGTCATAGAATATGTGGGGCTTCGGTCCGCCCGTATCAGGTGGTTCCCTCCCGTAGTCAGGATCAGGAACGGGATCCCATACGCCGTGATCCCCGTATAATCCTGGGCATATGGCAGTACCTCCGGGGTCACTCCGAATATCTTAAGCAACGGATTCAGGAACAGCAGTACCGCCGCCGCGATCACGGTCCCGCAGATCACGAGCATAGATAATCCCGCACCCGCGATCCTGCTTGCCTTCTCCTTATTCCCAGCTCCTGACTCCAGATTATAATTCGACGCGCCTCCGATCCCCAGCATCAGCGCTGTGGCCGTACAGATGATCGATATCGGAAATGCAATATTAGTAGCCGCATTGCCCAGCATCCCGACTCCCTGTCCGATAAAGATCTGATCTACGATATTATACAGGGAGCTTACCAGCATGCTTATGATCGCCGGTATGGCAAACTTTGCAATCAGCTTCCCAACCCGTTCAGCGGCCAACGGATTCTCTGCTTTCTCCGCTTCATCCGTCTTTCTTATCTCATTTACTCTCTCACTCATAATCTTCTCTCATCTCTTAATTAAAATGCAGGGGTATAGGAAGCCCTTTCCCTATACCCCTGGATAAATATGCCGCTTCGGTTCTTCCTCCTTACGGCCTCTGTCCCATACCGCCTTCTAAAGTGATCGTCTCACCGCTCATATACTTGAAATCCGGTGAAGCAAGCTGTACACAGACACGTCCGATCTCAAGCTCCGCATCCCCATAATGCCCTGCCGGCGGCATCTTCACATTCTGCTTGAATGCCTCTGGATAAGCCTTCTCGAAGTTCTCCAACTGTGCGGTCCACGCCAGAGGACAGATGATATTCACATTAACACCGTCTTTCCCCCATTCTGTTGCGGCCACGCGTGTCAGTCCGCGGACGCCTTCCTTGGCCGCCGCGTACGCACACTGTCCAAAGTTCCCGAAGAGCCCAGCCCCGGAAGCGAAGTTGATCACAGTTCCTTTGGTCTCTGCAAGATGCGGATAGCAAGCCTTCATATAGTAGAACGTTGCATACAGCCCTGAGTAAAGCGCCAGGTCAAACTGCTCCGTAGTATGATCTGCCAGCGTTACGCCGGAAGCGGAAGCCTGTGCATTGTTGATCAGCACATCGATCCGTCCGAATGTATCCATCGCCTGCTTCACAACATTGTTCACTACGGCTTCATTATCCGCTCCTGCCGACACATCAGCCTGTACAGCCAGTACCTTGATCCCGTACAGCCTCTCCAGCTCTTCCTTAGCGTCCTCAAGCTTCTTCACATTACGCCCTGTGATCACAAGGTTCGCGCCTTCCTTCGCATATGCGGTAGCAATCCCGTAACCGATAGAACCACACCTGCCGTCGCTTAAGACAGAGCGTCCGCCTCCTGTAATAATCGCTGTCTTTCCTGTCAAAAATCCCATTCCAGCATTCTCCTCCTATCTATTATTTGAGCGGTCTCGGAAACTCTTTAAGCCCGAATTTCCGCTCTTTTTTCATGTTCTTCTTTTTTGCTTTCCTCCATATCCCGGAAAACATTTTTGTTAAATTTTCAAAAAAGTATTGACATATAAGTCAAAATGTGCGGCGCGTTTGGTGACCATATACGCCAGTCACCAAACGCGCCCCTTGTAGTTAAGAAGCGCCTGTGCCACACGCACAGCATTAAACTAAACTACTAGGAGGTGCACTTTATGATCAAGTACTGGCAGTCCATGCAAGATTACAA
>CAJTCH010000026.1 GCA_910574715.1 Lachnospiraceae bacterium | reverse complement strand
CCTCCGTTTTTAAATGGTTTTCGGCTAATTCCATTATAACAAAAACAGAGTGCTTATACCTTTTTATTTTTGATTTTCTCTGTATTTTCAACTAACACAGCACAAATTCAGGTTGCGAAGTATGAGATACTTTTCTACCGAAAATGGTTCTGTAGTGAGGTTGTGCCGAGGCAGCCATGTGCTGAATAGATATTTGTTTGTCTGGTCAAGCTTCACCGTTACCAAGTCTTCAAAATTCTCCGCCTCGATTCTGCTGACAATATATTTGCCCGGCAGAAGTTCCTGCTTTACGAATCCCTCCGGCAGCTGCTCCGGCATTTTCTGGATCATTCCGCCCACAAAATAATTGAACACCCCTTGTGCGAAATTTCCCATATGGGACATCCCTATTTCCACCCTGCCGTTGAGATTCGCTGCAAGCAGTTCTTTTTTCGCATGATACTGTTTCCAAAGCTGTCCTGGCACATCTATGCCGGTGCTTTCACCGACGGGTATTTGTCTGGAAATTTCAACTTCTGCTTCAAAGCCAAGATAAATTTCCGGTTTTTCCAACGTCTTTCTTTGGATCTCCAGGACGATACCGCCCACCACCAGCGGAACCCCTTCGTCCACCAGTACATAATTCATAGAAATTTCCGGCTTTTCAAAAGTATTAAGCATCGGTAAGGTCTTCCTGTATTCCTCCGGCGTAATCCCATATGTCTCCTTGAAAGCCCTAGTAAAATTTGCATGGCTTGAAAAGCCGTAGTCCAAAGCAATATCCAGAATCCTTCGGTCCGTATCCTTTAACCCCTCAACCACTTTTGCCAAACGGCGGAGTTTCGCATACTCCTGGACCGGTTTTCTGACCAGACGTTTAAACAGACGCTGATAATAAAATTGGGACAAGCCAACCATATCGGCAAGCTCCTCTGTAGAGATTTCTCCTGATAAATGTTCCTCGATATAATTCAATGACTGGTCTATAGTTTCCCATGCGTGCATTGCGGCACCTCCTTTATTTGATGCTCAAATCATACCACACTGTTTTTTATCAGGCTTTTCACCCTATGCCCTTTTTCATCACAGCTCCCATATACAATATTGCATGATGTCAGATATCAGTCCTGTTCTGCTCAAAGTTCCCGCAAATCTATGCGGTTATTCTTTCGATACATCAGACATGTTATCCCCAGAAGCAGCACACACAGAACAGCCTGATATCCCCCGGAATATCCTTCCGGAACCAGACAGGCGCCCGCGCCGCCAAGGATTGCAAGGACAGCCCCGCCCATGCCGCCAAGTACGGCTGAAGCGCTCTGTTTGACCACGCTTACCTCATTCTCCCAATCCAGAACCGGGAAATGCAGATTAACGGTAATCCCGTATACACAGGCAAACAGCAGGATCACCGCCGGAATCACCATCATCCAGAAGCTATCCTGTAATCCCGGCTTTAATGCAAGGATCAGGAAAACCTCCGACACAAGGTAAAAAGGCAGAATCAGGATCAGATTCATCAAAAGCTTTGCGTCCAGGACTGTCCGTGCCGGCAGCGGCAGGCTTTTGGCAAGCCACCACTCCTTCCCTTCCATGGAAACAGATGTGGCTGCAGTTGTCATCATACAAAAAGTGCCTGCCAGCAGAAACGGTGCGATTACTGCCAGATCAACCGGAACCGGCAGGAGCTCTTTCACCCTCGCCGGGCCTGTAAAAAGAAGCGCCCCCGATATGACACAGCCCATAAGCGGTCCGATGATCGTATTGGATACATAAATACTCGATGAGAAATACCGTCGGAATTCCTTCCTGCACAGGGAAACCAACGCCGAGTCTGCTTTCAAATCTCCCATCTGATAATCATGCCTTGCCGCCGTTGTATACAGATTCCGGCAGATGGACTGAAAACAGGCGGATACGGCCGCCGCCGCCGCGGCAAATACAGACAGAAATAAACCTGTATACATCAGGCACCGGCTGATTTCCCCATTTACAATCGCCGTCCCAAGCAGCACAGCCGGAGGATAGAATCTCTCAAGCATAGCCGAAATCATTCCGGACAGTTCCTCCATAATCTCCAGACTTTCCATCCCTTCCACTGACGTAAGACGCGAAGAACCATACATAATGGCAAAAACAAATACTATCGTAAGCGTTGACGCTACCAGGCTTTTATGCCGCATCCTGGAAGAAATTCCCGTAACCAGAGCCCCAATAAGGATCGCCCCTGTCATTGGCAGTAACGGCACTGACCATATCCCAAGAAACGCACACAGATAGAATGACACATCCGGCCTCATCTGCCATGCATACACTGCAATCCCCGGAAGCATTACCAGGGCAGCCATCAGCAGATTTTCCGTATACATGCGCAAAAACCGTCCAAGCACTACCGCGCCTTTCCTTACAGGCAGGGATACTACCATATCATATCCCTGTCTCCGGAAAATGATGCTTCCCGCCTTTAAGATTCCAAATACAAAAATGAGCATGCTGGATATGGCGATGACATAAGCCGGAACATCTTCTCCTGCTCCAATCTCCACCAGTCCCCAGGAAAGGCCGCCCACATAAAATAGCAGCATAATAATCAGGAGTATCCAGAGGACAGAAAGCATTACGGCCCTCTTCTTTTTCCGCTTATCTTTCGTGAACCGTAAAATATTTATGCCAAGGAGATTACATAGCTCCAGCCTGGCCATAATCTTAATCTGCGCCAGCATTATTTACCACCTCCATAAAAATGGACTCCAGCGTATTGCCCTGCTTTACAACCTCCTCCATGGTGCCTTCGGCAATCAGGCGTCCCTCCTTGATCATCGCTACCTTGTTACAAAGCTTCTCAGCCACCTCCAGCACGTGGGTGGAAAAGAATATGGCGCCCCCGCCGGCGCAAAGTTTCCTCATCCTCTCTTTCAGAATAACGGAAGCTTTCGGGTCAAGCCCCACAAAAGGCTCGTCCAAAACCAACAGCCTTGGTTCATGCAGCAGCGCAGATATAATAGCAAGCTTCTGTTTCATACCATGGGAATAAGAAGAAATCAGATCCCCAAAGGATTCCGTTATTTCAAATTCATCCCCGTACCTTTGGATCCGTTCCTTCCTCTCTCCTGCCGGAACCTTGAAAATATCGGCAATAAAGTTCAGATACTGGATGCCTGTCAGATACTCATACAGATCCGGATTATCCGGAATATATGCCGTCATCTGTTTGCACACAAGCGGGTCATCATGAAGGCTGATTCCTCCGATCCGAATCTCTCCCGCATCATATCCATGGATCCCGGCAATGCATTTCAGCGTTGTTGTCTTCCCGGCTCCATTATGCCCGATGAATGCGCAGATATCACCCGGCATCACATGAAGGCTCAGATCCGTGACGCCCTTGCTGCCGCCCTTATAGTGTTTCGTCAAATGATTGATAATAAGCATTGTTTTCCTCCTGTTTTACGAGAGCAGTCTCTGTAGCTGCTTCGCATCTGCCAATCTTCTATGTGTCAGTTTTTGCAAAATGCTGCAGTATTTTCTGGAAATCAGCATTCTCTTTCAGAGCCTCAAAAGCCGGGTGGCTGAATGCTTCCTGCAGATTCTGAAAAACGAATTTCCTGCTTCTTGGAGCCATTTCTCCCAATGGAAGGGCTTCAATCCATGCGTCTAAACGGTCAAAATATTCATCTCCGTGGAGTACAACCTTCTCTGCCCGTAAGAGCCCGTCAACACATTTCTCAAAAAGGAAGAGGGCCTTCAGCGCTTCTTCCTCCTCCCCGACCGCTGCATACATGACTGCCGCCTGATAATGGAACTGTGCAGCAAGATTGGGATGGAGCTTCTCCAGCAGGTAGGCTTCCATTACATTTCTGATCCTGCATACTGTCTTTTTGCACCGCTCTATGTCATCTTGATATAAAGCCAGGGATATCGCGGCATCACTGACCAGGTTCAGAATATCCAGCCATTCCCTTGCCTGGATATAACCTCTTGCCTTCTCATGTTCCCCCGCCATCTGATATGCCTGGACCAGTATGGCTCCGTCCTGCCCTGCAAGACGGGCGGGGTCAGAAGAAGGCTCCAGCATAGTTATCGTTTCAGCCGCTTTCCCAAGCCATAAGCTGATGCCAGCCTTCAAAACCAAAGCATCACTGCATATGCTTACATCGCTGCAGCTTTCCAGAATATGGTCGCACCATGAAGCCGCCTCCTCCAAAAGCTGTTTTTGTTCCTCTTCTGACTCTGCCAGCATGTAATGATTCAGGTACAATACAGTAAGCTGCAGCAAAAAGGCATGGCAGGAATAGTACCTGTGGGCCAGAGTGCGGGTCTTTTCAATGGCCTCATGAAAAGGAAGCCTGGCAAAATCCTTTACAAGCTCCGCATAGAAGTAGCGGATCTGCTCTTTGGAGAGCTGGGCTTTGTACCCGATCAGCTCGTCTATCGTTGTGCCAAAATAGGCAGAAAGTTCGAGCAGAAGCATAAGATCCGGTGTGCTTTGGGCATTTTCCCACTTGGATACTGCCGCCTTACTTACTCCGAGGAAGTCTGCAAGCTCCTCCTGGGTAATCCTCCGCTCGCGCCTTAGCCGGATAATATTGTCCGATAAATTTAGTCTGTCCATACTGTTATTGTTCTCCTTATCCTCTATTGTATTACCTCTTTTCTTCATTATAATAAAAAGGGGATTCCCTATCAATCGAACTGTATTCCACTTTTTCGCAAAAAAGTCAACCGGGGAGAAACTTCTTCTTATTACTAAAAACACTGGAGTAATTATTTTATGTTTGATGTGATGACAGAAATAAATTCACTAACAAAGATTGAATGAAGCAACTTTTTCATCTAGTATCCAACTAAAAGTAAATATATTTTGACAAAAAACAGAAGTGGAATTGTTGCACATTCATCCACTGATAAAGTACCTAATTCCACCTCTGAGTTTTTCATATATTGCAGTCTTGCATGCATATTGACTTTACCTCAAAAGCCTTTAGAGCAGAACTTACAATCCATCTCGCCCGACTTCACTCCCCGTATTCATCATCTGTTGAAAAATTCTCAATAAATCTACCAAAGTTGGTGCTTCCTTCTATCGTATTATCAGATGGCAGCTTTTCCTTTAAGGTTTAATAAGGATTGGATTAGTTCCGGGTCGGGCAAGACGTCTATCCAGTCCCTCTTTGTAAATCCTTGCTCACTCAAATCTCCAACCTCCTGTTAAACTCGTTTTAAAATCTGACTCACTCTTTCACTCCGCCGTCCATCGAAGCCGATCCTTCATCCGCAGCCTGCAACAATTTCTTTAAATGTTCCATCTGTTCCTCATTTACATTAGAACAAAATCCATCTGGAAGAGTTGTTCCAGAGAGAATACAGTTGTCAAACTTACTACCCTTAATGTTTGCTCCTGCCAGACTTGAAAACCTAAAATCCGCATTCTCAAAATTACAGTTTACCAGCATCGCATTTGAGAAATCTGTACTTGCAAGAATCGTATCCGAGAAATCACAGCTCAAAAACTTTGAATGATTAAACATCCCATACCGTAAATCTGCCTTTTTCATATCAAACAAATTAAAATTGGCATATCCTGCAACCGGAATACTGTAATCTGACGTTATTGTTACAGGCGTCCTGATAAAAACAGGCTTGAACAAAAACGGCAGCCCCTCCATATCATTCATTTCTGAACCTGCATTAAAAAACCATTCCAACCGTTTCTTTCCCCTGACGGCATATGGTTCATAAATATGTCTGTATATCTGCACTATGCACCTTAATACATTTATATTTTCCTGAAACAGGCTGCGTTTCCCATCATACCGGTAATCATGAACCGCACCATGGAAGAACATCTTCTCAAAAAAATAACCTAAAAACTGGTACTTTAATTCCTGCCGGATAAATTCTTCTTCCTCGTTAGATAACATCTTATACAAAGATCTGTAATAGATAAACTCAGATACCTTATCACTGACATCTGAATCAGCAAACAGACGGCTGAAAGCACAGATAAATGCTTCAATGACCGTACTACGCTTCTGCTCATCCCTCATGCATTCTTCATCAAAAGACTGATAAATGGTTTCAAGCTCATAAAATATCTTTTCACACAGGAAGAAATCTCTTATATTATTGTGATAAAATTCAGCAACGCCTCTTTTACCATCATTTTTCCAATAATTACAAAGCGCATAACACCGTCTTACAATCTGCCCTGTCTGTTTTGATTCCAGCTGCAGGCCGCGTATGATTTCCCCGATATCATCCTGTGTTACATACAGCTTCTTATTCCCGGTCGCATACATTTTATAAGCAATCTCAGCGCCAACCCGATACAAAACATCCTTATACCTGCTAATCATATGTGTATAGGAATCCCTTGAAAACAGCTTGTTATACTCCGTGTTGCTCAGCTCCACAGAAAATATCTGATGGTATAAGACCCATGGATTATCCCATGCCTCATCCGTAATCTTCCCTGCCGCAAGCATATATAGAGCCAACGGGGTATCACAGATTCCATCCGAAGAATCGTCCTCAATCCCAAGGATCCGATCAAGCCGCGGAAATTCTTCCCGGTCACACACCTTCCGGTATTTTTCAATCCATTCCTCCCGCTTTCCCGCATTGAAATGCTTTAACAATACATAGGCGATGCCGGTGCCGATTCCCTCCTCTTTCAGTTTTAATACATCAATAAATTTGGGCCTCGTTGTTATGATAATATGGCTTTCCGAGAATCCTCTGATGATTTCGCTCAAAATCTGCTCCGCAAAGTCCGTCATTCCGTCAATCATACATAATTCATCAAACCCATCCAGAAATAAGACCGATTTCCCTGCCTTTTCTGCAAACACTTCATATGTCTCAAATCCCAGCTCTCCCAAAATGCCCTTAACCGGTGCTTCTATAAACTTTTTGCTCATAGTCAGATTCCTCAAACGGACACAAAACATTGCGCATCCGTCAAATATGCCGTTTTCGGATTCTTGCATGGCCTTCTCATTGCCGAAAGCAAGATGTGAAATCAAGCTGCTTTTTCCTACACCAGCATCACCTTCCATCACCATAACACGGTTTTTCCTATCCGCCGGAAACTCAGCCAGAAGCTTCTCAATATCTGGCCGACTTTCCCATAATCTCATGGAACTGCGGGGTGCAATATCATAATCCGGCCTGACATATGTATCCTTCAAAGTAATAGCCCTTTTGTCTTCTGCCTTATGCAGAAACAATACACTTCCGTAGCTTTTGACATAACCATAGTAATCCTGGTTACATTCTGACTTTTCTTTTCCCTCCAACATCCGGTATATATCATCACACACGATAGAGGCATGGAGACTTCGTAGTTCCGGATCATTCTTTACCAGCCTATCCATATGGCGGTAAATAAAATCCACTTCTTCCGGCGTAACGATACTGTCCGCCTTTTCACCATACTGGACAGGGGGAAATACATCCTTTCTTGGAAGGAAACCTTCCATCAACCACTGCGTATAAAACTCAATGTTTTTCTGCCATATAAATAGACTGCTATTACTGCATTGATACTCCTTTTCATATATCTCCTGTGCAGTCTCAATCACATTTGTAATCCTGTCCTGCAGGTTTTCTTTTGTAATATAGTCAAATATCCCCTGTATCCCATTTGTAACAAGACCAGTTACGATACTGCTGATATAACCATATATCTGTTCATTCATCTCTCGTTCCTCTTTTCAGGATGTTTTCTGCTGATTTGATATAAATGTTATCATGCAGGTATAGAAAAAGCAACTTTCATTGACATTAATCAAAAAAAGTGATAGTATAACTATCATAAAATCCAGACAGACAGGAGAGATTCTTTATGGGAGAATCTATGATTCGGAAACAGCGGATGGAGCAGCGCACACAGCAGATACTTCACACTGCTCTAAAGCTGTTCTGTGAAAAAGGGATTGAAGACACATCGGTGGAGGAGATTGCGAAAGCCGCCGGTGTCGGACCAGCTACAATCTACCGTTATTTTGAAACCAAAGCCCAGCTTGCGATCTCGGCAGGGATTGCATACTGGCAGAAGGTTGCAGGGAAATATCTGGAGTCCCTGTCCCAAATCGCATATCAGAAACTAAGCGGACTCCAACAGATGGAATGTATTTTCCATATCTTTTCAGAGATTTTCCAGGAGGAACTTCTATTTCTGAAATTTCTCCAGGAGTTTGATATCTTTGTCCAAAGATATCACATTTCAAAAGAACGGCTGGGCGAATATGAAGAATACATTCTGAATCTGAAGCCTTATATGACAAATGCCCTGGAAAAGGGTCTCAGGGACGGAAGCCTGGCCTTTTCATATACAGCAGATGAAATATATTTTTCCGTGACACATACGCTGATAAGTCTGATGCAGAAGCTGTCCTTAAATGGGCACATCCTTTCATCTGACGAGCGGGTCGGCCTGGCATTGCAGGTAGAGATTGCGGGCAATCTGCTCCTTAAGGGCTTGGCAGCAAAAGAATGATAACATAGAGGGAACAAGGAGGATACATATGAAATCACTATCTACAGGTAAAATATGGCTTTTCGCAGCCGGACAGTTTGGATGGTCTTTACTGTCTGGTCTGATTTCTAATTGGCTGGTATACTTTTATCAGCCGGATGAGGTGTCTGTGGCACAGGGACAGCCGCTGTTTATTCCCCAGGGGTTGGTTATTCTCGGAATCTTTACGGTAATCGGGGGCATTACTGCCTTCGGACGGCTTTTTGACGCATTCACAGATCCGTTGATCGCATCGCTTTCAGACCGCTGTACCTCTGAAAATGGCCGGCGAATCCCATTTTTGAAATGGGCGGCCCTGCCTCTTTCTCTGTCTACCATACTGATATTCTGGTCCCCGGTCAACAGGAACAGTTGGGCCAATGCCATTTTCCTGTTCGTAATGGTACTGGTATATTATCTGTCAATTACAGCTTACTGTACACCGTATAATGCCCTGATTCCGGAGTTGGGGCACAACCAGCAGGAACGCTTAAATATTTCCACTGTAATTTCTTTTACTTTTATTGCAGGAACCGCAGTCGCCTATCTGGCGCCGGTCATCTGGGGAACTCTGATCCCGGTATTTGGCCGTGTAGGTGCTATCCGCACAACATTCACAATTATGGCTGTCATCGCATTTTTCTGTATGCAGATACCGGTCTGGTCCATACGCGAAAAAGAATATGTCAATACCGTCCCTTCACAGGATACTGCGTTTTCTTCTCTTGTTTCCACATTCCGCAACGGAGAATTCCGGAAATTCGTAGGTTCAGACATCCTGTACTGGATTGCCATTACCATGTTCCAGACAGGCCTTCCGTTTTTCGTCACCAGCCTGCTGAAGCTTCCGGAAACAATGACCACGCTCTATTTTGTAGGCATGACGGCATTGTCACTGATATTTTATATCCCAATCAATAAGCTGGCGCCGAAGCTTGGCAAGAAAAAACTGATAGTTG
Source organism: Lachnospiraceae bacterium (assembly GCA_910574715.1). GTDB lineage: Bacteria > Bacillota > Clostridia > Lachnospirales > Lachnospiraceae > Sporofaciens. Next base: position 58,673 of record CAJTCH010000026.1, on the reverse strand, counting down.
TGGCATTTGTAATCTTTTCGTTATCCTATCTTTATACCGGATTCCTTGGAAGGATCTCGTTTATTTCCGCCAATGCGCAGGGCCTGCTCCTTATGATTGCGGCTTCGTTGCCCATGGCGGTCTTTGGAATCCTTCCGCAGGCAGTAGTCGCCGACATTGCCCAGAGCGATGCGAAGCGCAGCGGCAGCAACCGGGAAGGCATGTTCTATGCCGCAAGGACTTTTGCCTTTAAGCTGGGCCAGAGCCTCTCTATGCTCCTGTTTACAGCGGTTTCTACAATTGGGAATGCATCGGGGACTGGATACCGTATTGCAGCATTTTCAGCCGCATGCTTCTGCTTTTTAGGTGGAATTGTATTCCTGTTTTATGATGAAAACAAAATCAACCAGGATATACGGTAACTGTGCAAATGGTTACAAAGGAGATTCATAAAATGGATAAAAGAACAATTCATAATCTGATCATACCGGCAGAAAAATATGCGGAAAGGATGGCGTCGATGGTTCTGCCCTATCTTGCAGAGAGGAAAACTGAAAATTACTGTGAGCGGGAAAAGGGAAAAAAGATTTTTTACCTGCGCTGCCTTGCAGACCATCCGCAGGGGATTGTCATCCTGTCCCACGGCTATACAGAGACAACTGATAAGCATCTGGAAAATATCTATTACTTTCTCCGCGGCGGGTATCATGTCTTCATGCCGGAACACTGCGGACACGGCCGCAGCTACAGATTATGCAGTAATACTGAAGATTTTTCTCTGGTACATATTGATGACTATAAAAGATATGTAGAGGACCTGCTCTTCGTAAGCCGCATTGCGGCACAGGAATTTCCCGGCCTTCCCATATGCCTGTACGGCCACTCTATGGGCGGCGGAATCGCCGCATGTGCAGCCGCGCAGGATCCCCGGCTCTATTCCAGGCTTATCCTCTCTTCACCAATGATACGCCCAAACACTGCTCCGACCCCCTGGCCATTGGCATGCCTCATTGCAAAGGTGTTCTGTATGGCCGGCGGGGAAGAACGCTATCTGCCGGGAAACCACCCTTATGATGGAACGGAGCAATATGCCGACAGTGCGTCCGCTTCTCAATGCAGATTCCTGTATTATCAGGAAAAACGCAGCAAGGAGCCGTTATTTCAGATGAACGCAGCCTCCTATGGGTGGCTTTGGCAGTCGCACCGGTTAAACCGTAATCTTCAAAAGAAAGCATGGCGTCGGATTTCCTGCCCCACAAGGATTTTTCAGGCAGAAAACGAGACCTATGTTTCTAAAAAGGAACAGGAACGGTTTGTGAAAAAATTATGCAGAAGGAAACGTATAGATGCAAAGCTTATCCGGGTAAAGGGGAGTAAGCACGAAATCTTCAATTCCGATCCTAAAACCTTAGAAGCGTATTGGGATAAAATTTTATCATATTTCAAAGCATAACAAGCCGCCCCCATTTATGCGGAAGTTTTAGAACGGACAGTAAACCACCTACTGTCCGCTCCCCCAATATGCATCCAGCGCGTTCCTGTCTTTACTGACTACATACCCGCTGCCGCCGATTTCTTTTACATTCTCCACCATACTCACGATCAGCAGTGAATCCTCCGCGTCCTTTTCTGCGGTAAATACGGCGAACCAGCCGATCTCTGTCCCTTCGGTGTCCTCCACAGATGCCTTGATCTCTGCTGTCCCGGTTTTTCCGGCCAGCACGATGTCCTCACGATGTGCCGCATAGCCGGTTCCTTCCGGGTTGTTCACCACCTTTTTCATGCCTTCCAGAACCTGCGCTGCAGTTTCCACCGAAAAAATCTGCGGAAGCCAGATTTCAGCACCGGTATTGCTGCCCGCGTCCATGTCAGCTTCATCTTCATATACCAGCCGCGGCTTCAATGCATTTCCCCCATTACAGAACGCTGTATACAAGCCGGCCATATGCAGTGGGTTGACCAGGATCTGCCCCTGGCCATAGCCGCTGTCCGCAAGCTGAATCTCCGATTCGATATGCTCCGTATTGGAATACTGTGATGGGGGCATCACGATCTCGAAGGGAATCTGCTCCCCAAACCCCATGATGTTCAGCTCTCGTTCCAATACATCTGCACCAATCCCCAGCGCCGCTTTTGCAAAGTAAATATTATCCGAATAGATCAGAGCATTTTCCATGGTCACAGGCTCATACGCATGAAGCGTCGTTATATAATAGTCTCCCCAGGTAGCGTCCTTCTGCCAGCTCAGCCCCTCATTTCCAAAGTCCTCCTGCCAATCGACCGCACCTGTTTTCAAACCGATGGACGCAATGACCGGCTTTAACGTAGACCCGGGACACCAGATCTGCCGGAAACGGTTCAGCAACGGTTTTCGTTCATCCTCATTGAGGGCATTCCACCGGGCATCAGACAGGCCCAGGATAAATTCATTGCTGTCAAAGGAGGGTGTACTGACCAGCGCCAGTACCTCTCCCGAGCAAGGATCCATCGCAACGGAGCAACCTGGATCTTCCTGGAACTGCTGATATAAAGCTTCCTGGAGCTGCATGTCGATAGTCAGCCGGACGTCCTGCCCGTTTTGCACCGGAAGATTCGCCAGTACAGACTTTTTATGGCCATCCTCCCTTTCTATATAAATGCTGCATCCGTCCTGCCCCTTCAATTCCTTTTCAAACAGTGCTTCCAGGCCGCTTTTGCCGATCACGCTGTTTTCGTTGTAACCCTCCCCCGCATGCTCCTCCAGATCCTCGGCGGTCACATTTCTTACATAGCCGGTCAGATGCCCGGCTGCAGCACCGAATGGATATGTCCGCACCTCCACGTCGCTGATCATGACACCCGGGATGGCAAGCAGTACATCTTGCCGTGCTTTCTCCGCAAGCTCATCTTCCTTCGGATCCAGCGCCATCAGATCAAGCTCACTGACCTTCGGAACCGTTTTGAGCGGAACGAAGGAATCCTCCGTCACCCAGGCTGCGTCCAGACAGTTCCGGATTGTTTCCGGATCCATGTCCAACAGCCTGGATAACTGATGTAAGGCATTTTCCCGATCCTCCAGCCTTCCAGGTACGAGTCCCACTGATGAGGCGGTTCCAGGCCCGGCAAGCATCCGTTCATTCCGATCCAATATTTTCCCCCGCTCTGCCGGGCTTGATTCGATACGCACCTTGTCTTCGGAAGCCAGTTCCGGGAAGATCAGGCCGTCATGCCAAATGATTTTATATCCATCCTCCGTATCTGTAAATTGCATTTCGTTTTCAAACCGGAGATTACCGGCAAGGGTGTCAAAGGACATCTGGTAAGCTACGCTATCCTGTTCCCTGCTATTATTTCTGTCATTTTCCAGAACCTCGACCCGGACATTTTCAATCTCTATTCCCTCATAAATGGCAGAATTCCGTTTTATAAAAGCTTCCTTGTCCGTATATGCGGAATGGGCCGGATCCGTCATCCGGTACATTTCCTCATAATTATGCTGCCCAATCTGTTCCATATATCTGACAAGAAGCTCTTCCGGCGTCTCCCGGCCGCTGCCCCTCATGAAATAAACAATCCCGCAGACTGCTGCAAATGCTGCGGTTACAGACAGGACAGCCGCAGCGATGTGGATACGCTTTTTATTCCTTTTGTAAGGCTGCCTCCTTTTCCTTTCCATATCTGCCTCCATCCTCCTGAAAATATTCCACCTGTACGGTTGGATGTTCCATTGCGTCTGTAGATACAATACCTTTTATTTCATATATCTTACACCTGTAGTATTTATGTGTCAAGAAAATCAGAACTCATTATTTGTTCAACCAACGCCAACAACGCTTTTGATGTAGTCCGGGGAATCCGGCGTGATTTTCAGTTTCTTCCGCAGATTGCTTACATGGTTATTGACTGTCTTACAAAAGTAACTTCTTTCCTTTTGAATAGAGCGAATTCCAATCCATCCCTATTTTCCTCCTTAGCTTTTATTTTTCAGCGACAGGGGCTTAACCCAAATTTCCATGTAGGCCATATCCTCCGCATCTCTGTAATACTTCTCTGCAGAGAAGGGCTCTGTGGCCAGACTGTGGTGCTGCAACCATGTACCAAAAAGGTACTTGCTGGCCTGATCCAAAGCTACCGTCACCAAATTCTCAAAATTTTCTGCTTCGACTCTGCAAACGATGTATTCTCCTGCCGAGAGTTCTCTCTTAACAAAACCATCTTGCAGCCGGTCCGGAATATTTTGGACAAGGCCGCCTGCAAAATAAGTGAAAAGGTTTTGTGCAGTACCTTCCGCATGGGACATTCCCATTTCAACAGTAGTATTTAGATTGGCTGCGATTGAAATTCTGTTTCTTCAAAACAGAAGATAGCTACTCTCGCCAGCGCTTCTGTCATAAGTCGGTTGCCTTGATAGGCAGTAGAAAGGCGAAATGCTACTTTTGCCATGCGGCCATTTTCAATGAGATACACCCACATATCCCCGATGACTTAGGCTTATTCTGCGCATAATCCTGTAATTTCATAAGCCACCTCTTAAAATTTGAATACCTGTCCCCAATCAAAATAGCCGGACTCTTCTGTACTTTTCGGCCATTCGCTGCACCATACGGGAACACCAGGCGTTTCAACTCGGTCAAAACTCGGAGTGTAGGGCTTGATGTCAAGCACGGGCGTATTGTCATTTGCGTCAATGAATGTAACACGAATCATGCCGTTACTGAAATCAATGTTAATAATTTCGGACGCTGTTAATGCAATAGGATTCGGACGCGCAGGAGATCGTGTTGCAAATACACCCATGACTTCGGGCGCACCTTTATAGGGCTGTTCTGTCTGTAATTCATTCCGGTCTGCGTCGTTGTCGCAATCGCTGAACCACCAAAGGACATTGATGTGGCTGAAGCCCTCTAAGGCTTGCAGTCCGGGAATGTACTCCGGCTCTAACTGAATAAATGTTCCATTTTCATCATTTTTTACTTTGCCAATGGCTTTTAATTGATAGGTCATATTTTTCCTCCTTGCTTTTGTTGGTAAAACCAGTATAAGACCTCACATCATGTGAGATGCAATAGGGAAAAATAAAAAACGCCCTACATTTTTAGCAGGACATTTCAAAGTCTATACAATCATGCGTGTTCCAGCGGAATCTGAAGCTCAATCAAATATTTTTCAGAGTTATTCTCATTCCACGGACCTCTATGCACGATTTGGCGCATCGGGTTAGACATTTTGTATTCGCTGTTTGTCTGCAACCATTCGGCAAAGGTAAGGTAGGCACCTTTTATATTTGCAAAATCGCCATAAACCATTGTGCAAGCCATATACGGGACTGGTTCTGTCATGTGGAAACAAAACGGCTCTTTTGTCTTTCCCATTTTCTTTACCGGGGCGCATAGCTCAATATCAACATCTGTCTCTCGAAATTCTGTATCGTAATAAATGGAAAATGTATTGCCCGTTATTTCTATTTTTTGCGCACCTGTAAAAGTAGAAAGTTCTTTCCATAAGTCGCCCTCGGAATAGTAGTTTGGTACAACTTTCCGCAAGGATAGCACCTGATACGCGGGGATCGACTTAACGGAGATGTTATAGTGCAGTTCTCCTTTACCACCCTGTATTTCACTTTTTGCAAGTTCGATCTTCCGCAGTTTTTCTCGTTCGGTCTGTATTGCATTTTCTATCTCTATGCGCTTTTTGTCAAGTTGCGCAAGAAGTGATTGCGCGTCCATCGTCAGGGCAAGCGCAATTTCCGAAACATTCAGTCCACTGTCCCGCAAATACAGAATCTTATTTAGACGCGGTATTTGCTTTACTGAATACAGTCGGTGTCCCGTCCACTTGTCAACCTCTGCCGGTGTCAGAAGTCCTACCTCGTCATAGTAGCGAAGCATACGAATAGATACCTGCACCAGCTTTGAAAATTCACCTATTCTAAACATTTTATCACCACCTATCTATCATTATATCCATAGTTTTTGATACTTCAAACAGAAATTCGCATTAAGTAATATAGATTTATTTTGGCTAACTGATAGTGATGTGGCACTTTTTCAAATACATTATCTCTTTTTCTTGTGTAGCTTTAAATCAATATTTTTCGTTGCCGCTGCATCCTGTAGTAATCCAGCAACAAAAGCGCTTTTTTCACTACTCCCAGTATTATAGATACATAAATGGATTTTTAATTGATTTCCCCAACAAATTTGTAGAAAATCCTGATATTCTGGACTTTCTCATCGTTGATAGTCTGAGGTTCCGATACCTCAATCTTTTCGATCAGGCGATTTACAATCTCTGTAGTCAGTTCCTTAATCTCGGCACACTCTGCCATCTCATCGGCAAGGCGTTCCGCTTTATCCGCACTGTCCTCCAGATTTTCAGCCATCGCTTTTAACTTTTCGATTTGCTCTGTATAGTCTTTCTTTTCCTGCTCAAAGTGGGCAGACAGCAGCCTGAATTGCTGCTCTGATATTATCTGCTTTGACCAGTCCCCATACAGCTTGATGAATTGTTTATCAGATTCTTTTAACTTTTTCTCTAAGACAGCCACTTTATTGTCAATATTTGCCTTGCTGTTTGCAGATGATATGTCCATCTGACCAAGCACTTTCCGCATAAATTTCTCTCGATCCTTTATGACCTTCCCTGCATGGAACTGGATATCAGAAAGTACCAGTTCTTCCAAATCCCCGGCGCTGATGCGGTGCTTACTGCAGAACTTCGCTCCCCTTGCACGGTAAATCCGGCACAGGTAATACGTCTTTTCAAGCAAAGGTCTGTCCGGGTTCCTTCCGTCCGTATGGATTGTCAGATTATTGCCACAATCGGCACATTTTAAAATTCCCCGGAACTTATTATCATAACCAGAAGTACAAGGCTTTACTTTTGTATGCCTGTCAAGAATTTCCTGAACGGTATTCCATGTATGCTCGTCTACTAGGGCTTCATGGTCGCTGGGTATAGTTACACGTTCCTTAATCGGGATATAACCTCTTGACTGCTGTTTAAAATGCTTCCTGTCATACCTCTGTACCCAAAAATAACCTTTATACAGAGGATTCCGGAGTATACGAATTATCGTAGACTGTTTCCAATTATAAATATCATCCTCAGCGATCAAAAACTTCCCGAAAACTTCCTGATTGTAATAAGCTGGCTTCGGAATTTTTTCTTCATAAAGAATTTTCCCGATCTTATTGTTTCCGTAACCTTCCAACGCAAGCTGGAAAATATAGCGAACAGTCGGCGCTGTCTCTTCATCCGCAATCAGATGATTTTTGTCTGCCGGGTCTTTTTTATAACCAAACGGTGCATACGCCCCCATAAATTTCCCCTGACTGGCTCGGATATACCTTCCCGTCTTTACCTTTTTAGAAATATCCCTCGAATAAAATTCGTTCAGGATATTCTTGAACGGAGTAATGTCCATCTCACCGCTGTTTGCGGAATCTACGCCGTCATTGACAGCGATATAGCGGACATGGTGGTTCGGGAAAAATACCTCGATATACGCCCCGCTCTCCAGATAATTCCTGCCGAGCCTTGATAAATCTTTGGTTATGACGCAATCCACATGCCCCGCTTCGATATCCGCAATCATTTGTTGAAAAGATGGCCGGTTAAAATTCGTACCGGAGTATCCGTCATCCACGTAGAATTTATAACTGTGGATTCCCATCTCTTCTGCTTTCCGTTTCAGGATCGCTTTCTGGCTCCCGATACTCATGCTCTCCCCGACGTTTCCATCGTCCATTGACAATCTCGCATAGAGTGCTGTCCATATTTCTTTATTTTCTGTATTCTGCATATTGGCCTCCTATATTCACTCAATATCCAGAGACAGAAATACGCTGACTTCATTATAGCCTTTTCTGTCTCTGGTATCAACCGTCAATTCATCTTTTCAGACAGCTTTCTTCTCTGTCCCCATACCTCCGTTCCTTAATTTTTCCTCCACGTTCTTACGGGCGGCTTCTTCGCTCACTACTGTCAGTAATCCCTCCATACTTTCCGTGCCGGAATATACATGCTCTACCACATAACGAATCGGCATACCCTTTCTCTCCTTTTTCTTTCTCTGCATAGATTCCCTCCCTTACCTCAATATTTTTTTCAGGTTTTCAATTCCCCTGCTGCGTTTTTTCCACATTTTTTTTAGTTCTTATTTTTATCATGGGACTGTTATCTGTCATATTCCATTTTCTTATCCGGGTGCAGTTTCCCGGAAACTACCGCCGCATGGCTGCGAATTTTGATTTCCCCACGCTTTTCACTTTCTATGGCATTGCGGTATCTCCCGTCTGAGAGGAAGAAGCGGTATCTCTCCCCTTTAAATCCTACGGGGCTGTCATTATTCAGCACATCAAGGACGATCATATGTCTTGTGTCCGGCTGGAACCGTTCCCGCCCTGACAGGTCATGCCCCTGTAAGACCGGCTGTTTCAACCGTTCCTTTGCTTCATTCAGTCTCCGCAGGACGGAACTTCTGCCCTGTCCTATGAAATGTGCCTTATTGTCCGCTATGAACCGGCTGCATTCCGGTTCTGGAAGTTTTTCCAGTTTGTCTGCGGCATTCCTTATGATAATCCGTGTCAGGTCGTCCCCGGCTGCTGACTGCCCGTCCCTCATGGCTTTCACTGTGTCCTCTTTTGTTGTCGCTTCATATTTGTAAACCATCTCCAATTCACTCTTTGTAAACCGCATGAATCCCTCCTTGCTTTTTTTCATAATGCCTGATCAGGGGAAGCTGTTTTTTGCTTCCTACTATATAAGCCGATTGGAGAACGCTAGTGGGAAAGGAAATGGGATTATTTTTGGAAGTTTTTTTATTTTCCGTGATGTAAGACAATCACGCTGCGACTATTTTTAATAGGAGCCAATCTGCATATTTGGAAAATATGCATGAACTGAGGGCATGGGGAAACAGAATCCCCATCAAGGTTGCCGGGTAAGCAAAACCCACAAAATGGGTTTTGAGTTACTCTGGCGAAACTTGCTCTTGGCTATACACTTCCCACTACCAGGGTGTGTCACGGACTTTCACCGATTAGATTGCGCCCATACTGGGCGCACATAAAAACGGCAAACCCTTTCCTACATGGATTCGCCGTTTTAAGCCTGCCATTGCGCAAACATTCTCCTATGATTCTGTTTTTAAATTCAAAAAGCAGTGAATCTTGTAGACTTACTGCTTTCTTACATTTATGCAAAACAACGTTTTATTGTTAGATCTATTCTTTATCAAAACGGAATTTCAATATACCGTCTATTAACCGTTCCCTTACATGGTTTTCTACATCTGTATTCACATAACCATCCATTTTTGAAAAATATCGGATATATCCACCATAATGTTCTAATACTGTTTCGATTGCTCCCGGATCACCATTGGCAGCTTTTACAATCGTTCCATACGAAATAAGATTCTTTCCCTTCATTCCTGTTTCACCATTTCTCTTTTTAGCTGCTTCATTACCGTCTGCATCCTGCTCCAAACGCTACTATGTGCCTGACCATAATACCCTGCAATTTCCTGGTAAGTATAATGTTTAAAAAAATATAAGAATACAATTTCTTGTTTCTCCCTTTCCAACAAAGATAATGCCTTGGAAAGCCGCTCATTTTCTAAAATTACAGTATGTCCACAAAGCGACAGCGGATGTCTGGCTTCTATTCCATTCTCAAATCCCCCACAACTATATGCTGGTATCACTCCTGATTCTACTAAATACTCAAAAGATATTTCCTGCTTCCATCTTTTAGAAACTTTGCTCTTAGCTTCTGCTGACGCATGGCGAATGATGATCTTACATAAGGCATTAAACTCATGCTCAATGCGTTCTTGATATTGTTCAGTGATATTTTCCACAACACATTCCTTCACTTCATCAAAATAATGCCGTCTAAATCTGATAAGGATATATTCACAAAACTGTTGCTGTCCGCTTCTAGTCTATCATGATATCCCCACATTTCGACACAATCGTCAGGCAATCATCTGAACCTTTTACCTTTCTCTCAAAATATGCTTTCTCATCATTTTCCGATAACTTTCCTCCCAGTTTCTCGGACACTTCTATATCCATCTCTGAATTGGCATAAATTGAAAGCATATCCTGGGATGATGGATTCAGTTCCAAAGAAAAATCCCCATTCTCCGTTTGCATTTGGATATTTTGAGATAATTTCACATTCTCTGCCACAATATCTCCATTAACTAATATAATATTTCCGCCCTCTATTGTCATATCAAAGAAATCTAAATCTCCCTCATCCATATGAATGTCTGCTGGTTTTACATTGAGTCCATGGAGTTCCATATCGCCTTCCCCCATATTTGTCATCAACTTAATTTCCGCATCAAAAGGAACATATAATGTTACAACACTGGTGTAGTCAGTTTTTTTCGTTTTCAAGTTATTGCTAATACCATCAACAAATACTCCGTTATAATAAGTTGCCGGCTTAGCATTTTTCTCTTTCAGGATAAGAACTCCATCCTGTATATTGACTGTCAATGGGGGTTCGTCGTTTTTGCCACTGATATTGTATTCAAGATAAAAACCGTTATCTTCTGATAAACGAACGATAAAATCTACATGGGTTAAATCTGCTCTCACTTCTTCTCCATCATAATCCAACGGTAATTTCTCTTGTTTATATATCTCTGCATCCATTTCAGAAATGAGCCTAGCATCTTCTAAAATCTCCCTTGGTGCCTGATTAGCAGTGCCTTTTATAGTACACTCAGATATCAAAACAATTGTCAGATAAAAAGCCATTCCTGCCAATAATCTCTTTGATGTTCTCTTCATTACAATCCCCTTCCTTTCACCTTTTCCACTCAATTACCGATTTATATCATCAAAGTAATGTTATCTCAATCTGATACAGATATATTCATATTATTTTTTGAAATTATGTTTTTTGAGCATCCTGAATTGCTCCGAGATATTCTTCCCTGCTCCTTGCTCCCCGATATATCTCATAAGATATTTTCCCATTTTCCAAAAACAAGATACGGTTACAATAGCTTGCAGAAAATGAATCATGTGTAACCATCAAAATAGTTGTCTTAAATTTCTTATTGATTTCTAAAAGCAATTCCATTAAATTTTCTGAATTCTGTGGATCAAGGGCACCTGTCGGTTCATCAGCTAAAATCAATTTAGGATTATTTACGAGCGCTCTGGCACAGGAACATCTCTGCTGCTGTCCGCCGGATACTTGATATGGATATTTGTTTCCAGCTTCCTTGATTCCCAATATATTTATGATTTCTTCCGTTCGTTTTATGATGTCGTTACTTTTTTGTTCATTAAGGATCAGCGGCATATAAATATTTTCCTGCAATGTCATAGTATCTAAGAGATTGAAGTTCTGGAAAATGAAACCTAAATTTTCCTTCCTGAATTCACTTCTAACGTCCTCGCTCATTTTTGTAATATCTTTTCCCTCAAAATATATGTGCCCTGCCGTAGCTGTGTCAATGGTGGCAAGCAAATTCAACAAAGATGTTTTACCAGAACCGGATTCCCCCATAATCCCAATAAATTCCCCTTTTGATATTTCAAAGCTGACTCTGTCTACCGCTTTTGTAATGATTCCTGAACTCCCATAATATTTCTCAACATCTTCCACCTTGATATATGCTTCCATCCTATATGTTTCCTTCCTTTCGATGATGAATATTTCTCCTAAAAAATATATCCGTAAGTATAAAGTAAATCATGTACAGCATTAAAATCCATAAGAACGACAAGAACACATATTTTACCCATACCGCACGAAGTCCCGTAGCCAGAATAAAACCTTTGCTTGCATGGTTCGCAATCAGACATCCGGGAATAAGCGCCATACAAAGCGGAATCAGATAATTAACTGCCAACTGTTCATGTATCACCGTATCAATTTTTGTTTGATTCATTCCCAGTTTTTCTAAAAGCAGGTAACGGCGTCTGTTTGATTCCGAAGTGCTGATCAGATGGGATGCAAGGAAAGAAATTGCCACGCATAAAAACACGATACTTACATAGGCAAACGCAAATATAAATGGCACAAGCGTTGCTTTCAATTCTGTTTCCACCTGCTTTTTCAGCAAAATCGGACTGACATATAAAATACTGTGGTTACTGCCCCAATAAAGCCCGTCATTTCCACTGGACGCATCATCTAATTTATCAAACACTGTTCCTGCAGCCTGTTTCTTTATAGATGCCGCAAATACAGAGTAATATGGTGTCATATGATTTGCCGCATCATCCGGGATTACCAAAACATAGTCAGCTCCATTATGTCCATTCTGTTCAAAATCTACAGTACTGATTTCTTTGCAGTGCAATTCTTTTGTATCACATAGCAGCGTCCTGCTTCGGATTTCATTAGTAAGTTCAGGTTCTAACCTTCTTTTAATCTGTAAAATATACTCATCTGCCCGGAGTTTGACAGGCTTCTGGCCAAGCATTTTCCGAAGTATGTTATAGTCGCTCACTTTCATATAAGTATCATATTCATAGTAGACGTCATATCCCTCTTCATCAGCGTCCAGCTTTTCTGCATCGAATGCACCCTCTCCACTGATAAATTGATCCCCAAAATACATCAGATGTGTATAAAGCCATTCATTCATCATACTGACGCCATTTTGATATATCACATATTCATGGGATTCCTGTATTCCAGTTTCACTTTCTAATATATCTTTTTCACGCTGGAATTCAGGTTTGGGGGCTTGATGATATATCATGACATCAAACGGATATTCCGAATCAATCTGGTGGTTCTGATAATCGGTATACATCATGGCAACTGCGCTTCCTGAAATAGAAACAACTAAAAGGGACATAACAAATATGATTATTTTCCGCATAGAATATAGTTCAGATTCTATTGCCCTGCATAAAAATAGCCGGTTTCCTTTCAAAAGCCATTTTTTAGTTCTTTTCCTTTGCTTCTTCTTTCCAGATATTTTTTCATCGGCTTCATTTATTCTCTCCATTTCATTTAACTGACGGATATTCATTTTGGAAAATTGTTTTCTCACTTTAAGCAATGCGGCTAAATAACAAAATAAATATAAAGTTGCTGTCAAACACACCGTTACAAGCTGAAAATCCATTTTAAGCACATATTCCGTCCGGAACATATGGAAAAAAATTACCATCAAAAACTGTTTCAGCAATTCCCCTGCCAGGATTCCAGGTATATATGCCATTCCAACCATAAATACCGTTTCTTTTCGGAAAATCTGAAATACCTCTGTTCCTTTCATGCCAAACAGCATATACAGCCCGAATTCCCTGCTGCGGATTTTCAGCGATTGCCGCATCATATATTGGATCAGCCACGCCGTAATCATAACAATCAGTACAGATGCTATTCCTAAAAACACAGCCAGAACCGATGCCGTTTCGCAGGCTCTCCTGACATCTTCTGAAAAAAACAGAGAATTAAACGCAAACATTAGCGCTGCAATCAATATCATTGTAAAAAAATATACTGGCTCTCTTATAATCGCAGTCTTTACATTTCTCCTGGCCAACTGATTTTTGCTTAACATTTTTATCCTTCCTTTATATCTCTTCCTGATGTAGTCAGTATAACACTGCCCCCTACAGATTACCTATTGATTTTCATTACCTGAATCTTACAATTTTGTCATATATCCGGAAATATGCTGTTCTCCATTTGAAAAGGCAAACTCCCCACATCCATTTGTGATGAATTTGCCTTTTAGAATCAGATGTTTTGTTTTGCCGGAAGCGATAGATAAACAGAAGTATATTCTTTGAACAAAGATTCTGCCCATACTTCCATATCCAGCTTTTGACATAATTTTTTTACCAGATATAAGCCTATTCCCGTAGAACGCTCGTTTTCCCTTCCATTGCTCCCGGTAAACCCCTTCTCAAAAATCCTCGGTAATTCCTCTTCCTTTATCCCTGTCCCATTATCCCATATTTTCAGTATAACTTTTTTGCTCTTTTTTTCAGATGACAGGATAATCTTTGCATCCTCCTTGCGCCGGTATTTTACGGAGTTTAAAAGAATCTGACTTATAAGAAAGATAAGCCACTTTTCGTCCCCATAAATATAAATATCATCCTCGCACTTAAAATCTATTCCGACACAGCTATTCATAATTATAGTACGGTTTCTGTTAATTGCCCTGACTAAGATACGGTGTAAATTCAGCTTCTGAATCAAATAATCTTTATATACCTGTTCTGAACGAGCATAATATAGCGCACGTTCTACGTCATTTTCAATTTTTCCCAATTCTATGTTCAACCCCTTTTTCAAGACGGGATTATCTCCAGCCCTGTTTTCTATCATAAGCTGCATTGAGGTAATCGGCGCTTTTACTTCATGTATCCATTCTTCAATATATTCCTCATACTCCCTTTCTTCATCCTCTATCTTATGAATCTGCTCTATAGCTGAACTTCCCACCAGCCTTAATAATTCCTGATACAATTTGTCCTCGGCACGATAAGAAACGGGCAGAAGCTCAGCGATCAGCCAAGGATGCTCCATACCTTCTACCCGCTCCCGGATTGTTTTGAAATATTCTTTTCTTCTGTACCACTCTATCAGATTCTTTATGAATAGTATGCTGATAATTGTTAAATCAATCAAAAAAATAGAAGCAAAAGTATTACCTACGATATATAAAAATTCAGATAAAATAAATAAAACTACCAGTGTCCCTAATAACCTTGTTACTCTATCCTTACAGTAATCTTTCAGTTTCATACCGTCCCCTCTCTTGCTTTTAACTGATAGCCCATTCCCCTTTTTGTCTGTATCAGATCCTGTACTCCGATATCTTCTAACTTCTGGCGGATTCTTCTGATGTTGACACTCAATGTATTATCATCTACAAAGCTTTCATTATCCCACAAATTATTCATTAAATCTTCTCTTGATATTATTTCATCTTTATGCATAAAAAAATAGGACAGTATATGCATTTCATTTTTGGAAAGTTCAACTTCCTTTTTTTCACACCGCACTGTACCATTAAGCAGATTCAGCTCTATTCCTCCAAAGACAAGCACTTTATTCTGTGATTTTCCAGAAACTCTCCGCAATATTGCGGCTATGTGTGCCAGTAATACTGCAGGACGGTAAGGTTTCTCTATAAAATCGTCGCCACCCGTCATCATACATTCTAATTCTGCGGAAGAGGAACTTTGTGAAGTAATAAAAATAATAGGGACATCCGATATCATCCGTATTTTAGAACACAGAGTAATTCCATCGGCTCCCGGCAGAGCAACATCAAGAAGAAGCAAATCCGGCTGCAGTTTCTGCACATATTCTGGAATGTTAGCAAAATCCTCCGCAACATCTGCACGATATCCGGCATTTTCCAACAATAACTTAAGTTCTCTTTGAACAGATAGATCATCATCTATGATTACAATATAATACATGAAGCATCTCTCCTGACCTTTCATATCTGCTTACCAATTTTTCATTCTTGCGTTTTATTATAGCAAACTGAGTTTTTTATGCAATACTTTCCAAATATGTTAAAAGAGCAATCCATTCATTTATGGTTGCTCTTTTTAGCGTATTTCTCCCTGGATTTGTTTATGTACCTCTAATTCTGGTGCTATCTCTTTGAGCGTCAGTGTTTCCATATCAGGTTTACGGTCAATTTCTTTAAGTACCGTTTGCAGTTCTTGCAATTCCAGCAGGTTGACGGCTACGCAAAAGAGTGTCTTTTTGCGGCCATCATTATAATTGGATAATAAAACCTCCAGAATGTTGGCCTGCTCTGCATTATAAGCGTCTATTCCAAGGCATTTGGCCTTTTCCATATCGGATTTTCGATTTCGATGTGTTATAAAGGAATCAAAATCGTCAATATGATCGTATTTTTCGCAAGGGTATTCGCTGCATTGGAAACAGTATTGGACACTGTCGTGCTCCATGCTGCACCTTGCGATTTTACAAGACTGGTTCCCCTCACCGCCACCGCAGCCAGGACAATATTGATTCAAAAACATGGGGCAAAGCCCACAATTCAAACCGCAGAGGGAAAATAATTTGTTTTGCCGGTTAAATCCTTTCATGGAGCCTCCTTAAGCAGCCTACCTGCAAACGGTTAGGATAAGCTTTAATAATACTTGACCTAACACAGTAGGAAATTTGAAAATTAAAACTCATATCTTGTACCATGCGAGAGCAACAGGCCATCTGTCAATTCCACACGCAGAATGATGGTGTTTTCATCGTTAAAATCAGTATGACCGTTATCAATCCATTCAGCAAAGACTTTTTTCAGCTTTTCAGCAATTACACAATTCTCTTTTTTCCCGAAATAACCCAGACAGACGCCGTTCCCGTGTGCTGTAAACCACTCGCCGGCGATTGCAACAACAGGGTTATCTTTTATATGCTTCATTTTATTTGAGAGTGCATGGGTAATGACATAAAATGCTCCATTTTCGTAATAGGCATTGACGTATCGCACATAAGGCGTTGCATTTTCCGTTGTTGCTAATGATATAATCGTATCTTTCCCGAAACGCTCAATCATGACCTGTTCTGCTTCTTGACTAAATTCTTTCATTGAATTATTCTCCCTTCAAATTACATTTTCCATATCTATTCAAAGTCCTGACAAATTGGAATGATAGACTTTACTTGCTCAAGAACATTATCAGTGCCTTTGATACCCAGCATAGGAATATTCAAGTTTTCCGCATTTATTCTATTGCTAAGTTCGCTCATAAAAATACCTTTACCGCTTATCTCTTTGTTAAAATCTGATGTGGATTCAACACCGCAGTTCGGCGAGCGATTTGCACCAATAATCCCGATTATCTCATTGAACCATTAGCATTTTGTAAGATTCCGCTTTTTGCATTTCCTTACAAATACGGGTATTTTCAATAACGACAGGAACATCTGCCCCATCATTGTTTTCTCTATTAAACCCTAAACAGCAAAGTTCAGGACATGGCACAATGCGCTATAAAAATAACTTTTTTGCTTCGACCGTCCTCAAACATAAATTTTCCTTTTTTTAAGCCCGAATTTGTTTTTGTTGTGTTACTCTCTGATAAACTGGAAGTTAGCAAATAATTTCCTGACGCTCGCCCTGAATCAATACAATTTGACCATCAGACAATTCTATCGAATCGCTGTTAGATATTTTCCCGCAAGGATTTCCTGTTTCAGCGTGTGGTATCAGCGGATTTGTTAAATAGCCTAATCCATCAGCAAAATTTCCTGCGGCAATCATACTTCCTGCACTAATCCCCAAATATACCAAACCATTCTCTATTGCTTGTTTTAAAGGTTTTGAAAACCCTGTTCTGTTTACTTCGCCTAGAAGTACTGAGGCATTTCCACCGCAAAAAACAATCGTGTCATACTGAGAAAGTTCTTCAACATTCATTAAACGAATCTGTGTGGGTATATCATCAACATAGCTTGAATACGTCCTTTTATATCTGTCGGAGAGCAGAAGTGCTAAATCATATATAAAGATATTACTTATAGGTATCCCCATACTCATAAGTCGCTCCAAGCATACGATAATGCCCTCTCTTGCGCCATCATTTCCGATTGCAGCAGATGGAACAAAAATCACTTTTGTATTTTGGGGTTCTTTGCCGATACATTTCCAAAATAACTTAGTAGTCTTTTCATTCAAACCACTTGAACTTAAAAAAAGTGTTCTCATTGACCTTCCCTTTATCTCTTTGTAATAATTTTTAATAGTGCTACTTATTGATTATTTCTCTATTGAAACAAATGGTGGAAAACTATCAGAACTAATCACACGTTGCATTGTATTTATGTCATAGTCAAAGCTTTTTCCATTATATTCATAATGTAATTTTCCATCTTCACAGTAAAAACGATGTTCTGATTGAAATGCCACAGGCTTAGATTGTCCGTCTTGTATTGGCTGATCACGATACAAAACCTGATCTTCTGAAAATTTTAAAACATTGTTTTCGAGACAGATGTCATATATGCCACTAACCACTGCCTCTGCTGCTACATTTCTTCCAGAAGCTGAAATCATTCTAAAACAACCTGTCATTGTATCTGTACTTTTACGCTTAGCTAATTCAAAACGAAATAATGATACAGCGCTAAAATCTTTTCGCAGTTCTTCTCTTTGTCCATCAGCTCCCATAAGCCATATCTTTTCATTTGCAACTATAAACATATCTAATTGAAATCCGCTTTGTGAGTATTTTAGATTAGAAAAAGAAATCTGATCCGAGTATACACCCTCTAACGCACCATCCTCTAGTTTGTAAACCAATTCCTTTGTAAACAGCGTTCTTCCATTTACATTTTCTTCGATAAAATCTATAATTTTTTTCATCCTCAAGTCCCTCTTAACCAATTATTTTCTATTTGGCTTTCTTTTGATATATAATAACTTCATGAAATCATCAAACATAGAAGTATCTACCGGCTCAAACATGATCCATTTTCCATCATGATAAGTTTGAGCTTCGTCATATATTTCTTGGACTTTTTTTGAGTAATTTCCCCTATCCGCTTCAAATTTTGACCGTTCGTCTTTCCCTAAGATAATCATAAAACCCACACAGTTTTCTCTTGCAAATAACGCGCATAACGTTTTACCGCCTCGACGATATTTATATTCATATTTCCATGCTTTACCGCCTTTATTCCACAAACAATCCATGTCATATTGTTCATCAATGAAAGCACATAACTTCTTCCATACGTTATATAAAGATTTCCCAACTAAAGCTGTCATTTCTTCTTCGTTAGGTATCGTATCAAGCATATTAGCCCCCCCCCCTATAAAACTTTAGATTTGTTTATTCGCCCATCATATATTAGTACAACATTGCGTAATTAACAGTGAATTCTGTACTAGCTATTTAGAAGTTTTGTCAAATCCTCCATGGATGCATCCATTTTCACAGAAACTTCTTCCATAGTCATGCCGGAATCAAGAAAACGCTTTATCACCATTTTCATATCCTCGCCAACCTCAATGATATGGCCGTCCAAATCGTAGAACCGGATCACCCGCTGTCCCCAGCTATGTTCAATCACTTCTCCCAGATATTCCATGTCCGGGTATTCTTTCAGCTTGTTCAAAAAACCGTCAAAGTCCTGTTCCTCAAAGACGATTTCCGCATTGTTGGATTTTTTTAATATCTTTTCTTTCGGCAAATTCACAAGCCAGTCAAAATCCTGCTGCAATGCCAGGCCGCAGGTAAAGGCGATGTTCTTACCGTAATCCTGAAACACCTCTAATCCAAACAGATCCTCATAAAATTTTCTTGCGGCGTTAATATCTGCCACCGATAAAAGCATACATACATGTTTCATACAAATACTCCTTTCAAACTGTGGTTTCATATTTGGAAAATGAGAGCCGAAACGCCCTCATCCTTCCTTCACATTTTTCATAATAACAAAATCAACCAAACTGGCACATACCAGTTTTTTTCGTCCACAGGCAACAAATCGTTGGCCATGCAAATAACAAGAGATAAGCTACCAGGCCGGTATCTAAAAAGTAAAGGAGCGGCATTTTTACAATGCGTATGTGTGGCCACAATCGTCATAAAATTGTAAAACTGCATCTCATCGGCAACCTGTGCAAGATCACGGATATCTCTCTGCAGGTATGTATCCACATAGGAACGGTAATAGGTCTCCCAGTCCACATTTTCATTCGCATAAAGCTCCGACACTCTGCTGTTCAGAAATATTGCTATATTCTCACTGGAACAAGTTATGGAAACAGTCCAACTCTCCAAGAAATTCATCACCTAATCCAAACTATTCTGAAATAAACATGCAGATTCCGACCTCATATAGTTATTTTTCCAGCATCAGCAAGTAACTGTCCAGCCTTGCATTCACATAACCTGCAAACAGCTTTTCCATTGCACCAAGATTATGCTTTACGTGGTATTCATCAAATGCATTGTAATACGAAATCCGGTCTGCAAACTTAATGTCAATTGGCGGATATCCTGCTTTCATTAATTCCAAATTTACAAGCAGTCTTCCAATTCTGCCATTTCCGTCAGCTTATGTCAAGTATAGGACAAAGATTTTTGAATATTTTTTATGAAACACTATGCTTTTTTCAAATGACCCATCAACATATAAAACTTAAAATGACAATAACTCTTAAACACAGATGGATTAACAGACATAACTCCTGCAAGCAAATCGGGATATAGGTATTGCTGATTATCCAAATATAAAAGTAGCTTATATTTTTCTATATTAATAGTATCTTCCTCATAGCATGTATAATATTGAAACTCGGAATAAAACCTTAACTTTTCTTCATCACTTATTTGATTAAATATA
The DNA here is from genome assembly GCA_910574715.1 of Lachnospiraceae bacterium. Lineage (GTDB taxonomy): Bacteria > Bacillota > Clostridia > Lachnospirales > Lachnospiraceae > Sporofaciens. The sequence continues at coordinate 38,372 of CAJTCH010000026.1, read as the reverse complement.
TTTATAAAATTTACTTTTACATATTTCTCATCAAGCATTTCCAAATAATTTCTTTCGTAACTTTTTTTACGAATTTTTTCATATGCTATTTTTTGAATTTGTTCAAATACAACATTTATATTTTCTCCGTTATATCCATGATATTCTTTTAAATCACTAACTACTTTTTTTATATCTATTTGATATTGAGTTGTAATAATATCTGCATCCTTATAATCCAAAATTTTTAAACTATCCATTATTTCATTTTTACGTTCCTCATTATCATTCTTATTAATTACTTGGCAGTATTCTTTATATAATTCACCAGAATAATCATCTGACAGGAGTACATATACTTGAAACGTACTAAAAAGTTCAATATATGCATAAAGAAAGTTTCCACAATTAAATAATCTTAATACATGAAATAATTCATAAGTATCTTGTGACTCTATAATTGAATCAAATAATGTCATAGGTACAAAGGGAATTATGATAGGCTTATTTATTAATTCTTTATTTTCACTATCAAACACCCTATTCAATTTATTTACCTCAACACCTGAATGAACAGCAAAATTAAATGCTATTTTTGCCATTCCCTTCTTGTATAATTCATTATCTAAATTAAAATTAAATGATACTTTTTGATATTTCTCAAATTCCCATTTCTTATATTTGCCATCTTTATCAAACATTGATATAACTTTCCCATTTTTAAACCGTGTTTTATAAAGATTTCCCTCTTTATCACACATAATCCCTTCATATGATGTCTTACCTGCTTTACGATCAAAGTTCATATATAAACCGTCAATTATTGGTGCAAAAATTTCAATAAATGCCTTATCCGCATCTGAACCATATTTACTATTACATTCTTTGCAATAAATACTGTCGGATTTTAAAACACCTCCAATAGCGTTATGAATAATATGTTCTTCACTCCTATTTTCTTCGTCTATTTCTATTCCACAGACACAACATTTCATAAAATGATTCTCCCTTATATACTTATTTTACCACAAAAAATATCAAAATTCTCAAACATGATCTCCAACTTATCTATCTTCTTCTCCGTATGATAATGCCCACAATACCACTTCCCATAATCCAGCCTATCCTCAATCCCGTCCAGCCATTCCTCCGTAAACTTATCCACCTTACTCTGGTCCACCCCGGCCATAAACATCTCCACCGGCTCATATTTCAGCGGCACCGTATGGCTCAACACCACATCCACCTTCCACCACAGCCCATCCAGCCGGTGCTCCACATACCTCTTAACCTCCTCCAAAGGCTGCTCATCCGGCCACCACCCATACCCATACATAAGCCGGACCAACTTATCAATACTATAAGTCCCGCCAATGACAATGGCCTGCTTCCCGTCCAGGTCAAACACTTCCCCGTCCTTCGCAAACAACAGACTCGGATACTCTTCTTCCCAATACACCACGCCGCCATGCCACACCTTCTCCTGATATCCTTCAATAGCCTCCGGCCTCCGTTCATGGTTCCCATGGATCGCAAAAACCATAATCGGCAGAGCTTCCAAAAACTCCTTCTTCCTCATATCCCGGATCCCCCCGCTGAAATTAATCCCGGCAGGCACCCTAATTATACCATATCCTCACCGCATTTCGCCTAAAATCTTTTCATAAAAATCCCCAAATTTCCAGACCACTTCCAGTCTGTCCTCCCCCATCACCTTCGCGCTCTCAATCAAAGAAGCCATCACCCGCTTGTCATACCCCTCCAGATGCAGATACTCCCGAATCCGCAGGGCCTCCCGGTACTCTCCCCACCCCGAACCCCAGCTCTTCCAGCCACAGCCCCTTCAACATGATCGTAGGCGTCGGCTTATAATTACGCCCGCTCTGCTCATACACCTTAATCTTCCGAACATCCTTCTTCATCTATATCCCGTCCTTTCTACCGGCCCGCAGACCGGACTGTCCATTGTTTCTCTGTCACTGAACTAACCCTGGGATTTTACAGAAACCGCTCCAGGCGCAACAGCCCGTGCCTCTCCCTGTAAAACAGAACTATTTGTTTCCGAATGAAACGATATGCCATCTATAAAAATCAAAAACTCCGCTACACAAAAACTTCAAAATCATCACAACAATATGGGCGCTGTAAGTTCCCCGGCTTTCCGTAAATAAATCTCATTTGTTCCCATGGTACAGAAACACAGGTTTAACCCTCCCATGGCGCCCGGTTCACATTAAACCCGACCGAAACCTGTCAACCAATATTACAACGCCCCCTTCCCTCAATTGCATTGGAATTATAAGTATACTCAATAATGAATTCCTCAGTCAAACGTTCCCATTCACCCTCAGTCAGAGGACGTCTGGTATCCAGTCCTCTTTTCTTCCTGTCTATAGCTGTCAGTAAACTTTCTGTTGCTTTAAAACGTCCGTCCTCTGTTTTTTTCGCATTTGTTGAAATCATCCAACTACGCCCTTCTCGTGTGGCTCCTGAAATTTTTCCTTCCGAGCAAAGTAGACGCACCCGTCTGTCAGAAATCCCCCACTTTTCTGCTGCCTGCTTTACCGTTATATACATAAAGATCGCATCTCCCTTAATAGTATATTCTATAATAAAATGTTATTCCTCTCCGATTTTATAAGGGGCATAGGCGGATATTTTATTATTCCGAAAATTATTCCAAAAAATAAATTCGAGCATATTTTGATTTACTGTAAAATGCCCCGGACATTGCTCCCTTTTCCAATGCTTCAGGATTTCCCCATTTTAAGAGATAAGCTGCCAAGCCGGTATCTAAAAAGTGAAGGATCGGCTACACAAGAGCAATGATATGGGACGATACCAAAATAGAAAGCCATTGATATCTCTCTGCAGGTACGCATGCTTGAAATACTGCGAAAATAAGACACTCAATCTCTTTTGGAAGAATAATCGTTCTAAATCTGAAAAATACGATTCTTTATGTCTTAATAGAGTAAAGGCATCCATTGGTATCTTCCAATAGATGCCCCTTTTCCAAAATCAATAAACTCTATCTTTATTCATTTTTGAATCGCTCAAATAACCCATATATATCTTCCAAGCACAATTCCAACTTATCGTATACTTTTATACTTTATTCATATGGAAGCCCCCTCGCTCAAGAATGCCTTTTATCATCTTTTGCATACAAACTGTAAATGTAGGCATCCTCCAATGTCGGTTCGCATGATTCGCAAGGAATCCCCGGAATCCCTTCACTTACAAAGCGTACCTCTATTCCCTTCGCCTTATAAATTTTTGAAGCTACTTTATATTTTTTCTGAAACAGGGAAAATTCCTGTTCATTGAGAAGAGTACAGCAAAAAACATGGTTTTGTGCATTTTCGATCAGTTTGCTGATCGTACCATTATAGGTAATCTTCCCTTTTCTCATAATGCAAAGCTGCTCACAGGTAGCCGCCAAATCCTCTGTTACATGAGTAGAAAACAGCACAATCTTATCTGCCGCAAAATCAACCAGCAGGTTACGAATACGAATACGCTCCTCCGGATCCAGCCCGGTTGTCGGTTCATCAACGATCAAAATATTCGGTTCATGCAGTAATGCCTGCACCAGACCAACCCGACGTTTCATTCCACCGGATAACTGCTTATTCTTTTTATGCTGATGCTCTAATAATCCCGTCCTTTTCAAATAGAAGTCAATCTGTCTGGTATAAGTCTTTTTCCCCATTCCGCACATAATTCCTACATATTCCAAAGATTCCCGAACAGTCATATTCGGATATAATCCCAGTTCCTGCGGCAGATAGCCAATTCTCTTTTTGATTGCCTCATAATTCTTTTTTTCCAGCTTCAGTCCGTTTATCTTCACTTCTCCTTTTGTGGGAGTAAGCAGCGTTACAAGGATTTTCATTAATGTTGTTTTACCAGCCCCGTTTTCTCCCAACAACCCATAAATTCCATGTTCAATCGTCAGATTTATGTGATTTAAACTTTTAATCCCTTTTTTATATTCCATAACCAATGTTAACAACTTAATCAAAGCAACCACAATATATAGTGTTTGTCATTCTAAAATTTATATCATCTTTTCATCGGCACAGGATTTTTCTGTGTCTTCTTTGTAGCTCCTCCTAATGAACAAGTGCAAAATATTGCACAAAAATTTTTTTGAATTTTCGGCACATTTATTCTTGACAAAATAACCAAGATTTGCGGCGCAGCCCCTGATTATAGTACATTTTGAAAGGAGCTGCTTCTTATGAAACTAACACAGATTCTTGCCGATATTATCTGCGATACTTTGCTTGACCCAAATGCCCTAGACAGGGCGCGCAGACAAAAAGGTGCTTTTACCCGTAACTGCCGAAAACTTCCTTACTGGACCTTAGTCAAACTTTTACTTAGCAATGTTAAAAAGACAATCTCCGCGTCCCTGGATAGTTTTTTCCATGAACTCAAACTGAAATCGGGAGCACCTTCTGTCAGCTGCTCACAGCAGGCTTTCAGCAAAGCGCGTTCTAAAATTAATCATTCCATTTTCAAAGAAGCTTTTGAGCGTACACTGGATTTCCTCTGCAGTCAGGATTCCTTTGCTTTCCATACACGGTTCTTGGGTGTCTGGGGACGGCAGATCATAGCTATTGACGGCTCTAAAATCCCACTGCCCAACCGGAAAGCCCTCCTTGATAAATACGGCAGCATAGGGAGAGGTGCCAGCTCTCCCACTGCCATTGCCAGTGTTGCTTTTGACGTTCTCAATGACCGCGTCCTTGATGCCCAGTTCGAACCAATCCATCTGGATGAGCGTACACTTGCCATGAGACATATGGACAATATCAAAAACAAAGCACGGGCAAGCTTATTATACACCATGTTCGTCTTCGACAGGGGATATGCTTCAAAAGAATTGATCGCTTATATCGAAGACACGATCCATGCCGGGTATCTCTTCCGGCTCAGATCTAAGTTTAACAATACAATCGATGCAATTCCCGCACCGACAGACCAGTATGGGACTACCGACCACATTCTCGTTTTGGATGACAGGAAAGTCCGCGTCCTAAAGTTCTATCTTCCAAGCGGGACACTGGAAACACTGATCACAAATGACTTTGGCCTAGTTAAAGATCTGTTCCGTCAGTGCTACTTTCTTAGATGGCCGGTGGAAGAAGATTACAAGCTGATCAAGGAAAAAATAGGACTTACGAACTTTCGTGGTTATTCCGAGAACTCGGTCCTTCAGGAATTCTGGATATCCATACTGCTCGCGAACCTCACCCTTGCAATCAAGAGGGAAACGGACGGAATCATCGACCATACCATTAACCAGAAAAACAATAAGCACAGATACATGACAAATATGAATGAACTCGTTGGATGCCTGAGCCGTCACCTGCCGGAATATATGGATTCTGAGACGCTTACCGAAAAATTCACCGTGATTCAGGGCATATTTCGCTTTGCCATATCACATCGGGTACGGGATAAAAAAGGTTGTGGGGAGTCAAATCCACGAGACATTCCCAGAAAGGTAAAGCATCATTACAATAACAAGGCAACACACTAACTATCATTTCTGAAAGGTGGTGATGTCCTACATTTCTATGATACATGACGTCAGAGAAATATTTTTAAAATTTGCTTACAGCACCAAGGGGGAAGTCTGCCCTTTTTTCTTTCATCAAATATACTATTTGTTATATTCCGGTTAATTTAATGCTGTATTTTCGCTACTGATACCATACCACTACTAAGTTGTTAACATTGATTCCATAACCAGATTTTTAATTTCAATTCCCATGCTTTTTCCATCCTTTCTTTCTCTGTTTCGGTTGTCTCCGAATCAAAAACACATTGATTCCAAATAGTACAATGCCAACTGCTGCATATAGTTCTCTGCTCGGATAATATGGGAGTAGAATTCCATCCTGTGCCTCAGAACTATGGAGCAAAAACAGTTGAAAATAATCTGGCAAATGATCCATAACCGAGGATGTCATAAGTAGCCATAAAACTAATGTTCCGCCAATGCCAATCCCCATGTTTTGTGTCAGGTTTGTCAACGTAAACCCGAAGCTGCCCACAAAAATAATGCTTGCCAGGGATGCAGCAATCACATTCCCATATAGAACTGACTCCGGAGTGGCAGATACGTGGATTGGATGATACCAAAGTATAAATCCCCAGTACGCCAATGTTGCTAATAGAAGCAGATAGCTTATGCCAATCAGATTTCTCTGTATTACTGATATAATTTTTTTCCGTATTCCATAACGGTAATAACAGGAGATACGCCCACTGGTAAATTCCTGATAATAAGTATCCGCAAGAAAAATCCCCGCAAGTAGTGCAATATACGTTTCCACTGTCACTATAATTTCTGTGGTTGACTGAATCGGTCTTACTAGTACATCATTGCTTAAATATCAGTGATTAAATTGCTAATGGTATCCCAGCATATGTCCACTTAAATGGGTGTGCTGTAAGATTGTACTGTTCAATAAAGCGCAAGATGCTTGCTTCCAGTTCTTCTATTGACAGATAGCTTTTCCGCTTCAGCAGCTTTCGGTTAATGATGCCAAACCATATCTCAATCTGGTTCATCCAGGAACTGTGTTTCGGAGTATACACAAAGCGGATCCGGTGGGAAGGGTCATGCAGGAAATCTGCCCGGCTTTTCATACTTTTGAGGATCCCTGTCTTTCCTTTTTTGCCCAGTTCCACACCAGGGACACAGGCCTCTGCCACAAAGCGGACAAGGGCTTCCGACTTATGGGTGTTCAGGCCATCACATATAAATGTCCATGGAGCCTGCGGGTCTGTTTCTGTCAATGCTTTTACAGCTTCCACAAAATCCTCTTCTGTGCGTGTGGAGTTTAGATATGGCATTTCCATACGGCCCGTTGCAACATCAAAGAACCCGATGAGACTGGTCGTGCCATGGCGGATATACTCAAACTCCATTTTGGCGCACTGGCCGGGTAATGGGAGCTTATTAGGATATTTATGTTCCAACGCCTGTACCCCCGTCATTTCATCCGTGGAAACAACGTGTGCACCTTCCCGGTTTTGTTCCGGGGCGCTCTGGTACAGGCCGCAGATTTCGTTTACTTTACACGCAAAAGATTCCGGGGATTCCGTCTTTTCAGAAGAATGGAGCCAATAACGGATTTTGTGGGGATGTAAATCTACCTCATTTTTAAAAAACGGCTGACAGATTTCTCAGAAATCTGTTCAGCGATCCCCTGCTTTTTAATTTCTGCCACTAACAGCGGAAGGCTCCACTGGCTTACTTCGTACCCAAAATCATTTGGGTTACTGCATGCAAGGTCGATGATCCGCATAATCTGATCCGGCGTAAAAACAGACGGGGCACCGGGACGCTTTTTATCGGACAGGACTGCCCGTATCTCATCTTCGAGCTTTTCCGGATCGTCCATTTCAATCTTCCGCAAGGCGGGGAGCGCCGCGAGGAATCGGCTGCGCCAGGTGGCAACATTATTATAATGAAGTCCGACCTGTGATGCAATATTCTGGTTGAGTTCCCCCTGTGACGCAAGCAGGACAATGCCGGCTCTTTTGACCAGTCCAGACGGAAGGGAGCGGCTTTTTGAAAAAGCAGATAAGATGCTTTTCATGGCATCAGATAAAACTGGGATAGTATCAATTGTTTTCCTTCGCATAGTAATCCATCCATTCTTTAGTGATAGAATTATTATGCACCGACTACAATAAAAAAGCAATATTTATTCATTGTTATTTCNAATCTGCCCGGCTTTTCATACTTTTGAGGATCCCTGTCTTTCCTTTTTTGCCCAGTTCCACACCAGGGACACAGGCCTCTGCCACAAAGCGGACAAGGGCTTCCGACTTATGGGTGTTCAGGCCATCACATATAAATGTCCATGGAGCCTGCGGGTCTGTTTCTGTCAATGCTTTTACAGCTTCCACAAAATCCTCTTCTGTGCGTGTGGAGTTTAGATATGGCATTTCCATACGGCCCGTTGCAACATCAAAGAACCCGATGAGACTGGTCGTGCCATGGCGGATATACTCAAACTCCATTTTGGCGCACTGGCCGGGTAATGGGAGCTTATTAGGATATTTATGTTCCAACGCCTGTACCCCCGTCATTTCATCCGTGGAAACAACGTGTGCACCTTCCCGGTTTTGTTCCGGGGCGCTCTGGTACAGGCCGCAGATTTCGTTTACTTTACACGCAAAAGATTCCGGGGATTCCGTCTTTTCAGAAGAATGAAGCCAGTAACGAATTTTGTGGGGATGTAAATCTACCTCATTTTTAAAAAACGGCTGACAGATTTCTCAGAAATCTGTGCTGCTATCCCCTGCTTTTTAGTATCTCATCTTCGAGCTTTTCCGGATCGTCCATTTCAATCTTCCGCAAGGCGGGGAGCGCCGCGAGGAATCGGCTGCGCCAGGTGGCAACATTATTATAATGAAGTCCGACCTGTGATGCAATATTCTGGTTGAGTTCCCCCTGTGACGCAAGCAGGACAATGCCGGCTCTTTTGACCAGTCCAGACGGAAGGGAGCGGCTTTTTGAAAAAGCAGATAAGATGCTTTTCATGGCATCAGATAAAACTGGGATAGTATCAATTGTTTTCCTTCGCATAGTAATCCATCCATTCTTTAGTGATAGAATTATTATGCACCGACTACAATAAAAAAGCAATATTTATTCATTGTTATTTCAGCAATGCTGTACTAGATTATTCATCGCTTACTTTTAATCATTCCTATCATCTACTATTATTGGTTCAATAACTTAATCCTATTGTGATATTATGCCACTACTAAGTTATTAACATTGGTTTAAAAATTTTAAACTGCCACTGATTGTTTTCATCTGTCAGATGGCATGAAAAAAGCCCTGAAACATACCTTGCCTCAGAGCTTTTATATACTTATATTTATTTTATCTGTTTTCTGCCAGCATGACCCTGCACCGCTTTTTATAGCAGGCAATCCCGTACTTCAGGACCTTCTCTACCCCATCGTCTTCAAGATCATCCTCATATTTGGTATATTCGATCTGCTTTAATGCCTCCTTACCTTACAAGCTCCCTCCAGATCTCCGTCATGGGCATATTTCACTTCTATGATGATCCCCATATCTCCGGTATCTGGCTCTGCAAGGATATCCGCATAGCCCTCTCCCATTTCCCGGTTGGAAGAAAGTCCCCATCGTGTCTTCACTCCTAAGATTCCAAGCAACACTCCATGGTAAAAGTTTTCTTTCATCTCTGTCCTTACGGTCGTATCCCGGATACTGATGGTCTTCCTTAAATATTCTGTGAAAATCTTCTCCACATTTTCTACGTCCTCATTCTGCAAAGCGTCACAGAAACGGTTCAGCATCTCCCCGTCTTCCCGGACATTCTCCTTAAAAAATTCCATGATCTGCGTTTCAAAAATATCCAGTATTTCCAGATTGGGGATCGCCAGTTTCATCTGCCTGCCTTCTGCCTTCCCACGCTGGGTCAGATACCCGGTGGTAAAAAGAAGGCTCCAGATATTGTATTCCTGATGGATCTCCTTTGTAATGACTTCCCCTGCCACCAGACGCTCAATCTCCCGTTTGGTCGTCGCATTGGCCAACTCCTGAATGTCATGCTCACCGAAACATAAGGATAATTAAATGAATTTTTTGTAAAGTCTATTCCATCAGGAAAGTTATTGCAGTATAATGGAACCATTGACAAATTGGAGTTTGGGAGGTATTCATTTTGAAAAAAATCGGTACTACAATTTTAAAATCCATAGGCTTTTTTCTGGGATGGGCGATATTGGTTTCTATATTGCCGTTATCATCTTCAAAGGAACAAGCTATATGGAGATTATGGGCAGAAATTACACCTCTATTGGCAGTAGCAGCTTTTACTCTCATCTTTTGGCTTGCTGAAAAGAAAAATGTAAAGTTACATTTATTCGATAATCCAGTAAAGGGAATGGTATTGGGAGTAATCGCAGGGATTGTATGGTTAGCTATTCCTGTTTTGGTAATGTATGTAGCAAAAATTATCCATGTTGACGGAACTAACTTAATTAACCTATTCCCTGTTTGGGTGCTGGCAGTATTTCTAAATACCATTATGCAGGAACTTCTTGTTCGTGGTTATTTGTATCAAATGCTTAAGCAAAAGCACAATATAATTGTTGCTGCGATTGTGACAACAATACTTTTTACAGCATTGCATGGAGGGGCATTTGAAGCAGGTATTATTCCCGTTTTAAATGTACTTACTATGAGTTTGCTTATGATAGTAGTCCTTGAATATAGTGGCTCTATTATAGCACCAATTATTATGCACTTTTTATGGAATGGAATTGGTGCATTAGTTTTAGGCGGCGTGTCACTTGCTGATGACTATCCAAATCTGTTTGTTACGACTTTCACCGGAAGCGATATTTTGTCCGGCGGAATTTGCAAAATTGAAGGAAGCATTATTGTTTTAATTGTCAACGTGATTTTGATTGCATTTTTTATATTTATACAAAAGAAAAAAATATAAGCATAGATTCCGGTTTATCGAGCTACGCTCCCGACTAAATACTACCAGCACAAAACCGCTGCTACATGGAAACATCAACAGTCGAGGCAGTTTGTGTGCTGTAAGTTAAAGAAAGTCCGCTGTACTGTTGTGCGTATTCTGTGCGGAAACAATCAGATGTCAGAATATAAAACTGTTTTCCTTTTTCCTGCGTTTTGTTTTGGATAATACCGCAAACAGTAAATGTGTTTTCTTTCAATTCGTTTGTCAAGGTGTCTACATATTCAAAGGAAGTACCTCCGTGTTGCTTTGCGGTAGGTTTCCATCAATCAGTTCAAAGCCCATATAGGACATTAACGGATCATCCATGTATGCCAGATTTCTGATTACTTATCGAATCTTGAAAATGCTTTTATGTCGATATCTCACGACCAGATGTGGCATTTCCAACAAACACGCCATGCAGCTGATCGGAACATTAAGCGGCGGCGAACAAGCAAAAGTAAAAATGTGTTTGCTGACGCTAAAGCCATGTAATTTTCTAATACTGGACGAGCCAACAAACCATTTAGATGTGCAGGCGAAAAACTCCTTAAAAACAGCACTAGAAGAATTTCCCGGTACAGTGTTACTTGTTTCGCATGAAGAAAATTTTTACCGGGAGTGGACGCAAAAAGTAATTAACATAGAAAACGGTAATCGATATCATAAACTCCGTTTTTCTTAACGGAACCGCCGCCATATGCCAGCAGTACCTTTCCGCCATATTTCCCTGACAAGCAGGAAAGGTACTCTTTCACACATCCTTTTCCAAAATAAAATTACTCATTGTTCTCATTTTGTTTGCCATCTTATACCCAGCGGTTATATCTCTTTTTCTGCCCCTGACCCGGATAAGCATACCCGCCTAGAGAACTATTCCAATTCCCGGATAATTTTACGGATCTTCAGGATCATGGAAGGCGCGACAGAGAGTTCGTCTAATCCCATCCGGACGAACTCTTCCGTGAGCTCCGGATCTGCTCCTAGTTCGCCGCAGATTCCAGCCCATTTGCCGTGCTTATGCGCATTGTCTACAACCATCTTGATCATCCTCAGGATCGCTTTATGATGTGGGTTATAGAAACCGTCCAACTTTTCATTCTGTCTGTCGACAGCCAACGTATACTGTGTCAGATCATTGGTGCCGATACTGAAGAAATCCACCATCTCTGCCAGCTCATCACTGATCATCACTGCTGCCGGAGTCTCGATCATGATTCCTTGCTCCGGGTACCTATATGGAACCTTTGCCGTATCCAGTTCATCCTGCACTCCTTTTATAATCTTAAAGATCTGCTCTACCTCTTCGGTTGCGGTAATCATCGGATACATGATTGATATATTTCCAAACATCGCCGCTCGCAGCAAGGCCCGAAGCTGCGTCTTGAATATGTCCGGCTGCTTCAGGCAGATACGGATTGCACGGTAACCCATGGCAGGATTATCTTCTTTCTCCAGATTCAGATAATCCGCCTGCTTATCGGCCCCGATATCTAATGTACGGATAATTACCTTCTTCCCCGCCATCATCTGCGCTGCCTGCTTATATGCCTGAAACTGTTCTTCCTCCGTAGGAAGCTTCTCCCTGCCAAGGTAAAGGAATTCGCTGCGGAACAATCCGATCCCGCCGGCATCATTCTCAAGTACATAACCAATATCACTTACACTTCCAATATTCGCATATAAATTAATCTTCCTGCCGCCAAGGGTGATGTTCTCTTTTCCCTTTAATTCTTCCAGAAGCCGAAGCTTCTCCTGCTCCTCTTCCATCTGCCTCTTAGCTTCTTCACACAATGCTTCGTCCGGTTCAAAGGTGACGGTTCCTGCAAATCCATCCACTACCGCCGTCATTCCTGTACGGATCCTGTCAAGATCCATCGGTACGCCGATCAACGCCGGAATATTCATCATACGCGCAAGGATTGCCGTGTGTGAATTAGCGGAGCCGTGCACTGTTACAAATGCAAGGATCTTCTCTTTATCCATCTGGACCGTCTCGCTGGGGCTCAAATCATCTGCTATAATGATTACCGGCTCTTCGGAGTATGGGCCTGTCTCCTTTCGCCCTTCCAGAATCCGAATTAGGCGGTTGGAGATATCCTTAATGTCAGCCGCCCTCGCCTTAATATAATCATCATCCATGGCCGCAAACATCTCTGAAAAATTGTCTCCTGTCATGGCTATGGCATATTCTGCATTCACCATCTCTGTCTGTATCATATTATGAATAGAGTCCAGGAAATCTTCGTCCTCCAGCATCATCTGATGAACTTCAAAGATCGCGGCATTGGTTTCTCCCACTTCCTTTAACGCCTTGTCATACAAGATCTGCAATTGCTCCTTTGCCTTGATCCCTGCAAGACGTACTCTCTCAACCTCAGCTTTCACATCATCAATTTTCCTGTGTTTTACAGGAGTGTCCTGATTGCCTAATACGGCTGTCTTTCCCAGTACGATCCCCTTATATACAGATTTCCCTGAAAACTGCATCATATTCTTTCGCGCCTCCTAGTATGTATAGAGTATACGGTTAAAAGTTATTCTCAAAGAATTCTCTCATTGCATCATATGCAATGACCTCATCTTCTCTGGTAATCTCAGCTTCTACCGTCTGTCCGCATTTTACTCCTAATCCCATAACAGCCATAAGCTTTGCTGCTTCCGCTGATTCGCCGTCCTTCGAGATCATAATCTTGCTTAAATACTTCTTTGACCAGTATTCCCGCCGGCCTTGCGTGAATTCCCGCTTCATCCTTCACCACATAACTGAACTTTTTCATTGTGTTATACCTTTCCTTTCTTTGCTAAAGGGTTTTCATATATCATACCATTCGCTTCGCTGAAAGTATATTAAAAAAGCAATGTACTGTGCATAAATTGCATAGCAAAAGAATATGCACATTCTCCGAAGGAAAGTTCTGTTCCGGCGCATTCCCGCAGCGCCAGCATCGTCTCATCAAAAATTCCATTTTTTCATTTCTCTGTAAGTTTTGGCAATGCCGAAGATATTGCCCTGCGAAATAATGTTGTTGTTTTCCCGGCGATATCGTATAATATTACTATTATTAAGAAAATTAATCTTGATGTTTAGAAGGAGCTGCGTATTATGAAAACAAATCACATCTCACTTTTCCCAAACGAGCATTTTCTGGATATCCGCCCCTATCAATATGGGTGGGAAGAATGTCAGCCTCTCCATTCTTTTGGTCCCTTTGTGCGCAACCACTATTTGCTCCACTACATCATCAGCGGACAGGGAATGTTGTTCTCACACACCACCACCGGTGAAATACATGAATATAACCTGGAGGCAGACCAGGCATTTCTGATCTGTCCCGGACAGGTTAATATGTATACCGCCGATGAGAAGAATCCCTGGAAATACGTATGGATTGAATTTGACGGAATCCGTGCGGAAGAATGTCTGCTCCAGGCAGGCCTGGAGTGGGATCATCCCATCTATCTTCCGCAAAGTATAGAAAAGGGGGAGCTTCTTCGGGATCGGATGTTATACTTTTATGAAAATTCTTCCAAATCACCCATCCATCTGGTAGGACAGTTATATCTGTTTCTGGATGAACTGATTGAATTTTCATCTACCCGGCAGAATATTGCAGAAAAAGCTCAAAAGGATTTTTACATCAATGAGGCCGTAGCCTATATTCAGCAAAACTGCGGACGTGAACTGACAATTGACGAGGTTGCCGGCTTCTGCAAACTAAACCGTAACTATTTCAGCCGAAAATTCAAAAAAGTAATGGGCTGTTCTCCCCAGGAATTCTTGATCCGTCAGCGCCTGACGAACGCAACAGAGTTAATGCGTCTCACCGATCTGCCCATTAAGACGATAGCAGCTCAGTGTGGTTACCCTAATCAACTCTATTTTTCTCAGGCTTTCAAGAAATGCTATGGTCTGTCGCCTCAGGAATGGAGAAAACAAAATTGTACTCTTTTTGATTATCCGGCCGCTCTCAAATAAATCTGAAGCGCCGGGTAATCCCCCTGTACCGAAGGAAGCGGATAACCGGCGTTCATCAGAGCCTTGCCGCTGTAAAAAGAATCTGTTCCGTCAACCTGGTATTGCAGCGCAGGATCCAGTCCTTTCAGCCGCAGAGTGCAAAAAAGCGGCGCAGTGCCGGCGCAGCCAAACACCACATTGACCAGAGCCTCGCGCTGATCAGGGGATACCTGCTCCCAGGCTGTGTAAACGCTATCCTGATATGGGCTGCTAAGCCGGTAGTAATCTCCATAATGCAGCAAATCATAATGTATTTTATAATTCTTCACTTGTCGGCGAATCTCGTTTTTTTCTTCCATAGTGCACCTGCCCAGATCCATCTCATAACCAAAAGCCCCGCTCATTGCCGTAATTCCCCGGGTATTCAGCGGAGTGACGCGCCCATTCTGCTCGTTGGGAACAGCAGAGACGTGAGCCCCCACGGTACAGGCCGGATAGCAGAATGATGTTCCATACTGAATACGAAGACGGTCAATCGCATCGGTATCATCACTGCACCAGATTTGAGGCGTATAATAGAGCATACCGCCGTCGAACCGTCCTCCACCTCCGCAGCAGCCTTCAATAAGGATATGCGGATAATCATGGCGCAGGCGCTCTAACAGATCATAAACTCCCAGGACATACCGGTGATAAACTTCCCCCTGACGCCGGGCAGACAGACCTGCAGACCACACATCCGTAAGACTGCGGTTCATGTCCCACTTAAGATAAGAGATGTCGGCGCCGGATAGTATCGCTTTCATCTGCTCATAGATATAATCCCGGACATCCTTGCGGGAAAAGTCCAGCACCAGCTGCCCTCTGCCCCTGGAAGGGGCGCGTCCCGGAACGTGCAGCACCCAGTCCGGATGAGCTCGATAGAGGTGACTGTCTTCATTGACCATCTCCGGTTCCATCCAGATACCGAACTTCATTCCCAGATTCTTAATGTGCAAAGCCAAATCCTCCAACCCTCCGGGCAGCTTTTCCAAATTCACCTGCCAGTCGCCCAGACCACTGTTGTCATCATTCCTGGAGCCAAACCAACCGTCGTCCATGACAAACAGCCCTATCCCAAGAGCAGCGGCCTCCCTGGCAATATCGATCAGCCTGTCGGCATTGAAATCAAAATAAGTAGCCTCCCAGTTGTTCACCAAAACCGGCTTTTGCCTGCCATGATAAGGATCCCGCAGGAGATGTTCCCGGACAGCCCTATGATACTGACGGCTCATTTGTCCAAAGCCATCAGGCGAACAGACCATTGCCGCCTCCGGAGCAGTAAATGCCTGCCCCGGTTCCAGCGTCCAGCAGAAATGATAAGGATGAATCCCCATGACCAGACGGCTGTTCTCAAATTGACTGCACTCCACAGCCGCTTCAAAGTTGCCGCTGTACAGAAGCATAGCGCCGTAACACATCCCCTTGTCTTCATCAGCATCATGATCGCAGAGAATTACGAAGGGATTGTGCTGATGGCTGGATATCCCGCGCACACTGCCCACACTGAGTATCCCGGGACGCAATGGTCCCCGGTCCGGACACCGCTCCATCAGATGGCGTGCGTTGAAGGTAAGCAGATCCATATCATCCCGGAGAAAATCCAGGCAGAGAGAAGCGCATTGATATAGACGAATCTCATCTGTTCCCTGATTGACTACCCGGACGGCACGGGTAATAAGGTCATAATTCTCAAAAATACTGTAATACAATTCTGTCTCCACCTGAGCAGCAGCATCCTTCAATACAATGACCAGTGTTTCCGCCTCATCTTCCGACCCATAAAAACCAGGCAAACCCTCCGAAGGGCATTTCCCCTTTTCCAAACGAAAGCCTTTATAGCGCAGATCTACCGTATGGCTGCCGTTTTTTAGTTCCAGTTCAACAGAGGGCAATCGGAAATCGCCTACGCCGCAGGTGGAATATTCCTGCGGCATGACATCCAATGAATAGTTCCGGTTACTCCCCGCCTCGTTGGGATTGGGTGTAAAGCTGCGATCATTGCACTGAATCAAAACAGACAAGTCACAGCCATCAATCCTTGAGCCATAGTAAGTATGCAGAAGTACATTGTATTGGTCTGCCCTCATCTGGTATGTAGTATTTAGAGTATGCAGCGTAAAAATTCTGTTTTCATGGTCAAGTACAATCATAGAGATACCCCCTTGTAAGTGATTTAGATAAAAAGTCCCGACAGCTTATGCCGGGACTGTCTTTAAGCCTATTTTCCGCCGGTACCGGCGATTCCTTCCACAAACTGACGCTGGAAGATCAGGTACAGCACTACCATCGGCAGCATAGCCAACAGAGAACCTGCCATCAGCACCGGGAAGTTGGTAGTAAACTGACCGCGCAGAGTCGAAAGACCGGATGACAGCGTCATCATCTTCAGATCTGAATTAACAACCAACGGCCACATCAGATCGCCGTAAGCGAAAACAGCGGTAAATATAGTGAGCGCCGCCACGGAAGTTCCTGTCAAAGGAAACATGATCTTGTAGAAAGTCTGCCACTGATTACAACCATCAAGATAAGCAGCCTCTCCCACCTCGTCCGGGATACTCATGTATGTCTGGCGCAGGAAAAATACACCAAAGGCGCTGACTAATCCTGGGAAAACCAGGGCAAAAACCGTATTGGCCATCCCCATCTTGGCAACCATCTGATACTGGGGGATAATAAAAATCTGGCTTGGCAAAGACATCTGAACCAGTACAATGCCAAAAAGCAGCTTCTTGCCTCTAAATTTCAGCTTGGCAAATGCATACCCCGCCATGGAACTGAATAAAACGGCGCAGACCACACGGAAGAATACCATCAGTATCGTATTCAGGTACAGATTGCCAAAAGGCAGACTGGCAATAGCCTCTTTAAAATTATCCAGATTAACCTGTTTCGGCAAAATATCCGGCGGAATCTGCATACTCTCAGGAACCGTCTTGAAACTGGTAAGGATCATCCACACAAACGGAAAGATCATAATGACCGCGCCTAAAATCAGGAAAAAATAGGTAAGCAGTTTGGTGATCATATAGGAGCGTCTCAAAGAATTTTTCATTATAATACCTCCTTAAACGTCATATGTAACCCACTTCTTCTGCCCCTGGAATTGAACAAGAGTCACAAGAAGGATCAGACTAACCGTCCAGATAACAATGGCGGAACCATAACCACGGTCTCCTGCCACGAAAGAGGAACGATAAAACAGATACATCAGGCTCTGCATATCTGTCAGCGCCGGATTCGTCTCATCTGCCATCATGTAAATGAGGTCATAGATTTTCATGGATGCCATCAAACGCATGATCAGAACAGAGAACAGGGTTGGCGACACCATAGGCAGGGTGATTGTGAAAAACTGACGAATCTTACCCGCACCGTCCAGACCGCTGGCTTCATAAAGCGTACCTGGAATATTCTGCAATCCGGCCAGCAAAAGAACTGCATCATAACCTATACTGCTCCAGACAGATACTATGGCAACAGCCAGTACAGCCGTCTTCGGATCGGTGATCCATTGGATTTTGCCGCCAATCATCTGGTTTAAAATACCATACTCCGTATTGAAGATCCACCGCCATACCATGGCTATAGCCGCCGGGGCACAGACCAACGGCAGGAAAAAAATGGTTCGGAAACCGCCTTTGAATCTCACACGCGCATTGAGTAGTAAAGCAACCAACAAAGCCAGCGCTATACCCACAGGTACAGTCAAAATACAAAAGTAAACCGTATTCCAAGTGGCTTTCCAAAATTCCGTATTTCTAAACATGTCTTTATAGTTCTGCACACCGATAAAACTATAATGTCCAAAGCCCAGATGCTCGCAAAAGCTGGAATACAGAGTTTGCACGAAGGGCCAGAGATTCAAAACAACCAAACCGATGATCGTAGGCGCCACCATAAACCAGCCCCATCTCTCCTCCCGTCTTGCAGCGACAGATAATTTCTTATTCACGAAACTCCCTCCTCTCTCAGTCTTTCGCCAATTTCTTGGCGGTTTCCGTGTTGACGATGTTTTCCATGTTCTCTAACCCTGTCATAAGCTCCTGCTTGCCGGCATAGACATCCGTCAATTCATCCAGTACCAGGCTCTTCCACTTAGGACTGGCAGAGTTATAGATTGCCTGCACCGCATAATCAAACTGTTCAAAGATGACATCCAGATTCAGCTTTTCATCATAAGAGTCAAACGCGGCGCGCCAGGATTCCTCACAACCGATATAAGCAGGAATTGCAGCGCCGTTTTCTCCCTGGATACGCTGAGCCTCTTCCGTGCCGAAAAATTTAATTACATCCAGTGCAATATCGCGCTTTTTGCCGTGAGCGGCAGTCGAATAGCACAAACCATTGGACATGGTGGCTCGCCCATCCTGATCCAGGCTTTCACTGTCCTCGACAGGATCCGCACACTTGGGAAGCTTTGCCAGATCCCACTTGCCCCGCATCTCGGGATAATTCTCCATCAACTGCGGCAAATTCCAGTTACCCTCCAGATACATGGCTCCCTCTTCAGAAAAGAAAGCAGTTCCGGGCGCAGTTTCGGCAAAATATGTCTGGTCAGGACACCAGTCCTCCTTTTGCATATTCACATAAAACTCTATGCCCTTAACAGTACCGGGATTGGTGTAGCCAGCCTTGGTACGGTCGGCGGTAAGAATGTGCCCGCCAGCCTGATAGGCAAAACACCAGTAACCCAACTGGTCGTCATTATAAGCCATGAAACCGTATTTACCGGTTTTATCGTGAATTTTTCTGGAAGCATCCGTCAAATCCTCCCAGGTCCAGTCATCTGTTGGATAAGGAACATCAGCGGCATCAAACATTTCCTTGTTATACACCAGAAGACCGTTATCTTTGTCCTTGGGTACGCCGTAGAGCCGGCCATCGCTGCCGCTGGCGTTGCTGCGGGAAATCTCGGAAAAATGTTCCTCATAATAATTCGGATCCACATCATCATAAAGGTCTGTCACATCGGCTAACATGCCGAAATCGGCATAATAAAGCAACTGATTCGTGTGCATCCAGAAAATGTCCGGCATGGTATTACTCTCGGCAGAAGCCTCCAGCTTCGTCCAATACTCACTCCAGCTTGTAGCCTGTACATCAATCACTACATCAGGATGTTTGGCAGTATACGCATCACAAATAGCCTGCATCCCGGGACGCTGATAGACGTCCCATATTTGGAAAGTGAGATGAGTCTTTTTATCTGCTGAACTGCTGCACCCTATAAGCGACAGCAACAGGATCAATACCAAAATTGCTGCTGTCATACGGGATAATTTTCTCATAACTCCACTCCTTTTCATAATATTTCATTTAATAGTTTGAATACATAGCTGAAGCAAGAAAAATCAGCCCGGGCCTGTCTTTTCTTGCACAACCACTCAAGCTGATTAAAATTATAATGAAAGGATATTCGCCTGTAAATGAGACGATGTATCCAACATATATTATGATTTAACAAAAATCACATTATTATATAAATATATTATATTTTATGATATTTCCGGGAGAATTGTGATTTTCAACAAAATGAAAAATTTATCAAAAACTTCGGCTTGACAATAGCAGCTATATTAGCCTATAATCGCTCTTTGAATCGGGTCACATGAGTGACAGTGGAACCTGCCGTGATAATTTTAAGCAGAAAGCGGAATTAAACAGGATTTTTGCGAGGTAAAGGTAATGACAGAAATCAGATATGTAAAATCAGAAGATAAAGAATTTTGGTATGGTCTTGATAAACACTTGCCGGAACGAGAATTTATTAATAAGGTCAGCAATAAAAGAGGCTATATTTTATTAGATGACAATAAACCAATCGGATTGTTAAGATATAATCTTTTCTGGGACAATACGCCGTTTTGTACAATGTTATTTATTGATCGCAATTATCAAAGAAAAGGTTATGGGAAGAAACTTATGGAACATTGGGAAAATGATATGAAATTACAAGGATATGGTATGCTGTTAACATCAACTCAGGTTGACGAAGAGGCACAACATTTCTACAGGAAATTGGGATATAAAGATTGCGGCGGTTTTATCATAGATGTTCCAGAATATGAACAACCAATGGAAATGTTTTTGATTAAGGGCATTTAAGTAAATTCCCTATTGAACAAAATCGCTGCAAATGACCTGCCAAGGCTGCGGTGCAGCAATTTTGTTCATACGTTGATAAAAGAGCCAGACACAGAGCCCTGTTCAAATAGTCGTTAAAAGACTTCATAATCCGGAAATTCTTTCTCATATCCTGCAGGAACATTTTTTAATGCCGCTCCCCACAATCCTCCTCATTTTCCCATACGCAATTCTGTACACGACATACAGAACCCCTGCAATGAAGATCATAAGCAGCACTTCCAGCAACAGCATATTTACCTCGAAAGCCTGCAGCCTCATATCATTAAAATAAGTCAGAAACAAGGAGAATAACCCTACCACCGTACAGCCTGCCGCCACAGGGTATGCGAAGATCTTGCGAAGCTGTACTTTGATCACTTTCTCTTCATAGGCATCATCCGTTCCAAGCCTCCTCAGATCTTCGAAGAGCTGCCGATTATCCATGGCAATGGTAATGCTTCTTATATAACTCATAATTCCCGCCGCGGTCAGAGATATCACGGAAATATAGATACTGAGCAGTACGAACACGGCAACCATTTCCATGGCATTCGCCTGTAAAAAAATCTTGGAAAACGGAGCGTACTTCCAGTCGTCCATAATCTGGGGGTTATCCGGCGACAGGTCAATCTTCCCGGCATAGCCATACTCTTTGCCTGCTGCCAGAGCCAATTCTTCTTCACGGGAATCATACAGGCCGTAATGATTGGACAGCTCTGTTGCCCGTGCAATATATTCCCGTATTACAGCATCCGCAAACTCATACTCATAAAATTTCTTATCCCCCGCATCTGTCATACACTCTGCATTAAAAAAAGCATGTTTCTCTTTCCAGTCATCCGGCAGGTCTTTCGCAAACCTGTTATAATCCTCATCCGACAACAGAAAAGCAAAAGGATCGCTTCCAATGGCAAGATTGTCAAATTCCGCTGTGCCCCGGAATTCAGGAACCATCCGTTCTCCTGTTGCCGGATTTTCGATCTCATTCAGGCAATCTACGCTTACCCAGACATTCTCCTGAAAATCCGTCGTGGTGACCGTCTGATACTCCCCTGCTTTCAGCGAAATCGATCTGCCGGAGATTCTCTCAAAATCCGAAGCTGCTATAAACGTCGCAAGCTTTTCATATTCCGCATCAAAATATCTTTTCTGCTCATCCATATCTCTTCCGGTATAACGGATCACCAGCTGCAGGGAATCCAGATCCTCATAAGCAGTAAGCGTCACTTTATGCTCTCTGGCTATTTTCTCTGTCTCTTTCTTCCCAATCTGAGCTTCTTTCGCCGGATAGTGCCAGGAATAATCGTAAGGCGCTTCGCCGCCTCCGTCCATAGCGCTGAAATAGTACATGACTCCCCAAAAAGCCGACCCTACCATCACGAATACAAGCAGCGCAATACACAGCATATTCCTTGTCGTCTGTCTTGCCGTAAATCGCATCAGATTGGTGGAAATAATATTTTTATAATATTTCTCCGGATGCTTTCCTTTTTTAGAATAACCGACCGCACTTAGGACAATCAGATACAGACCTGCTATCCCCAGCAGATACGTTACGTTCCAGATTGCAGGCATCCCCTGCCGGAACAGTCTGACGGTCAGCTGGGGGACGGCCATTGCCAGAAACAGCCCCGCAGCTACAAGCGCTGCTCCAAGTCTGCCGAACCATGGCTTGATCTCCCGAACCATCTCCGTCTTCCGGCTGGCATTCAAAATGTTCATAATATCCGCCTGCCGGATAAAACGAATACCCAGAATCAGAATACAAAGAGACAGTATCGCCGCAAAGAGAATCCCTGCAAATATTCCCGCATTCCCGGGACGGTACTTAAGCCGCGCCGTATTGAGCGCAATCGCCTGGAATAATTTCCAGATCAGATAAGACACCGGTACTGCCAGTAATATACCTGATAAAACATACTTTACCACTACTGCCGCCAGCTCTTTTGCAAGCTGTCCGGCAAGCGCTCCTCTTTCCTCTCCTAAAGCCAGCATGACTCCGAATTCTCTGCTCTTCTTGCGGAAAAACAGGCTGCTCCCATAAAGGGTAAAGATCAGACAGCCGATCATCACCACCCCCATCATCAGCTTCATCAGCTTTCTCGTATCCCCGCCCGGAGGCAGAAGTTCCTGAATTGACGGCGAAAAATACATCATTGTAAAGGACGTAACCAGAATGACAGACAGGAAGATACATATCCCCAGCAAAAGGTATTGATCCCTGTTCTTTTTCCGAAGCTTTGCCGTAATCCTACTCATTGTCATCCCCGTCACCTCCCAACGTCCGGATCGTATCCAGAAGCCCATCCATAAATTCCCGTCTGGTTCCTTTTCTTTTCAACTCTCCATACACCTGCCCGTCCTTTAAGACTATGACCCTGTCGCAGAAAGAAGCCGCAAAGCTGTCATGGGTCACCATAAAAATAGTTGCGCCCATTTCTCTTTTCGCCTGTAAAAATGCATCAATAACCGCTTTGCAGGACTTGCTGTCCAGATTACCTGTCGGCTCGTCGGCAAGAATCACATAGGGCTGGTTCATCAGCGCTCTTGCCACCGCCGTACGCTGCTTCTCCCCGCCGGAGATCTCGGCAGGATATTTCTCCATGATCTTTTCAATGCCAAACAGCCGGCAGATATTCTTCGCTTTTTCCTCCATCTGTACCACCGGGCCGTGCGCTATGATCTGCGGCAGACAGATATTTTCAAACACGCTCAGTCCGTCTAACAGCATGAAATCCTGGAAAACAAATCCCATCTGACGGTTGCGTACTCTGGCAAGCTCTTTTTCATCCAGATTAGAAATATCCTGATCCGCCAGACGAACCTCCCCCTGCTCATGGGGAATAAAACAGGAAATACAGTTAAGAAGCGTGGTCTTCCCCGACCCGGAAGGCCCCATAACAGCTACGAATTCTCCTTTTTCAACCTTAAGTGATACATCATTTAACACCGGATATATCTGATTTCCCGATGTATAGCTTTTTGATAAATGCTTTACCTGCAGCATAGAATCATACCTCCCTTAATTGCCTTTGTGTCATTCATTATAGAAAAAGATCCTCCTGGCTGCATTCTGCCAAATGTCATATCTGACATAGATGATGTAAAATTCTGTTCGCCCACCAGCCTATTTACAAAACCGGAATTCTTCTGTACAATATCCTACGGGAACTGAAATGTAATCTGTAAAGAGGGAATACCTATGATCAATATTGGAATCTGTGATGATGAAGCCTCCATGCGCAGACTGTTGCGCGCTCCTTTAGAGCAAAAGCTGCAGCTTCTTGGGGCGGATTACCGGATCTATGAATATGACTGCGGCGAAACGCTTCTCACACGCCCGGAAACGGAATGGCTGGATATCTTATTTCTGGATATAGAGCTGAAACAATTAAGCGGCATGGAGACCGCCAGAAATTTGCGCAAAAGAGATTCCCATACGCTCCTGATCTTCGTGACGGCATATCCTGACTTTGTATTTCAGGGATACGAAGTCCATGCCTTTCATTATATCCTGAAACCATATGAGAATCAGAAGATCATGAAAGTATTAGAACAGGCGATAAAAGAGCTTGGACAAAACCGGGAGCACTACTTTACCCTGGAACAAAAATCGGGAACCACGAAGATCCCTGCCAAAAAAATACTTGCCTTTTCCAGTGACAGGAGAAAGATCATCATTTCTTTAGAAGATGGAAATAAACTTGAATTTTATGGGAAACTGGACGCTGTGGAGACTGACCTGCCGGATTACTTCATCCGCTGCCATAACCGTCATCTGGTGAACCTGAACTACGTCACCGCACTGGAAAAAGACGGCTGCACCTTAAGGTCACAGAGCTTTCCTGTAAGCCGCGCTTACAGGCAGTCTGTGGAGATTGCTTTTGCCCGCCTACTGTTACAGTAAACTTGCGGTTGAATTATACTAAGCTCAGATTTCTTCGGCTGTGAGTATATGATAGGAGAACGCTATGGATGTCATATCTGCTATAACTTATATCAGCAACATATTCAACTTCATATATGGTTTTTTAATCTACCGGATCCTTTCCCACTTTGCCAAACGGCGGACCGGAAGATTCTGGCAGGTCCTCGTCTATATTTCCTGCACGGTGTGCTCCGGCATGGTCATCTTTCCGAATGATTTTTTTAATATAACGTTAGACCTGATCTGGTTGATTTTTTTAATGTTGATCGCTTTTCAGGGAAGTATCTGGCAGAGACTGGCTGCCGTTGCAGTTCTCTATCCGCTGATAATAAGCCAGAATTTTTTCGTTATGGATATGATGGGTACACTGGGATCCTGGTTTGGATGGCCATTGGCTATGGATATCTTCTGTACCATAGCCGATCCCTGTCTCCATCTTATAATCTGGTACGCTATTTACAGATTTTTTATAAAGCACCTTGCTCAGACAAGACAACTGTTCGATGACAAGATCTGGATACTGCTGACTGCTATCTGTCTGGCTTCCCTGGTGAGTATCACCACCTGTATCTATTTTACGCCTCGCGAGACCTACAAGATGTGGCCTGCCGCATTCGCATGCTTTACCACCAACCTTGGATGTGTCGCCCTTGCAGAATATTTTATTATCAGTGTCCGGCAAAATATGGAGAGAAAAAATCTGATGCTGCAGAAAAGCTATTATGAAGAGCTAGAACAGAACCAAACGGCGATTCGGAAGATCCGTCACGATATGAACAATCATCTGACTGTCATCCAATCTCTGCTTTGCTCGGGCAATCATGACGAAGCAGAACAATACATGAAAGGGATAGCAACGCAGCTTCAGGTACACAGCCGGGTTTTCTGTAAAAACAGCATTATCAATGCCGTCCTCAATTCCAAATATAATCTGGCGGCGGAGCATCAGATCGACTGCTTTTTCCATATCGAGATGGATAAATTAATCGGTATTGATGCTATCAGCCTTTGCTGCCTTTTTTCAAATACTTTAGACAATGCCATTGAAGCCTCTCTGAAAATCCCTGATATTCAGGAGCGGCATATTTCCGTGAAGGCACGGATAACCGATAATGGCTATTTCACCTATGAGATTACAAATACGAAAAGAAATCGTATCACAGAACAGGATGGACGGCTGAGATCCGATAAGGAAGATATAGCCGCCCATGGTCTTGGTCTGTCAAATGTTCGGGAAATGGTAGAAAAATATAACGGTACTTTGGATATATCTTATACTGAAGCTTCCTTTACAGTGACAGTTCTGATTCGGAATGCTTAGGTTTGCTGCGGGGTATCAAAGCTTTTATAACCTTATCCGCTCCACAAGAGACTGCTTTTTCTGCCTGCCCAGACTGACGCAGGAAATCAACTGCGGAATCAGAAGCATCACTGCCGCATACAGAAGACAGGGCATCAGAGGAAATCTGTAGTTCATATATCCCGCGATCCGCTTATAAGCGGCAACAAATCCGTACCCGGCTGCGCCGCCTGCAAAAAGCGTGACCAGGATTGCCGGGAACACATACATAACACTTTCCCAGAACAGCATATTTCTTATCTGTTTCACTTCCATACCGATGGATTCCAGCACGGATAATTCCCTTTTACGCGTGGCAATATTTCCGATCATCATATTAATCAGATTCAGGATCCCAAATAAGGTAACAAAGGCTGCGATTCCGTAAATCTGCATTTTGATCCTCTTCACGTTTGCTGAATCGTCCAATATCTGCTCCCTCAATGTCGCCAGGGACAAATCGGGATCATCCTCTGTCAGCGAACGAATTGCTTCTTCTGTCTGTTCTCCATATGTTTCATAATCCTCCACAGAAATATAGAAGGCGCTTATCGTATTCATATCACCCCACAGCTTTTCCATCGTCTGATCCGTCATTGCAAAATTATAGCCGCCTTTTACCGGCGCAGGATCCGGACTGACTGCCGCAATCTTAAGCTTTGCAGTATGTTCCGCCCCGTCAGACCAGTGCAGCGTGATGAAGTCTCCAACCTGCGGGGATATGCCGTTGATTCCGGAAACAAATTCGCTGTCTGTAATCATGATACCGTCTGATTCACACAGATAATCATAGCTGTTATTGCCTTCTGCATTCAACTGAAAATATGCGTCAGAATCTCTTGTCAGCCGGTAAAATCCATCGCTCCAGACCGCCCCTTGATACTCAATACTTCCGAATACACTGTTTTCTGTCCGGACAGAGTGCACATGGGGAAGCCCGGACAGCCGTTTCTTCAATTCTTCGCTTAGATGCCCCTTAAGCTGCATATCCGTCGGTCCGTATGCTGACGGATCGTGTGCATTATACTGATAAGAAACCATATATTCTGCATCGGAAAAAACCCCTTCTCTTGAGAAGGATATTTCGTCCCAGGCGTACAGATACGAGGCCGCGATCATAAAAACAATTCCTCCAAAAGCAATAGACGCCGTCATAAGCCGCCGTTTCTTATAGCTTCGGCTCTGTCCCAGCCGCGCCATTACAAATGCCGTCAGCTTTTTATGCTTTGCATTCCCCTCCTTATCATCTCTGCCGTCCCACAAATCCCTTGACGCTTCAATAGGAGAAACCTTAGCTGCAAGAGCGGCCGGCTTGCTGACAGAGATCTGCACGGCAAAAAAACCAAATACACCGGTGACTGCCGCCGTCGTCAGATAACCGGGCGTACTCCATCCTTCCGGCTGCAGAATGTACGCAAGGATTCCGCCTAGAATGAAAGACACAGGGATTGCTACGGCGCATAGATATCCCCCTTCCCGCCGTACCATTTTCCGAAGCTGCTTCTCTGTCATTCCGATCGTCTGAAGCTGCCCGATCTGCCGTGTGCGTGATGAAACCGACAGATAAAAGATACTGTAAATGACAATCCCGCTGGCCGCCATGATAAATAAGGATACAAAGGCGATTGCATATCCGGCCGTATGATCTCCCCGCAGAGACTCCTCAAACTTGCCGTTGATATTCACATTCTGGCGTTTTACGCCATAATCATCTGCGATCTGATAAACCGCCGACTCAAACCCGGAAGATTCCATATCCTGGGCGCCCGCAATCCGGGCAAGAGCCGTATATTCTATTGCCCTCATGGAAGGATTTTTCTCTGCAAATTCTTCGGATACATAAACCGTATAGGACGATAACTCCTGCTCTCTGCCGGTATATCCGCAGACTACAAATTCCTCCGCTCCATTTTCCGTATTCAGAGAGAGCCTTTCGCCGATCCTGCACTCCTTTCCAATACTGTTCAGGAAGCTTTTGTCTACAACGATCTCATTATATTTTTCCGGCTCTTTTCCCTCTGCCGGCACATACGTCTGTATCTTGTCCTTCTGGCTTTTCATATAGATAAGCTTATAGTTTACGCCGCTGGTTTCAAACTCAGCGCCGCTATCTTTATATGGAATGACAAGCTCTGTCCTCTCATCTGCAGCAAGCTCTTCCATCCGCTCTCTCGGCACGTTCATATAGAGCACATGCTGCATATTCTGAAGCATCCGTTCCTCCGCTGTCTGTGTCCCTTGGAGAAATAACGACATCACCATAATAAATGTAATCGAAAGAATAATGGTCAGGCCTGAAAACAGGGTATATACTTTACTATCCGTCAGATTGCTTCTTGCAATACGGTAGATGATTCTGCCGTTATTATTTGCATCCAGTTTCATCCCTGCCACCTTCCTTCCGCTATCCGCCCGTCTTCAATCCGGATTGTGCGGTCCGCAATCTGAGCAATCTCATCATTATGCGTAATCATCACAATGGTCTGATGGAACTGCCTTCCCGTCGCCTGCAAAAGTCCCACAACCTCCTGGCTTGTGCGGCTGTCCAGGTTGCCTGTAGGCTCGTCCGCCAGTATCAGGGCCGGCTTGGTAATCAGCGCCCGGGCAATGGCCGCCCTCTGCTGCTGGCCGCCGGAAAGCT
Organism: Lachnospiraceae bacterium; assembly: GCA_910574715.1. Lineage (GTDB taxonomy): Bacteria > Bacillota > Clostridia > Lachnospirales > Lachnospiraceae > Sporofaciens. The sequence continues at coordinate 9,815 of CAJTCH010000026.1, read as the reverse complement.
TATTGGGTTTTCTATCCAATTTCCCGTCCAGTCCGAGTACGGATATGATATTATCCAAATACTGCCGGTCCGCACTCCGCCCATCCAGCTCCACCGGAAGAACAATGTTATCATAAATGTTCAGATTCGGAATCAGATTATAATTCTGAAAAATAAATCCGATCTTTCTTCTGCGAAAAATCGTCAGCTCACTCCTGCTCATTTTTCCAAGGCTCTGCCCGTCTACCACAACGCTTCCCCCGGTCGGCGTATCTAAACCCCCCAGCATATGAAGCAGCGTGCTTTTCCCGGAACCGGACGTTCCCACGATTGCCGTAAAGCTTCCCTGTTCAATCTGAAGGTTAATCCCGTCCAGGGCCTTCACAACCAATGGCTCTTCCCCATAATACTTCGTAAGATTCTCTGTCTGTAAGATATCCATGCGTCATCTCTCCTTCCTGATCATAGTTCTATTCTAAAAGGAGATTCTATCAATCCTGTTTCAAATGCTGAAACAATATTATCAAAACTGAGACAATTTTACCCCTGCTGCGGAAGAAATACGGAAAAGCAGGAGCCCTGCCCCGGCGCAGAATGTACCATAATATATCCCCTCTGAAGCGCAATAATATTTCTGGCAATATACAGGCCAAGGCCAAGCCCTTCCTCTTCAGAAACCGAGCTTTCCCTGTAAAACCGTTTGAATATATCGTTATAATGTCCGGAAGCAATTCCCTTTCCCGTATCCCGAATCTGAATCTTCGCGTACATCTCTCCCGGACTGACGTCGATAGAAATATTCCCTCCCTCCGGCGTATATTTCACCGCATTATCCAGAATATTGCCGATCGCCTCCGCCGTCCACTTCACATCACAGACCGCAGTCATATCCTGCCCGCACCGGATCGACAGTTCTATCTCTTTTCTGTCCGCCTTATGGACAACATCATTTACCGCCAGTTCCAAAACCTGGAAAATATTGACCTTTCCCATATTCAGCTTAATCATATCACTCTCCAGACGGGAAGACTTGATCAGCGAATCAATCAGAAATTCCAGCTTCTCAAGCTGCCGCCCTATAATTTCCTTAAACTTCTCTGCCTCGCCGGAAGAAATATCCGGATCCGAAAGCATATCATGATACATGCAGATATTCGACAGAGGCGTCTTTACCTGATGGGCAATTTCAGAAATCGTCTTCTGCAGCTTCTCCTTCTCCTGTTCGCTCTTAAGCGCCCGGTTTCTGAGTATATCTTCCGTCTTCTCAAGCTCCATAACCACCTTGGAAGTAAGAGTCTCCCTGCTGTATTCCCGGTACAAAGACCGATCCTTTTCATTCCCCATGATACGTCTGGTATTCCGAAGTATTTCTTCAGAATACCTCACAAATTTTCTTCGGAAATACAGATAATATCCGAGATTCAGAATACCAAAAAGAAGCAGGATCATCAGCGCTTTCATACTCCCGCCTCCCCTGCTCCGATCCACCGGTATCCCATTCCATAAATGGTCTTGATATAATCGAACTGATCGTCGGCTATTTTGTTCCGCAGACGGCTGATATTCAAAGACAGCGTATGTTCGCTGACAAAGCGCCTTCTGTTGTCCCATATATTTTCCAGAAGGATATCCTTCGTCAGTATCTTTCTCCGGTTCTTACAGAAAAACTGAAGAAGGTCAAATTCCGTCGGCGTAAGCTCTAACAGTTCCCCGCTCTTCCTGACAATTCTTTTTTCGAAATCAATATCAAGATTGCCGCACGAATAACAGGATTCCTCATGCCTTCCCCCGCACCTTCTAAGAACCGCCTGTATCTTCTCCATAGCGATCTGAATCCGGAAGGGCTTCGTAATATAATCCTCCGCGCCCATGTGATAACCGCCGATAATCTCATCCTCCAGATTGTGAGCCGTCAGGAAAATAAACGGTATCTCATAAAGAGCGGCGATATCCTGCGCAAACGCAAATCCGCTGCCGTCCGGCAGATTCACATCCAGCACGATCAGATCATACGCTTCCTTTGAAAGAAGTCCCTTTGCCTCTTCTAAGGTGTAAGCAGAAAAAGGGGTAATCCCTCTTTTCTGCAGGTTATAACACAATCCTCCATTTAGGATCTCATCATCTTCAATCACCAATACTCTGCTCATACTATCCCTCCGATTCTGAACAATTACAATAAATCTTTGTTTTCCACATCAAGAGTTTGCCCACGATTTGGGGGCATAAAGGAATATATTTTTTTCAGTCTGACCGTAAATGTTGTTTTTGTACCCGGTATAGGGTGATATTGGCATCGCCTGCCTCAAGCTTTGCCAAAGTGAAGAACTGATTGATCAGATCCACCACCTGTTTTGCTTTTGATTCCACCTTCTTTAACATTTCATCGTCAGTATCGGCAAGACGCATGATCTCCAGATACCCCAATATCACGGTCAGGGGCGTTTTTATATCATGGGATATGTTTGCCAGCATTTTCTTGGAAGCAATTTCACCCCTCTTAAATTCAGCCTTTATCCTTTGACGGTCAAGCAGCAGGCGGTTGATCTCGCCCGCAAGTTCCATCAGGGCAGGTTCGTCTGTAAATACCATTACTTTTTCGTCGCTGTCAGATTCCGCAATGTCTTCTAACTTCCGGCTGATCTGTATTAATTGGATCCGAATTCCTCTCCTGAAAGCAAACCGCTGGTACAGGACGACAAAAGCCAGGACAGCGATCACGATCAAAAGGAGAAAAAGAATTATCTGATCACTCATGTTATAAATCTCCTGCCTTATACCCAATCCCCCATACGGTAATAATGTATCTGGGGTTACGGGGATCGTCCTCGATTTTCGTCCTCAGCCTGCTGATATGGACGTTCACAGCATTTTCGTCCATCAGATCCAGCAAAACCAGATTAAAATCATCGGAAAAGAACTTCTCGCAGGCGATCTCCCCGTCTGACGCAGTAATCACTCATAATTTTCTGTCGTCAAAAAGCTTTTTAACATGGCGCCGATCTCCATATCATCTTCCACCAATAAGATTTTCATAATGCTATCCTCCAACCTACCAAGAAACTGCCATTCTCTCTTATGAAACAATCCAACCCATTGAACGGTCGCTTTCAGCGAAGGGCTGGATGCTGAAAACCACCACATTACTGGCTAGTACACCGAAAAATAAGTTCCTAGCCATATAACGCAGAATGACTTTTCATATGCAAGGCGGAGGAATGAGGCGTAGTGGGCGCTACGCCGATTGACAACAACGAAGCAGATGGAAAATCAGGCAAGTTATATGGCTGGTTACTTATTATTCGGTGTACTAGGATACCCTTAAAATATTAAAAGTAAAACTGTGACTTCTACAGCCAGTAAAGCCAACAGCACAGGCAGCAACACCGGACAGGAAGATACTGCCCCCGCGAGCAGCAGCATTGCCACCGGAACCACATATTTCCGCGGATGATGCCACAGGTCGCTTTCAATCTTAAAGCCCCGGATAGAATAAAACCATTCCAGCAACACCGACAACACCGCGCTCTGCAGGGCAAAGAAAACAGCCCCTGCAATCATTTGGGCAGTGACGCTGCCGTTCTGAATCTTCCAGCTTAAGAGGAATATTATATCTGCAGCCATATTACAAAGGAAGATAAACAGGCAGTATGGAATGCAAAAGCAACCTTTCTGCCCAGGCAGGAAACGGACTGCCTGCTCCAGATCAGGGTCACAAGACAGCAGGATACAGATTGGCGTATTTAAGGACAGAATCGCAAACCCCACCGGAACCACGGACAGCCCTGCCATTTCTCTTAAGAAATAAGGCAGTACCAAGGCGACGCACCACATCACAGCGGTATTGAGAAGATAATTCTTATGGCAGATCAGGTACCGGAAAAAGTACCGCCAAAGTGTTGCCCTCTTTCTCTGCCGGACCGCATGACTTTTCCTGCTCATTGCTGAATACGCTCGCTTTCGCTGGGGCAGCCTCTGGCATAAAGGGATGCCCGAAGGGTGTTTCTTACTCTCCTTCTGATAAAAAACGTATCCGTCTGCTCTCCATAAAATTAAGACAGCAAACAGACTATTCACAAGCAGCAACAGGCAAAACCATAACCTGCCTCCCAAAAACAGAATGGCAGCTACAATGACAACAATCCAGAGACCGCCCGCATACCAGTATTTTCTCAGGTCATAAACCGCGGCAGCCATAAGAACCGCATGGATCATGCAGATGACCATTCCCATGATCTCTACCGGCTTCCAGACAGAAACGGCCAGCAAGGCCGCCAGAAGCAGTCCTGTCTTTGTGAGAACCGTATAGGCGCCCAGCACCCCCACATAAGAGAAAACAAACTCCCGGCATCTATGCGGCAGCATCAGCATATGTTGAAGTTCGGCGGCATTATCTTTGGAAGAAAGAGCCTGCCACATCACGCCTGCAGTAAAGGCACTGATCATCAGAACCCGGACAAACGACGCAATCTGCACCTGAAATCCGGCAATATATAGTCCCCAAAATACAATCACATCCATAAAAAGAGTCCGGGGCAGCCGTTCATATTTTGCCCCGAACAGCTTTTTGGCAAAGGCTTTACCTGTCATTTTCATCATGCAGAGCCTCCCGGATCTCTTCGGCATTGATCTGCCCGCGTTCAAAGGTCTGCCGGATCCTGCCGTTCTCAAGGACAAATACCCGGTCAGAGGTCAGCGTGATGCTCTCCAGAATGTGGGAGGAAAACAGTACGGTTCCATGAATCTTATACTCTGAAATCTGCTGGTACAGGTATTCCGTACTCTGGAAGTCCAACCCATTGACCGGCTCATCCAGAAGAAGCAGCCTTGGTTGCAGGGCAAAAGCCGTGATCAGGAATGCTTTTTTCCTGTTTCCGGTTGACAGTTCCCGCAGCAGGGTATCCGCATACTCTTCAAAATGGAAGCCCTGTATCAGTTCCGACACATCCGGAATCTCTTTCCCATAGGCGGCGCATACATAGGCCAGGTATTCCCGGAAGGTAAAATACGAAAACGAATTGTCCTCGGCAAACACCGTATAGCGGCAGAGCTTAAAATCCTGCTTCCGGAAATCCACAGGGGATCCGCAAAAGCAGATACCCTCTGAACGGAAGGTAGGGAGCAGTCCGGAAAGCACCTTCAGAAATGTGGTCTTTCCGGCTCCGTTCAGCCCGATCAGTCCCACTGCTTCATGCTCGGCCAGCACAAAAGAAAAATCTGAAAGTATCATTTTCTCGTTACTGTACCACGCGCTTAAGTTTTGAATCGTCAGAAGCGCTTGTCCCATCTTACCTTCCCCCTTTGCCGTCTTTTTCTCTTTTCCATGCTGTGTATGCAGAATACAGGAACACACCTGCTAAAATGATGTAAAGTCCCGTCATCTGGAAGTTCCCCGATCCCCCGCATATAATAGCAGCAATCAGCCAGATCAGTCCAATGATTCCGCGGATATAAATATGACGCATTTTCTTACCTCCTTCATCTTATCTCTGCTTTCTCTATGTATCCTGCCGCTGTCTCCATACATACGCTTCTTTCAGCAGGCGTTCTATGAATTCCTGCTTGTCTTCATCTATGTATGCAATTATTTTAACCCAAAGTGTGTGGCAGCCAAACCGGCCAGTTAATGAGTGCGTCTAAATACCGCCGCAAAGATACCCTTCTCAATAATCAATTGCCTTTCATATAATTTTCTATCAAATCATAATCCTCTTTGGAAATCGTATATACTCCATTGTCCGTCTGTTCGATAAAATATTTTCCTTCATCTTCATATACGAATAATCTGCATATCACATTCTCATTTCTGATAAAGTCAGCATTGATAATATTCTCGACACGGACGGGCGTACCTATTTCACCGCTCTTTGTGGTCGGTTTCGTACCTTCTAAAATGCCCAATATGTCTTCCATATCATCTTTGCTGCTTATCAAGATTGGACTGTCAGAATTCTTTTTGAGAGAGATATTTTCTACTTCCTCCACGTTTGGTAATTCAAGTTCATAAGCCAATTCTTTTGCGTCTGTAACCTTTGGAATGACTGGTTTTCCTTTTCCCTGGAATTTTACATTATAAAACTTATCTGTTTTTTCATCGTAAATCAATACATAATTAAAATTGCAGATTGGCAGATCCTGCTCTTTTTCTGTCGTTAAAGTCTCATCTATTTTGCCTGGCCGGACCGTATACGCATCGGCAGAAACTCCAAAAACCGTATATTCAGGCACATATGTCGTCACAAGCATTTCCATGTCAGAAACTTTCAGCGAATATGCTTTATCCTCTTTTATATTCATATCCATATAGTGAGATACTGCTTCGTTTAAACGGTCAACAATCATTTGCTCCGCAGACTTGTTCTTTACCAAAAGCCAGATACATATAATCCCAACCAATACGACACCCGTTATAATTATGAACAGTTTCTTTTTCATAGCAGCACTCCTTAAATTTATTGACTTGCGTAATTCCGGTTCACAGTCCTTTGCTCACTAAAATTTTATCAAATTTCTTCTCCGACAGGATTTCATGGGTCACAAGCTGCCCGTCATAAAAAAGAGAGAAGGTTGTAAAGGGAGAGGGCGCATTCTGCGCTTCCTCTCTGGTCTGGAGCTGTACCGATTGAAACACTGCGTTCCTGGATTTTGCCATCTCCTCTAGCAGCGGTACATACTTTGCCGTAAAGGGGCATTGGTTTGTGTAATACAGCACAAACCCTTCCGGCAAATCTTCATGCCCGCGCACGCTATCCCGGAAACGGGGAAGCGGGGCGCCCTCCTCAAAGGGCAGGTACATCAGCTCGAAATAAGGCTCTGCCGTATCTGCTGTCTGAAATCCTTTATAGCCCATATACTTTGGGTCAGAGAGGAATCCCATTTTCTTTTTGGAGGACAGGATCACAAGCCCCTTTTTCCCCTGCGCTTTACTGTCGCGGATACATGCATCCAGCAGAAGGTTCGAGTATCCGTGCCCCTTGAACTGTCCGGATACCCACAGGCAGTCAATGTACATATAACCTTCCGCCTCGACAGGCGCCCATGCGTATTCCGCTGGAATATACTCAATGAAGCATTTTCCCCGGACATTGCCTTTTAAGAATACAAGTCCTTCCTCCAGACGCTCCTTCAGCCAGTTCTTTTTGGATATGACCTGAATATCCTTGTTATTGGATATGGCACAGCAAATGTGTTCCTTATCAATATTTTCGTGTGTCAGTTTTACAAGTTCCATAATCGATTGTCTCCTCCTGATAACTGCTTCAGTAATTGCTCCATATTTTCTCTATGCGGAATAATAATTTCTATATCTATCTCTGGATGAACACAAATATATGCTGTAAGCATATCCATTAAATTATCCTTTGATTGCATATAATCATCAATGATTACTTCATCACTGAATCCAAGCCGTTTCAGAATAATTCCATCTGTTCATCCACCATCTGTTGATATATAGTATGCAGATGCTCAAGCGACTTTGGAGTATCGCCGCCTCCTGTAACCGGGAGATGAAAGTATCTGAATCCTTTCTGTTTCTTAAGAATACATGGTTTTTCGGCTGCTTCTTCATCTGACCGCAAATCTACAATTGTGATGATATGATTCTCCAACAGCCACCGAATTTCCTTATCCGATAAATTCTCCGGAACATCACTTCTGATATATCGGATTTCCCCCGTAGGCAACGCGGGATTAACCGTTTCCTCTTTTGTGTTTGCGTCTATGGATCTGCACCATTCTGTATAATCATCCGTTTTATCAAATAATTCACTTCCGTTAATAACGAATTCCCCATGATCAAAAAATTCCTGTTTGAATTCGAACGCCTGCTCTTTCAATTCTTCTGTTGGTCTGACTAATTGAATCATTTTTGTCCTCCTACTTATTTACTATCTCCTACCAGACAGAATGGTTCTGTCGGCGGTTAATCCCCTCATCTTTGATGACAATAAGAAAATCTAACTCTGATTTTTGGGTTTCTTTCTTCCCTTCCTGTTCTTGTAATAATGAATTATCAACACAAAAACAAAGGAAATAATCTGTGCAGCCATAATCCGGACAATCTGTAATTCGTCTGTACCCTTTGCAGAAATGACATGCAGCATATTTGCAGCAACGGTATTATTGAATAAATGATCTCCAAGCCCTGCCCATATATTTCCAGTTATGCGGTAAAGAAGTCCCCATTTGATTCCCATAATCCCGGCAAGGATCATATAACCGATACCCATAAAAACCATTGCCGCAAATGACATTTCGCCATGGATATAACTTCTGATCGGCATTACAATATGCCAAATACCAAATAAAAATGCGGCAATAAAATTCGCCTGCACAAATGGCTTTGTCTCGGAAAGTGTCCTGATGAACAGTCCGCGAAAAACACCTTCCTCCATCCATACATTGATAATATTGAATAGCACACATAACAGAAAAAATACGAAATCCGTATTTTTTATTTGAGAACCGGTTAAAGAAAAACTGCTGATATATATTTCTAAATGTGCAGGATTGCCTTGCAGAATAAAAACCGCCAATTCCAACCCATATGAAATGGTAAAACAGGCGCTTCCCAATAACAATCCTTTCAAAATGCCGCCTGCAAAACCGTTTCTTTGAAATCCAATATCGCTCCATGAAAGATTTACCCATTTTAATACCAAAGCTAATATGATAATACCAACTACTTTATGAAGCACATTTTCTCCAATAGCCGTTTGATCTGTTTCGATCAGAAAATATTCTACAAACCTCACGGATAAACAAAGCGTGAATATTACAATGCACTAATGATCTGGTTTGTATTTTGTATTTCTCTCCATAATATAGTTACCTCGATCAACTGGATTTTTATCTCATTTCTACAATAATAGAGCCTTCCATAATCTTACTATCCTCAAGTAAACTGCCATACAGACTTTTTGAGACATCCTCGAAAGTTAAATTCTTATTGTCCGTAAGAACAGTATAATAACTATCTGATTCAGCGTTGGGCATTCTGCCGCTTAACTCCAATCTAAATTGATATGTTACACCATCACATTTCCATGTTCCGTTATCTATTTCATAATATGTGACTGTAATCCCGGCATCCTCTGACTTCTCATACGTTTTGACAATATCCGTTTTCCCACACCCTGTAAGCAGTGTCGCCAAAAGACCAATCAGAATCAACATCTTTTTCATCATCCGCAGCTCCTTCCTATTCTTGTAATATCCCTTCAGTGAAACGACAACTGGAAGTTATCTGTGGATATACATTCTTGACATTTCGGGTTCATCATTTCCCTGGACCAGACACAAAAATTCCCAACCATATCTCTCATAAAAGCCTGTATGGTCAGTAAGCAAATAAATCGGGGTTATCGCTTTCGATTTTAAATCATCTACAACCATATCAAGCAAATGTCCTGCAACTCCTTTGCAGCGATATTCTTCCTCTGTATACACGGCGCAGACATTCGGTGCGAGGTCTTTTCTGTCATGAAAATCATTTTCAATTACTCCAAGACCTCCGATGATTCTGTCCTCATCGAAACAGAGATACCAGCCATACTCGGTTTCATTGTCAAGATATAATTCCATACATTCAAGGTACGCTTCCTGTGGTACTCCCCATTTGCAATGAAACCATTCGGCCGCCCTGTCCTTTAATTCTGGCTGCTGCCTTAAAGTGACATATTTATACTCTTTCATATTCTCCTCCATAAATTCTGGGGAGCGGTCTCGGAAACTCTTTGAGCCCGAATTTCCGCTCTTTTTTCATGTTCTTCTTTTTTGCTTTCCTCCATATCCCGGAAAACATTTTTGTTAAATTTTCAAAAAAGTATTGACATATA
>CAJTCH010000025.1 GCA_910574715.1 Lachnospiraceae bacterium | reverse complement strand
GAAATCTTCTCGGTCTAATCTTCCTAAAAACACATCAGAACATTGAAAGCGGTGTTGCAGCTCCGCTTTATTTGTCGATCCATCAAACCGACTGTGAATAGTAACCTTATTGTATCAAACTGCTAATAACTCGGCTTCGTCGCCGCGACTCCCTCTGTAACTGTCTCAAACAGCTCGAACGGAATCCCGACTGCCATATCGTTTTCATCCCCTCCCGTATTTGGATGAATGATTCTAACAATCTCTCCCCTAAAGACCGGTTTCCTAAAATGAAATCTCCCAAGAGGAAAAGAAAGGCGAAAAAACTCCCTGTGATTCTTCCAGCATGGCTTCCAGGCTTCTTCCTTTGCTAGAGCGCTAGCACTAAACCGGAAAATCCTTTTTTTCTCGTTTTCCGGCTTTATCAACAGCGATTGTTATTTCTTCGGTTACCACCACTACATGTATGTGGTTTCCGATTCCTATAGTAATCTCCCTGTATCCCCTCTTTTAGAACGTGTCTCCCGGCATGATATGCTTTCCTTTCTCGTTTTGAATGTTAACATGAGATTTTTCTTTTAATTCTTCCCAGCGCTCATTGATCTTTAAAAATCACAAATCTTACAATATCCTGATAATGTCCATCAGCATCCAAAGCTTCCTCTTTAAGAATTGCTTCCGATGCAAATCCCGCGCTCTTCAATAATTCTGCTTCATCAATAAATTGATAGAATATATAGGAATATACCTTATGCATTCCTATTTCACTGAAAGCTTTTTCTAGCAGTAACTTAACAGCTATGCTTTGACTCTCTGTATTCCACTCCTGATCATCACTTGTAAAAATGCAAAGCTCACATCTTTTATTAGTCTTATCAATATCCTTTAGATAGGCTGTAGCAATCGGATAAGAGGATACTCCAAAGTCTTCATCAATTCTCTCTACGATAAATTGTAGATAATGTCCCGTCTCAACATGTTCATGAAAGAATGTTTCATTAGACTCAACAGTAATTGGCTTCTGATTCAGGCAATGAGCCGAAACTGATGGAGTATTTCTCCATTTTACAATATTCAGTCCATCCTCCAACGTGATAGGTCTTAAATAAATCCTCATATAACTTCTTCTCCTCTCCAAATCAAATATCCATGCATGGCTACTTGGCTACTTGCTTCGCAGGAACCAAGAATCCCATCTTGATAACTCTTATACATGCGCCTCACCATCAATTCCTATTACCTCGCCCGTTACATAGGCTGACAAATCAGAAGCTAGGAATAAAATTACATTTGCCACATCTAACGGTTCTCCTAATCGTCCCATTTTAATATTTTTTAAATTCTCTTTAATCTTTACGTCTCCAATTGTCTGTAACAGACCTGTATTAATCAGACCTGGAGCAACTGCATTCACCCGGATGCCGTTAGGAGCCAGTTCTTTCGCAGCCGCTTTGGTCAATGATGCAACGGCACCTTTGGAAGCCGAATAAACAAGCTGGCCTGCTGCCCCTTCAATACCAACGATACTGGATATATTAATAATCGTACCTGATTTCTGCCTGCTCATAAGTTTATTTACAAGCTGTATCATATTGATGACCGAAAACACATTAATGTTAAAAACATCATAAACCAGTTTTCGGCCTATCATTCCTATTACATTGTCGCACATGATACCTGCATTATTAACTAGGATATCTATTCTCCCATACTCTTTCTTGATCTGACTAATTGCTTTTTTGGCTTCACTTTCATCTGTCACATCAAAATACATCGGAATGATTTCAGTGTCACACCGTTCTCCGATTTCTTTTGCAAATTCGTCTAAACTATTGGTGGTGATATCAGTCGCATAAACGACCGCACCTTCCTCAGCAAAACGTTCTACAGTTTTATTTCCAATACCCTTACCTGCTCCGGTAACAATTGCAATTTTTCCAGATAATAATCCTCTACGCAGCAAGACACTTCACCTCCTGCTTCAGAATATCTCTGCAGGTATTGCTTTTACTTACTCTGCAATACCCCCCCCCCGATTTTGAAGCTTGTTCATAATTTCCTCCTTCATTATATCTTCTGTTAATCCACTCTCTGTCATCTGATATCTATAGCTTCCAGCACGCACAAATATATCATTGATACCAAATGAAAGAATCGGTTTATGTGCATTCTCCTTGCAGAGACATTCTGCAACGGCACTATAAAGACCGCCTATCACACTATGCTCCTCCGCTGTAACAATCAATTTATGTTGTTCATTTGCTTCCATTACTGCCTCTGTATCCAAGGGCTTGATCGTATGCATGTTTATCACAGAGCAGGATATTCCTTCCGCCAATAATGTCTTTGCCGTTTTCAGGGATTCTGCTACCATTGAACCAGTGGCGATAATACATACATCTCTGCCTTTTTGAAGCTTGACCGCCTTTCCTATGTAAAAATCATAATCCTCTTTATAAACGATCGGAGTATTCATCGGACCTGTAAGTCTGATATACGTTGGATCTGGTGTCTCCGCCGAAGCTATTATCGCCTTAATAATCTCCGTACAATCAGCTGGAGAAATCACTGTAATATTCGGCAATGCTCTCATAACAGACACATCTTCAATACTCATATGGGTCGCTCCCAACATTCCTGCTCCATACCCGGCTGTCAGACCAATTAGTTTGATTGGAAGTTTCATATAAGACATATTTACACGGACCTGATCAGCACATCGTGAAGCACAAAAACTAGCATAAGTATTAACAAATGGGATAAATCCTTCCCTTGCAAATCCAGCCGCAACACCAATCATGTTCTGTTCCGCTATTCCAAGATTATATAACCTGTCAGGATATGTCGTCTTAAATCTTTCAAGGCCAGAAAAAAAGCACAGATCCGCCGTCAACATCAGCACATTGGGATTCGTTTCAGCAAGTTTCATCGCCGCTGTCCCATGTGCCCCGCTAGGTCCCAAGAGAGACCATGTTCTCATATTTCTTTTGTTATATTCTATCATACAGTCTTCTCCAATTCTTCTATTGCTTGGTCATACTGTTCTTTAGATAACGCAGCATTATGGAATCTCCAGTTCCCTTCCATAAAGGATATTCCTTTACCCTTCACGGTATGTGCCAAGACAGCCAAAGGTCTTTCTCCGTGATGTTTATAAGCATCCAGAATCTCTTGCAAATTATGTCCTTCAATTGATATTGTATCCCATCCAAAATCCTGCCATTTTTTTTCAAACGGGGACATATTTAAAATTTCTGATGTAAAACCGTCATATTGTATTGCATTCATATCTATGACCGCAATCAGATTATTTAATTCAAAATGACCGGCACTTGCGGCAGCTTCCCATACAGAGCCTTCATCACATTCTCCATCGCCTAAAAACACAAACACACGCGGATCATGATTTTTCTTCCTCTTCAGTGCAAGAGCCGCTCCAACACCAAGGGATAAACCCTGTCCTAAACTACCACTTGCGTACTCAATTCCATGCAATCCGTTTAATGAAGGATGACCGCCAAGCATGCTTCCATCCTGCTTGAATGTATACAAATCATTTTTATCAATGATCCCAGCTTCCGCTATTGCAGCATACAACGCCATTGCAGCATGTCCCTTACTAAGAATAACTCTATCTCTTCCATCCCATTCAGGATCATCTCGATTAAATCTGATGCTGCCTGCATAAAGTCCTGCTAACAATTCAACAATAGACAGACTTCCTCCAAGATGTGCTCCTGTTTTTCCTGTGTTGTAGGTCATATCAATGATATGCCGACGGATTATCCTAGCCATCTCATTGCATCTTTTGATCATCATTTGATCTGCCATTACATACCTCCATCAACCCGAAGAACCTGGCCTGTCATATAGCTCGACATGTCACTGGCCGCAAAGGCAATAACATTTGCGATTTCTTCCGGTTTTCCCATTCTTTTCATGATAACTTTGCCCAAGATTTCCTGTTTCAAAGTATCTTCGATCTGTGCTCCCATATCAGTTTCTGTCATCCCCGGAGCTATAGCATTGACACGTATATTATTGGGTGCCAATTCTCTTGCAAGATTCCTGGTTGCTCCTATAATCGCAGCCTTACTTACAGCATATTCATACTGCGCCGGAGCACCATCGATCCCCGCAATAGATGCAATATTCACAATGCATCCGGAATTCTGTCTTATCATAAGGCGCGAAACATACTGAGTAATCAGCGTTACCGAAAATAAATTTACATTCATCACATGTTTCATTTTGTCGATAGAAGTCATCTGGAATCTGGTACTGTTATCTGCAATACCTGCTGCATTAACCAGGATATCTATATTGACTTTTTGTTTGCGAATATCCTGAATCGCTGCCTTCATCTCCGCTTCGTTTGTCACGTCGAAATAAAGCGGGAAAATCTGGACCCGATACTTCTTTGACAGAAATTTCACATCTTCCTCAAAAATATCATCCTGTCTTCTTGCACAAGCCCATATATTAGCTCCCTGGGATGCAAAGACTTCAACTGCCGCTCTGCCGATCCCACGTCTTGCACCTGTGATAATTGCGTTTTTGTTTTCTAAGATCATTTTCTTTTCCCATCTTATAAGGTAATTTTAACAAATGTATCCCTTACATTCTCTACCGCATCAAAGAACGCCCGATACTCTTCTGGCGCCCATTTTTCTCGAATTCTCTGCTGTACACCGGACGGTCCGACAACCGAAGGAACCGAAAGAGCAACTCCTCGGCATCCATGTTCTCCCATTAATACTGAACTGACAGAAGAAATCATAGGACGTTGATTAATAATAGCATCCGCAAGCTGACACACACAGGTTGCAATACCATAGTGTGTACGTCCTTTTGAGGCAATTATCTCGGCACCCATTATCTTGGTTTTTTCAGCAATCTCGTTCTTTACTTCATCATTCCAATCTAGTCCTGCATCAGAACAATACTCAGCAATCGGTATTCCGCCAACTGTCACGTGACTCCAGACAGGAACCTGTCCATCTCCGTGTTCTCCAACAACATATCCGTTGATCACACCTGTATTCAGTCCAATATAATCTGCAACCGTTCTGACAAAACGAGAAGAATCCAAGATATTTCCCGATCCAAAAACCATCCCATCAGGAAGGCTCATCCACTCTGTCGCTTTGTATGTTAAAATATCAACCGGATTGGATATAATCAGGACCACTCCGCGCGTATAGTATTTTTGTATAGAGTCAATTACTGATCTCATTATCTTTACGTTTTCATTCGTAAGATCTAACCGAGATTCGCCCGGCTTTCTCCCTCGGCCAGCCGTCACTATGATCAAATCACAATCCGCACAATCAAAATAGTCACCCGCATAGAGATCAGCTGTTCCCATAGCCGGAATACCATGCCGTATATCTTTTGCTTCACCATCCGTTTTATCCTGATTTACGTCGATCAAAACAATCTCTCTTGCAACGTCCCTTATTGCTAAAGCATAGGCAATTGAAGAACCAACATATCCTGAGCCAATTATGGCTACCTTTCGATTTCCAAGTGTATAATTTCTTTTCATATTCATACCATCACTATAGTTCTCGTCATTAACGCCGGGAGGTTATATCCATCCCAGATCAAATCAAAATCCATTGTTTTTCCAATAGGAACTACACGGTCAATTCCTCTCACCCCCGTCTGGATAAGTGATGTAACTGTGTTTTTGTCACCGATATATGCTATCGTCTGGCAGCTTTTATTATTACAAAGACTCCTGATATCAGAAATTTCTTCACAGTCATATTCGAAAAAATAACCGCTATTATCCCGATAATTCATAAGATCTTCCTTTATTTCAGGAACACTTACTCGAACGATCAGATTATCTTCATGGTCTACAATCTTTATACCTGGCTGTGCAACTGCAATCAGACAATTACTTGTCAGTTTATTAACCCCTTGAATTGCCTGAAAAGTATATTTCTTCTTTACAAGCTTATGCTCTTCTTCCCAAAAAACCTTCTTTGCTTCTTCTATTTTCCTGCCGGTCCAAATGATAATCCTTGGACTTGTACAGGCATTCTGATCAGAATAGAAAGTATCATTATAAAAGTCTTCCGCAACCCTTGTTTTGTCTTCAATATCTAAATAACTGTCTGCATCGATCAACGCTAACGAATAACGGTCGGCAAATGTAATCTCTCCTGAACGAGGGTGCAATTCCGAATTTCTCAATTCAGCAATTGTCTGATTACCGCCCCAAACAATACGAATTTCTGCAATAGATGAAAATAGATCATTTATCTCTTTGTCTCGTCCATATCGAGTCAAAATTACATAAGGTTTTATATCTTCATATCGGTCGAGCACCTTATTAAAGGCATCCGAAAGAATCTTTACCTGAGGAAAATCTTTAGATGGAACTCTGACTACATTCGCGTTACCAGTCAACAAGCCGCTTACCAGACTATACGCGAAATTACATGGAACATTGGAAGGTGCTATGTGAAAGGCAATACCCTTCCCCATATGGAGAGCATCATCCTGTTTTCCAAATCGCTCTTTTAATCTCAATACAGATCCTTTGCGAATCCAAAAGGCAAACGTGATAACATCGGAATACGCTTTGGATCTTGAATCTTTCATCACTTCTCTGGATACATCATTTAAGAAATCTACTATCCTATCATCAAAAGGCTCCTTAGCAGGCGTATTCTGCAGACTGACAGTAATCTCAGGCGATCCAGTCAGATAGGTGATTTTATTTAAAATATCAGGATTTAAACTTATCTGCATAAGTATCACTGCACCCCCTTATTTCGGCATTCTTTAATCTGCCGTTAATCTTGAAGTATTTACCTTTTCTTCCACATGGACAATCATCAATCCCAAGAATAACACCCTCATCCTCCGTCAAAAGACTGTGTCCTGGATAAGATTCCGGAATCGCCGAAACTACCTGAACAATGCCTGCCTCGCCAATATCACACTCTGAGAAGTTAACCGGACGCCGTATGATCACATCTGAAAAGATGCTTGCATGTAAATGTCCGCACTCACATTCCATGTAAATGCACCCGGTTTGTTCAACCATTCCATAATAGTCATGTATATTCTCTAATCCGCAAGCCTGATTTAATTTCTTATGGAATTCCTCAGAACTGACCGCTTCGGAAACAAGCTTCTTCCATCCGCCTCCATGAATAAGGATGCCATTTGAAAAATCAAAAGTAATTCCTTCTTTTTTCAATCTCATCAATTCTTTATAAAAATGCTGCCAGATCATGAAAGTAAATCCAAAAAGCAGAATTTTCTGCCCCTGAAATTTATCAAGGAATTCTTTTAGCCCCTCTGTATCTAATTTCATATCATCATCAAGAGCATATATTTTCTTTGCTCCAAAAATAGAAAAACCTAAGATACCAGCACCACGCGCAGAAAACATTGCCCGATTCTTCACAACACTTGGACAGTCAATGATAATCATCGGCATACGATTGGAACCCGTGAACTCAGAGACTATCTTTACCAGCGTTTTCTGTTGATTAGATGACGTCGCACGGTCCAGATATATTTTACTGACGGCCTGCCCTGTTGTACCTGAAGAAGTCATTGTCTTAACAACATCTTCCTTGAGAATGGATTTTAAATCCAATTCTTTAAACAAGCGAACTGGCAGATACGGAAGTTCCTTATAGCTTTTGACTTTATCAATATCAAAAGAAATCGCTTCCAAAATCCGTGCATACTCAGGACACCTTTCCTGATGAAGTTTCGTTAATTCTATAAGCCTATCCGTCAGAAGTTTCTCTTTTTTCTCCCCGTTCATAGAATACGGAGAAATATTCAATATCTCTTCAAAAGTCATAAATATATCCTCACATATATTGATTAAGATGATGATTGATCACATCGGCCATCTCCATATAATGCTGATTGATAAAGAAATGGTTATCTCCAAGCTGATGAAAATCGAATTCACCATCAATCAGCTCTTTCCACTGCTGCATATCCGCAAACGCCGTATCCTTCTCACAATAAAAAAATGTAGTATCAATCCCTATTTTATCCTCATACTCTCCAAATCTATACTCAAAAAATAATCTGTAATCCGAGAGCATGGGCTTTATGTAAATATCAGCAAAACGCTTATTTTGCATCATTCGGTCATCCAATCCGCCCAACCGGCGGGCCCTGTCTAAAATGCATTCATCCGTTAGATTTTCTACCTTACAAAGTTCCAGTGAACGTTCCTTCGGCGACACTTCCGCAGAGATAAATAAGTGCTTCAAATCTCCAGTAATTGCTTCTCTCTTTAGAATTTCATAGGCCAATACACTTCCCATACTATATCCCATAACTGCATACGGTAAGTCTTGCTTTCTACGGCTTCTACAGTATGCAGACGCATCTTCCAACAGATTCCAAATACTTCCTGCCAGCGGCTCCTTAGCTCTGATCCCTCTGCCGCTGTATTCAACCGTGACTATGTCAACTCTGGAGTCTATCAGATCAGTCAATCTCCTAAAAGCTGCTATGCTTCCACCCGCATATGGGAGTATAAACAGCTGTATTCTTTTATTCGACATAGTACTTCCTTAATTCCTTATAGAGAGTTTTGCCTGAGTCATTTTTAGGGATTTCATCGATCACAATCATCTTAAAGGCTGAGGGATTAAGTTTTGTCTTACCGATTACAAATTTGCGAACAGACTCGGCATATTTCTCATCTGTTACAAAAATATACATATGATCGTCTACGCCGGAACTCGCCACTTCAATTCCATATTCTCCTTTGATTAGGCGGTCTACTTCATCCAAATTCACACGATTACCGTAGATTTTAAGAAATCTCTTCTTTCTTCCGACAATGTAATAATAACCGTCCTCATCAAATTGTGCCATATCACCTGTTTCAAGTCTGCCGTAACGCTCATCACCTCTGGCAAGATCTTCGCCGTACTCAGCATATCCAAGCGTAACGTTCTTCCCCTCGTAGACAAGTTCACCAGTAGTCAGCGGTTCAATAATCTCTTGTCCTTCTGCCCCTATAAGGTGAAACACTCCGCCGGGAATTGGGATACCCATAGAGCCCCTCTTTTCCACAGCCTTTTCAGGAGGAAGATACCCCATACGCGCAGTTGCTTCAGCCGCGCCATACATGACCACAAAATTCTTGCACTGTTCCTGTGCATATCTTGCAAATTTTTCATGCAATTCAGGCACGATCTTGCCACCCGCTTGTGTCATGGTCCTCAATGACGGAAGTTTCATACGATAAAATCGAAGTCTGTCGAGCATTTCATAGGTATAAGGCACACCACCAAAGGAGGTAGCTTCCTGTTCTTTGAAAAAGTTCCAAAATTCTTTCTGCGTAAGCCCTTTATCTGTAAGCAAAAGAGTCGCACCGACCAGAAAATGAGAGTTGATAATAGACAGACCATACACATAATTCATGGGAAGCGTTGTGATCGGCCGTTCAGTTTCATCCAACTTCAGATATTTAACTATAGATCTCGCATTATCAAATACATTTGTATAAGACTGTCTGACTAGCTTAGGTGATCCTGTCGAACCTGATGTTGTAATAAGAAGCCCAAGTTCTTCGTAAAGCGGATATTTCTTGTCATATTCGGTCTTCAATAAGGCATAATCATATACCTCATGCTCACATGCCATCTCTGGGAATTGATCTCTCTGATCTTGGGGAATCCATAAAAACTCCGGCTGATATATGCTGAGAAGATTCGAAAGCAGATTTTCTTCCAAGTGACTGTTTACCATGACCGGTACGATTCCATTATTGATAAATGCTGTATAACCTAAGACGGATCCAATCTCATTCCGACAAAGTGCGAATACCAAACAGCGATGTCCTACTCTGTTAGCCAATATATTAGATTCAGAATTCAAAGCATCATATGTCATCCGGCCGCCAAATTCATCTATAAGAGCTGTCTTGCCTCTATGTTCTTCTAGATTCCATATTTTTCTCATCAAAACACCACCCCATATTCAGCCTTCGTCAAAATTTCTTTTCCTTTTTCATATGAACTAAAATCAATGATATCATCTGTGTCCATCATAATATCAAAAGCATCCTCTAAAGCTGCTACCAACCCCATGTGTCCAACAGAATCCCATGCCTGAATATCCTGATATTTAAGCTCTGAAAGCTGGTTGTCAGAGATTTCAAAACACTCCATAAATGCATTATTGTATTTTTCTAAATTACTCATGATCTCATTCTCCTTTTTTCTTCTTCTCTCGATATAATATTGAACTCAACTTTTTATCTACTTTTTCAAAATCTTCACGCCAGTTCTCTATCTTGATAACCATTCTGCCGTTTTCATCCATATCCGGTGGATAATGTTTACCGCCAAACTGCTTATTAAAACGTATTGCACGGTCATTATCAGCAAAAATGAACCCGTCAATACGCTCAAGCCCTAACACTCCATATGCAAATCTAAAAGATAGTATCTGTGCTTCTAATGCCTGAAATGGATTACTTCCTTTGATTGTCAATCTGCCGCTTTCTGCATGATCTCCATTTACATCATAAGTGCTAATAGTGCCTATTCGATTGCCCGCCTTATCCCAAACGACAAAAAAGTAATCTCCGATTTTTTCTCTCTGTTTCCTAATCCATGCCTTTTGCTGTTCTATCGTATTATTGATGACAGGCAAAAATTTTGTAAACTCAGGATCTCTCCGAATGGCAAGTGTAAATTCTGCATCCGCTTCCGTACACGCTTTAAGATCCACATACCGTCCTTCTAATACACCTTCATATACCATTTGTTTTTCCTCATATAAAAACGGAGTATTTGGATACGTTATCAGTACTCCACTTAGACTTGTTATCTATTCACAAACTTTTCCACTATATCGCAAATTCTCTGCACGTCTTCATATGTCAGGTACAGATTCATCGGGAGAGAAATTGTATGTTCACTTACATAGTCCGCATATGGACAGGTTCCTTTTGCATAACCGTACATACGATAATTGATGTTGTTTGCATAATGAACACCCGGATATACCTCTGCAGCATTAAGCGTCACCATCAGTTCATCACGCTTATCAACACAGATCTGGAAAAGGTGGCAAGCGCTCTCACAGCCTTCTTCCATCTTTACGATCCTGATCTTATCTGGATACTTGCTCAGTCTGTCACGATACCATGCTACCAGCTGACGACGATACGCATTATCTCGGTCAAGATATTTTAACTGCACAAGGCCAATCGATGCCATAATGGAGTTACCATGTCCCTTATCACCAACATATTCAACATCATAGCGCCACTTATAATTTCCTGAATCAGAACTTCTTGCATATGTATCCTTATTGATACCAAGCCAACATTTCTTACGGACAATCTCATCAAATTCACCGCGTTTGAAGCAGATCATTCCGCTGTCAGCAGTAGGAAGATTCTTAACAGCTTGGAAAGAATAAACCACAACTTCTGCCTCTTTACCTGGAATTTCTCCCTTGTATCTGGTTCCCGCCATATGGGCAGCATCCAAGATAAGTTTTAGGTTATTCTCTTCACAGATCTTTACGATTTCGTAGTAATGTCCCATATTTCCACCAAGACCGACATACATAACTGCACGGGTCTTATCTGTAACACGCTCCTTCACTGATTCTGAAGTCATACACATTGTTTCATCAATATCAGCAAAAACCGCTTTCATATGCGATTTTAAGATAGCATGGTTTGAGGAAACGAAAGTGATCGGCGTAGTAATGATCTCATCGCCGTCTTCCCATCCATACTGCTCCTTTAAAATATCCACAGCCATATAAAGACCGATAGTAGATGAATTCAAATAATGTGCAAATGGAAGTCCTGTATATTCCTTCCATGCTTCCTCAAATTTTACGGTCTTGAATCCCATGCCGGTCCAACCAACCTCAAGACACTCCCTGATTTCTGACAAGCACTCATCTACCTCGTACTTTGCCTTGAACAACTGAATTCCCATAATCTTTTCTCCTTTTCTAGACCCATGGTCTGATAATGACTACGTTTTAATCTTCTAAAAACGGTATGGATTCACCATACCGCTTATATTCTAAATCTATATTAAACAATAACCAACCGACTATCCGTTTACCTAAAATGCTACATCAAATCCTAAAATAAAGAGTTCTGCACCATCTATCTAATTCGTTTTACCTGTTAAATGAATAATCCGTTTTTCAAACTCTACTCTCCGTTTACTTCAGTCCTAATTCCGTAATAGACTTCTCACTCAAATTATCGTGTAGGCTAAGTATGTAATCACCATATTCTGTTCCGGCATACTTAAGACCTAACACTTTTAATTGCTCTAAACCGATCATTCCCCGCCGCCAAGCCACCTCTTCTATACAATATACGTTCATCCCGCATTTATCTTGAACGATCTTCATAAAGACAGAAGCCTCTTGGACATTATTCCAGTCATCCACTTCTATCTCCACAAACCCGCGATCAAGCATATGTACATATAGCTCATGATCATTTGCATACCGGGCTATGAATGTTGATATATCCTTTTCTCCTGCAATGGTCGGCAGAAGACTTTCTGGAAAGAAAAGTATCGGAATATCTGAAAAATCATACTGAGTTTTCAATGGCTCATCCGCATTTGAATTGATTACCTTTTTATTCTGATCCATTACAATCCGGGAAGATTGATGACTCATCTTCTTCGGCAAAACCAACATAGTGAACCTATCACGATTCATCATTGCCTTCTGAAAAAACCTTGTCTGATCGACTCCATACAATAGGCATCGCCCATAAACCATCATGATATTTCTTCCGTCTGTACTGGATTCTTTTAAGCATATATGATTAAACGCCTTATTGGCAGTTATATCCCTCAATCCTCCGGTAACCGTATCTATTCTTATTCCATAATCACCGCCCTTACCCAACGTCCGATCAATATACTCAGCATCCTTTTTTGTACATGAGACAACGATATCCCTTATACCAACAAGCAAAAAATAACTAATCAGATAATAGATCAGAGGCTTGTCGTAAATCACCGTCCCAGCACCGATATCATAGCTATTTTCATCCAAAATGATTATACCTGACCAGGAACCATCATGATGCACCACGTCCCCGGCGAGTAGACTGTCGGTATCGGTATCAAGTAATATAGAAAGTTTTCTTAAATATCCTACATCCGGCAAGCCTATCCCCCTCTCCCATTTTGAGACCGCCTTGTCACTGATACCAATACGATCTGCTAAATCCTTCTGAGTATAGCCTGCCCGCTTTCGTAGGTAGGAAATTGCTTTTCCTATCTTGTTTTCATCCATGGTCAACTTATCCTTTTTATGCGAGCATTATTCCTTTCAATATGTCGACTCTAAAATTGGTTCTATTTTTTATACCCAATTTTTACGTTGAGTTTGGTTCTTTAATATAAAATACTGGCGTGTCCTCGAAACCAAACCTTTAATTCCCTTTTTTTTAATTACACGATATACAGAATTGATTTTTTCAAAAAAGCAAAACACATAATACTTAAATTTACATACTTTAAAGTTTCGTATAACTTTTTGAGGTGCTCGATACGAAACAAATTCTGGCAGTTGTTTTTTTATACTCTTGTAAATCTCTTCAATAGAAAACTCTGTTTTTAATTGTTCTTGTGCTTTATTCGCAATCTTTACAGCCAAATTAGGTTTCTCTAACAACAGTAATATATTTTCAATCCAATCTTTCTCATTATCACATAGGATACCGTTTTCCCCATCTTCAATTATACTTATGTATGGATAAGCATTTGAGTATATTCCTGGTATACCCGCCATGGAAAATTCAATAAATTTGTTAAAATACTTATACTCCGAAAACCCATCATTTCTCACAAGAGGAGCTAATCCAATACAAAATCCACTCGTTTCCAAATAAGTTCTAAAATCTTTTAAGCTTAAATGAGGAACATATTTGATATTCAACCGTTCTTCATCAATACTATCTATTTTCTGCATACCAATACAATGAATTTCAAGTTTAAAATCCTGTTGATTGACAATTTTATCCAGAATCGGCATCATTACCATTTTAAAATAGTTATTTGATCCATCGTTCGAGTAATAAACGATTCTCTTGACATCTTTATTAAATAATATTTGCGTCTTTTTAATATTGACACTCTCAACAGCAGTATCAGCTTGTACCGTTTTTGTAACTTTATAATCTTTCTTTATTCTATCTATAAGAATTTGACTTGGAGAAAAAAGAACATCTGTAATATTTAAAATTTTTCCCAATTCCTTTTGACGTTGCCTCATAAAAAAATCTTTTCGCTCTTGTTTAAACAAATAATCATCGAGCAGTACTATATGTAATCTCCCGTTTTTTTTACACATTTTTGCAAAATATGTTGATAGAAGATTTTCGCTTCTAATAGAATATAGAATATCACACCACATGATATCAGATTTGTTGACTTTAGATGTTAGTTTTATTTTTATTTCTATTTCTCCAAATTTTTCAAATGCTTTGAATGCATCATATGTTTCTATTGCAGTTTGGACATATGTTTCACATTCAATTAAAATTTTTATTTTGTCCATTTCTTCTTAATGATCTCCTCGAAACTGATTATTAAATATACAAATATCTTGTTCTTACTTATAAATGAAAGGAATATATATATTACCACAGCTAACAAAACCTGAGCAAAAGTTACTACAATTCCATAACCAAACCTGTAACTTATATAGTATAACGGTAATAATGTTATCACAGTCATAATTAGATTGGGAATAATATCCTCAATAATTTCTAATAAGCTGTAGTTGATGATTTTTACAACAGAATAAATATATATAATAGCAATTATAACAGTTGTTATAGCTCCACACAAAACTAAAATATTGAAACTTTTAAAATCGAATACTTGAAATACAACAATAACTGTAACTGTAAGGATAAATCTTATGATTTCAATAATATTATTATTTTTATATCCGCCATATGAATAATTCAAATTCATACAAAGCTGCCTTAAAGGATTGAACGCATAATAAATACATGCAATCTGTAAAAACGGAACCGCTTGTATCCATTTTTCTGTAAACAGAAATAATATGATATTTTTCGCACAAACAGCTGTCCCAAACATTAATGGAAACATAATATACGTGGATAACGAAACCATTATCCTTGTAATACCCTTAAGCTTGTCTTTCTGTGATTGATATGATGAGAATGTAGGCAAAAGGATATTGCTGATTACATTATAGGTCTCTACGCCCAATATTTGAACTAAACTCTGTGCTCTATTATTATATCCCACCTCAATCGGTGTCCATTTTTTTCCCATATATAGGTTATTAATAGAAGAAGTAAATAAATCTAGCACACCATTACTCATAGCCTTTACACCATCAAAATAAATTGATTTGAGAGACGACTTTTTAATCCCTATTCCTATTTTATCGCGTTGTAGGATAATCAGTAACAACCCGTATATAGCTTGATGAACCATATTATTTAAAATCAACACTAGAACATTCTTTTTACCATATATACATATGAGAGAGACGATCGCGCCGAAACATGTTGCAACAAAATCTGAAAAAAAGATTTTTTTAAAATCTAATTTTCTAGAGCATTTAGCAACTCCCGTAAAAATAAATGGCTGAGCTATCAAATCAATGCATGAGATTTTAATCAGCAAATTCAACTCCGGAATATTGTAAAATTCAGCTATATAAGGAGCTATACCTATTATAATCAATGAAATGACAATTGCTTTATATAACGAGAACGTAAATCCTGTTTTCCATTCTTCATCTTGTAACTTTTCTTTTTGAACAAGTACAGTATCTAAACCACCTATAACAATCACATCACAAAATGACAAGATTACAGACCAAATAGCCATATATCCATAATGCTCAGGTTCGATTAAACGTGCTATTATAATTGATGCAATAAAACTAAGACCTTTTGATAGTACAAGGTTAATTGTTTTCCATTTTACACCATTAGAAAATTGTTTTTTTGATACTGAATTCATATTGTCTATGTACACCCTTATTTATTTTAAAAAACAAACATCCCGTCTATCAATCTTAGAAAATCCTTCGGTTCTTGAATAATACCCCAAACAGATACAAACAGAGTTACCGCAAGTACAATAATCATTCTAATCCTTCCGTACGCTTCTCTGCCAGTACAATTTCTGACTCTAAAAACCGATTTTAACATGATTGCATAAATAAAAGGAGCAACATAGTAAAATGCCCGTACAAAATGAAAAGATACAAAGTAAAATGGGATTAGCAATAGTAATGTGTTGTTGAATACCCTTTCAATCATTATTTTGTTTTTCTCTTTGTCTGTTAAGTATGCATTCAACAGTTGAATTTCTTTTCTTTGAGAATATTCTGCTCCAAAGAACACAACAAAATGATGTATAGCATTAAATGTAAACCCAATTGCTGTAGCTTTATATTCTCCCGAAAACATCTGACTTAGTCTATATGCCAAAATTTGAATATTAACATTACTAAATTTACTTAAGAAATTGCTAACAACACTTATCAATGTCGGTTCAACAATAAGAATCCCACATAATATAATTGCAACTTTCCTTACAAGTTGAATATATGTTTTTTTTCTCTTAAAGATATATGGTACTAACAATACAATATAAACTAATGCAATCTGATGGATAAAAGATGCTACTCCAATCCAAAACAAATATTTGAAGACTTTTAATTTCTTATCACTTGCAAGAATTGAAATAGCAAACAGCACAATAATACCTGCTATTCCTGATCTTATCTGAGATGCAAAACTACCACACGGAATAAACATACAAATTGCTGCTAATGCAGATATACACTCTTTGTATTTACCTATTGTAACAAAGAAAATTAGCGTAATTAATGTTCCTATAACTAGTTTAAATG
Organism: Lachnospiraceae bacterium; assembly: GCA_910574715.1. Taxonomy (GTDB): domain Bacteria; phylum Bacillota; class Clostridia; order Lachnospirales; family Lachnospiraceae; genus Sporofaciens. Next base: position 56,571 of record CAJTCH010000025.1, on the reverse strand, counting down.
CATTAAAACTAAATCCAAGATTTATAAATATACCTTGTATGGAATAGAACAAAGGATCTTTTCCCAAATATATATTATTATCGTATGCATATCTATAATTTGAAATATCTGCTGAATCAAATGTAAAAGCAATATAAAACCACATAAAAACAGCTATCACACTGAATACTACCTTAGATTTTTTTGTGAATATTCCTAATGTACAAAGAAAAAGTTCACAAAGCAAGAACATTACCACCTTAATCATTATATAAATCTCCCCAGCCCTGATAAATCAAAAAGTCTTCGGTATTCCATTCAACTTTTAGGTATTCTACAAATCATTTGTCAATTCTCTCTACTAAATCGACAGATTTAATAACTGATTCAAATAAAAATCCTCAGTATAAGGTTCCAACTCTTCTTCTTCAATACACTTAAATGGAGAAAAAATAAACTGAGGCAAATCTTCAATGTTATCTTCTCCCAATATAAAAAATCTTGTGGGATCATATAAATTAAAATCCTTAATCCACTTATTATTAGTAATTCCCTTAATTCCATTAAATACAACTTCAAAATCTCTCATTGTAAGGGCTTGCTGTCCTTCCGGCATTATATTCAGAATTGCTTTGGTGCCAGAAATCAGTTTCAAATATGTCGAATATTCTAAAACAGGCTTATAATAACATTTATGTCTATTTATTAACCAACGATCCCCGCATATGTGGAAATATGTTCTTAATCCCAATTCATTAAATTGCTTTTCTATCTCTAATATCTTGTCTCCACGCCCCTTGTCTCTTCCCACAAACACGATATCGTATTTGTCTTCTTTAATTTCCGAAATCTTATATATATCCTGGTATCCTCCTGGTAAATAGTGCATATTATATATCTCACTATCAGTTTTATCATAAGTCACTTTTATTACTGATGGATCAATTACACTATCAGGATTTATAGTTGCAGAAACTCTGTTTTCATATACTAAGAACACATTTTTATCTGAATGACAATTTACAACATAATTAATAAAATTCCCCGTTACGAGCGGATCATTAATAATGATATTTTTGTTTGCAATTTTTTTAATTTCTGGATTGAACCAAATAGTTTGGGTAAATCCTAATTTAAACCAAATTTCACGAAGCACACGCATGAAAAGATTGTAATCTTTATAAGGGATAAAATTTTTATACCCCTTTTTTTCTCTCCCATTTACCACATAATCATTTTTTAATTTTGCACGGATATAACATATATCTTTTATATCAGTCACAACTTCGCCTTCCTTTTCTATCAAAGATTCTTTAAATCTGACTCTCAGTTTTTAGATACTCTTACTCCATATGCCTCAGAAATAGACTTTTCTACAATTTTCAAGTCAAAAGATTTAATCTTTTCAAAATTGTGTTTACCGAGTTCCAATAGATTAGATTTCAGTATTTTATGTATACTATCTGCCACGCTCTCAACATTACTAGGGTTGAAAAAAATCCCTCCTTTTTCATCAATTAAATCAATATTACCACGAATCCTACTACATACTACTGGCAAACCACTCGCCATGGCCTCCATAAGGGAGACAGATAATCCTTCTCTGAATGATGGAAATATAAAAACATCCGCCGCATTATAAATATCCGCAATGTCGTTTCGAAATCCTACAAGCTTTACCCTATCCTGTAACTTTAGTTGTATAATCAATTGTTTCAATTCATTTTCTTTATTACCTTTTCCCACAATGATATAATAAAGTTTCTGCTCTAACTGAGTCATTGCTCTAATCACAACTTCATGATTTTTATTAGTATTGAATTCACCAACGGAAAGAAACATTATATCATCACATTTAATCCCCAACTCTTTCCGAATATTACTTCCGTTAGCATGTAACCCAAACTTTTCAGTATCTACGCCTATCCCTGGCACATATATTATTTTTTTAGCATAAAATTTTCCACTTGCCCTTTTATAATCTTCTTGATTTATAGTTATAAGTATATCTGTATACCTGCTTAGCCATTTCTCAACAGGATAAAACAAAATCCAATTCTTAAGAGGAGCACCATTGTAAAAATGAAATCCATGTGCAGTATAAATTACTTTCGTCCCTTTCTTACGTTCATTCTTTGCCGCTAACCTTACTATTGCCCCTCCAATCGGGCTATGGCAATGAATCAAATTATAATGCTCAGTAGTTACTAGTTCTCTAACCCTCCTATATGCTGATATCACTGTCTTCGGATCCAATGACCTTGGAACCGCAATATCAATCACGCGGACATCCATTGACTCCAATTGTTTAATTAACTCACGAGCTCGTTCTATAGATATATTTCCTGGATTCGTAAAGTCTGCAACTACATCAACTTTATATCCAATAGACCGGAGTAATTTGATATTAGGTATATTAAATTGATCAATCATGGATGCAACTGATGCGAGCTGCAATGCTTTTTTCATTCCATTTCTGTCCTTCTTATACTTTCTTTCAGATTCACAATTTGATAATTAAAATCATATGTAGACATCGATTGGTCATAACTCATATTCCCAAAAGCTTTATTGGCAAGGCAGCTTATCTTACCCGGTAACTTGCTTGCAAGCCACACTATCCAATTCCAGGCTTTAGATATAGTAATCTTATGACCGTTTACTTCAGCGATAAGCTTAACAATTTCACTTGTCCTACTGTATTCCGCATTCTGAGGCCAAAATATTCCACCTTCTGTACGAACTATCACCTGGCATAAAAATTCACAGAGGTTCTCAATGTACAGCATTGATTTTTCATTTTTTATATCTGGAAAAAAAAGAAACTTCTTTGCTACCTTAACCAATGTGAGATAATTACCCTTGCTTCCCTTTCCATATATTATAGGTGGTCTGAGAACCGTGACAATATAACTATCATCCGCGAGTTCTCTAATACCTTTATCAGCCTGCCACTTAGAATCTCCATAGAAGTTTGCCGGTGATGCTTCTGTATCCTTTGTAATCCTCTTTTTCTTTCTATAGGGAGCAGATTCGCCATACACAATTGCTGAAGACATAAAAATTAATTGTCTTACTCCCTCTTTTTTTGCCTTTTTCGCTGTGTTTATAGCAAGTTCAGTGTTCACTGCATAATACTTAGACTTAATTTTTTCCGATACATTTCCTACATCGGTATGGGCAATACCTGCCACATGATAAACCACATCATATGCAGAAAAGTCTTCACTCTTCCAACTGCCATCTACCATATCAATAGTATCAATTGAAATCTCTTGCGGATAATATTTTTTAGCGTACTTCTCAAAACTCACACCTATATATGAATTAGCGCCTGTGATAAGTACTTTTTTCATTTTTCTTTTCCTCTTGATTATTTTTTTCCGGTTCCGCCTTCTACTACCCCTTCGCCTTTCATCACAGAAAATATTGTACCTATGAAACATTTACAATCAAAAGCAAACGCCATAAATCCACCTGCTTTTAACTTTTCACTATACTCACCATCAAGCTTTGCTTTCACTGGAATTTCCAATTCATCTCTGCCATTAATTTGCGCCCAACCGGTAAGTCCCGGTTTAATGTCATTAGCTCCCCACTTTTCTCTTTCGGCAGTCAATACATCCTGATTCCATAATGCCGGTCTTGGACCTATTATAGACATATTACCAATAAATATATCCCAAATCTGAGGCAATTCATCAATACTATGCCGACGTGCGAAGCTACCTACATTAGTAATATATTGATTCGGATTATTCAACATATGGGTCGGCGTATCATGCGGTGTGGACATCTTCATTGTTCTGAACTTATGTAGTTTAAAATATTGTTTATTCCTACCAATCCTCTTCTGTGTAAATAAGACAGGACCCGGATCATCTATCCTGATTGCAATTGCAAAACAAAAATATACCGGAGATAATACAATAAGTCCAATAAATGAAAGAACAATATCTATAAGACGCTTCACATACCTGTCATAAATTCTAGGTCTATAAGATACATTTCCCACAGTTTCTAGATGTCCTCTTTCACCATCTGCATTCTCTTCATCCTTTACATCTTCAACAAATACTACTTTTTTATTTTCTAACGGATTCTGTTGGCTTATATCATTGATATATACAGAATCCTTTTTTTTATTAATAGCAGTAATAATTAATGTGCCCAGTACGATGCTAGCTGCAAACCAAACAATTATCATACCTATAGATAATCCTCCATCATTAAATCTTAGTTTTGAACTATTCGCCGTCTAAGAAATATCTAATTTTAAAAATTTATAATAATCTCTTTGCATAAGAACATTACAAACTGTATTAAAAAATGATAGTCCCCAATACCCTCACATCCCTACTAACTGCCAGTTCCTTCTCCTGCCTGATTAGCTTCTCATAAGACTCACCTTTCTTCTCAATAAACACAATTCCTTCGTAGTACTCTAACTTCCTAAGCGACGCCGCATGAAACACGATCTGTCTGTAAGGTGAGAACGTAACATCACTTATCTCCTCTATTAATTGCTCGCATATTTCCGCCGTATCACTGCCCGTTGTAGTTCCCGCAAGCATAATCCTCTTTATTTTTTTCTCAGGGTATCTATGTACCGCTGCCTGGACATTGACTGCTGCAATTTTAATCTGTTCTCTTCGCGGAATCCTCGAATACGGTCCCTCCTCTAATCGGCAAATCCAACGGTCGATGAATCCAAACCAACGCCTTTTTGATTCGGCTTTGCGAATCACTCCTAATAAGTGCATGTCAAATTTTTCATAAAAATTATTCTCACTTTGTAATTTCCCGCCCGTAATATAAGTCATACAAAAAAATAAACATATAAAACACATTCCTCCAAACATTCCTATTACGGCAAATGATACTGCCGAAGATATCGGATCTTCAAATATAATCTGTTCACTCTGAACTTCCCCTTCACCCAGCTTTGCAGCAGACTGTTGAGACTGTTGTTCTTTCTTTAATTGATTCTCTGTAATTGCCGCCTGATACCTGTAGACTCCTGCTATAATTGCAAAAAAAATCATGCAAACAATCAGCCATCTCCATCTCTTTAAACAATAATACATTAAATCAATCAAGCTGATCTCATTAACCTCCTGGTATTCATCCATTAACGAAATTCCTCCTGAAATCCATTTTCATCTTCGAATCAACTATACAGAATATATCTCCGCTTGTTTTACCTTTAGATATATTAAAAATATATGGAATCTCATCCAAACTACTTATCTTTTTTCCACCATCTCTATTCCGAGATGTATTAATGTCTTCTGGTTCATAAAATCAACTTCGACCTTTGCAATTCTTCTATGGAGATCAATCTTCTTAATATATCCTTCCATATGTTTTAAAGGTCCCGACAGAATTTCGATTACATCATCTTCTGAAACAGACACTTTAGAAAGCTGTATTTCTATATTCTGGTCTGAAGAATCCATAATCCGCTCAAGCCACTCTACTTCATGTTTTGGAAGAGAGGTAAAACTTTCGATATCTTTCCCCAGTATCTTTGTAAAAGCCGGCATACATCTAAGCTCTCGATACAACTCCTGAATACATTCACTTGTTATAAACACATAGCCTGGGAGTAATTTATCATGTACATCTTTCCATTCTCCCCTGTATTTCTTTTTCATTCGGCGCATTGGATGGAAACAAGAATCATATAATTCATTTCCTATCATTACTTTAATCTGTTCTTCAACTTTATCCTCTGTACCTGCTGCCACCTGCATTACATAATACAAAACGATCCTCCATTTATTCTGCAAGAATTGGCCTGAAATTACTGCGATTTCATTCGCAGTTATATCGCATTGTAAATATTGGGATATATATGGCTAAAAATACCCTGACATTATGATAACGAAGCATGCTTCGCCATCTATACCCATAGAATTCTTCTATCGCCACAGTAATCTGTCCACCGTTCTGCAAATACTTCCAAATATATTTGCAGATATTTGCAGACACCAGATATATCATACCCTCGAATATTCAAGTGCCCCTGCTGCAAGGATATCCGATAAGTAGTCCTGTTTCATGTCTTTGTTATGATTTTCGAAAAAATCTATTCCTGGCACCGGATTCTGGCATTTTCCCCGGCTCCTCTCCGACTTCTCGCAACATACCATGAATTTTTTCCACTCCATCCCAATCGCCTCAAGCCTCCGTACTTGATCTTCCCGAAGTGTCTTACCCTTACGCTTCCCGGCATATACCTGCTTCTGTTCATTGACCCATTTTGCAAGCCAGATGCCCTCTGCCCGATACTTTGACGGAATATTCAAGTTCCCATATTCTTCATAATATGCTTTTGCAAGTTCATACCGAACTTCCCAAGAATTTGGTTTCACCCAGACCATCCCAAGCTCATCCAACTGTCTCTGACACTTTGGCGAATGCTTCTCTTTCCCTTTCTCCCGCCTATCCGCAATCCAGCTTCCAAGCTTATACCCCGACGGACTTATATAACCTGCCGGTACATTTAAGTTTCCATACTTCTCATAATAGATCGCTGCCTCCGCATAACCTTTGTCCCACTGCTGCTCTGGCTTTGTCTTCCAGACCATTCCGATAGAATCCAACCGAGCAATCTGTTCCCCGGTAAGTCCTGTACTGTTACCGCTGCTCTTTTCATCACTGCGATTTTCTCTTCGAAGTATACGTTGCCTTCTGATCCACCCACCAATCTTCAATCCCTTCGGCGAGCAATAAGCATTAGGAATATCCAGATTCCCATGCTCCCGGTAATACTGCAGGCATTCCATGAAGTTTTCTTCCCACAGATAATCCGGCACGTCCCAGATCATTCCAATCTCATCCAACGCTTTCACTCTTTCCTCTGTCAGATAGCCCTGCTGTATCCCGCTCTTCCGGTAGGTCCGAATCTGACAAATCCACGCACCAAGCCGCAGTCCAGAATCCGTCACAGTATGAACATTAGTATTCAGATCGCCATGTTCTTCATAATAACTCTTCGCTTCTCTATAATACCGCTCCCATGAAAGATCCCGGTAGCTTCCCCAGACCATCCCGATCCGGTCAAGCTTCTGGATCCGGTCTTCGCCGAGCACGCCGTATTTCTCACCGGCATGGACTCTGCGCTGTGTCAAGATCCACTGTCCAAGCCCATATCCTTCCTCCGTCTGATACCGCACCGGCACCTCCAGATTCCCATGCTCCTGGTAATACTGCTTCGCATACGCATACATCAAGTCCCAGGAAGCTGTCAGTGTCTCCTCCAACTTTTCAAAAAGTGCAATACAATCCTGCACCTCATCTATTACCTTGAAATGCTCATTAACGATCTCATCCTCCCGATTGAGGAAATGATAATACGACGCAGCAACCTGCATCTCTTCCTCAATCGTCCCGATACTGTACAGATTCTCTATATTCAGCACAATATCGAAGATGACTGCATCCTTCTTCCTGCCCGCCGACAGCGCCCGCCCGATCTGCTGTTTGTAAATGATCGGAGACACCGTGGGCCGAAGCAGAACCACTCCATCAATATCTTCCACATGGACTCCTTCATTTAACATATCGATGCAGTACAATAGCTTCAGATGGCCGCTCTCATCCGCCTTAAAATCCGCAAATGCCTGACTTGTCTCCGGATCATCGGAATAGGCCTTATATATATGAGGGTTCTGATCCACCTTCCCAAACCATTCCGGCACTTTCTCGATCATTTCCGTCATATGCTCATAATTCGCACAGAAGACGATATATTTCCCCGCACAGTTCTTCATATGTTTGCGGAAGATCTCATCCAACCCGTCTGCCTGCTCCAACGCATGCCGAAGAGCTTCTAACTGTTTCTCTCCCTCATCCTGGATGACCCTGCTCTTTGCCATCCGCACCCGTCTCTCATATTTTGCCAGATCCTTCTGATAAGAGAATACGGACAGCACATACTTGGGCGGACTCAAGATCCCCCGCACGATCGCCTCTCCAAGGGTCATCTCCGAAGCCACATTCCCATCAAATAGCTCGTCTGACATGTCCCGCTGATTGTCCAGGTAGCGGATCGCCGTTGCCGAAAGCCCCAACACCCTGGCCTTTGGGTACATGGATAACAATTTCTGCACTCCCTGCCCCCACATGGCCGCGCCGCAGCGGTGGAATTCATCTAATATAATGTAGTCGGGATGAATCTTCCCTAATTCCGTCTCCGACATTGACATCAACTTTGCATAGGTGTAAAATCTGACATTTTCAAGCACATCCTCGAAACCATTCCCGTTATTCGTTTCTGACGCCATCCGCGCATTATGGGCATTACGGGTTTCACTTCTCCCTGTGCCGCCAGATAATGTCCCATTCTTCTCCATGCTTGCCGTCAGATTCTCTACCTGAGTCCGGAAGATGTATTCTGACGGCGACAGCCAGCATATGGTCTGATCCGGGTACTCCTCACACAGCTTGAACCCAATAAAGGATTTCCCCGTACCCGTAGGATGCACAATTGCCGCTTTGCCCGTTGTCTTAAGCATATCCAGAGCTGCCTGATACGCTGTCTGATTATGTTCAAATAATTCAATTTTCATATCTGTAACTCCTTCCCGTCAACATTGCATTGACCCTCGCGGCAGTCGCCAAATGTGCATACAAGCATGCCCGCTTGGCTCGTTGCTTGCAGGAATAAGAATCATTCATCACATTTTGCTGATTCTTCCCTATTTTTCGCTGTCCAAAATTCGTTTGACTAGAATTTTGACGGCGATCAATCAAGGATCTATTGTCAAAAAATTACGTCTTACCTCGATTTTGATTCTTTTTCAGGGGATTGCCCGATTGAATAGATTTTGACTAGAATTTTGACGGCGATAGATTGTATTTCTCTTGTATTTTCACTTTTTCGCCGAGAGCAAGAATGAAAAAACATATTTTTTAGGTAATTTTTACAGAAATGCCATCAGAAACCATGCTCACTGCCTCCCAAAATATTGACAAAATCCATTTTGCATGGTAATATAACGAAGATGAATGAAAAATTGACAATTTTTATGTCAAAAAAAATGTAATGAAGTAACGTAATTCATTACATTTTTATAAGTTTTTGTTTCTTATTTATCCGATAAGAACTTTCTTTCCCTCGAATGCAAATCCATATTTTCGAATTCGGTCCGTTGAAATACCTTTTGCCTCCAATAAAGCAGAATATTCCTTTTCCTCAATCTGACGAAGTGCAGACTGCACGGTATCCGACAAGCTTTTTTCTTTGTGCGGATTATGAACCTTGAATTCTAGAATCACTGCGTCGTCCGTCTCTCTAAGAGGTTCCAGCATGACGTCATATCTCCCGAAACCACTTTCCCGGTTAGATGTGACCAGATACCGCCCGGAGAGGTCCACGATCAACCCCAAAACAAATCCATGATAAAAACGTTCTGGTTCAGATTCTTCGGACAGTGAACTTCCTACATCGAAATAACTGAAAGAAGCAAGGGCAACCCGATTCATATATCCGTTCATTGCCTCTAGATCTCCTGACAATAACGCCTGTAAAAATTTATTATATGCAGGGGTAAATTCTGTAAACCATCCATCAATCATCCGCTTGAACAAAATGCAGATCTCTTTGTTTGTTAATGAAAGACTGTAATCCCCCCTGCCATCCTCGTCCATGATAAAGTGTTCTACCTTTAAATACCCACTTGCCAAAAACAAACTCCAAATAGCGTTCCGATTATTATTTAGCTGATCAAAGACAATCTGTTCATCTATCCGTGCAGTGAAAGCATTGCCTTTCAACAAATCCTCCATAATTATTTTAACATCTGCGGAACCAAGACGAATTAACTTTTCAGCAAGCCTGTTGCTGCTTGTATTGACCCAATATGATGAGAAGATCTTTTTATCCAGATAATTAATAATGGACCATGGATTATAAATATCTTTTACATTGCCAAAAATAAACCCATCATACCATTCCTTTACCGTCTCTCTCTCTGTATACAAGTCATATTCTTGCAGGGCATGCCATACCTCCTCCTGCGTAAAGCCAAAAGCCTCTGCGTATTTTCCTGAAGTTGTGGTTACTACCTCCAGGTTATTGAGATCTGAAAAAATTGATTCTTTGCTTACTCTGGTAATACCCGTCATAATGGCTCTTTCCAGATAAGAATTAGTCTTAAATGTAGCATTGAACAACCCTTTCATAAATAAGACTAACTCGTCCCAGTAATCATTTACATAAGCCTCCTGCATGGGAGTATCGTATTCATCCAGCAGGATGATCACTTTCTTTCCATAATATCTGTAAAGGTATTCTGACAGAGTTCCAAGAGAAGATGTGGCAACATAATTTTTCATTTCTGACGAAACCTTTTGAAAAAAGTTCTTTTCTTTCTCATTTAAAATGTCACTCTTCATTAAAAAATCGTATCGATTAAACGTTTTTTCTATAATATAACAGATTTTTTCTTTTGCATCCGCAAAAGTACTTTCTTTTATATCCGCAAAGCTTATGAATATTACCGGATAAGACCCCTGCAGCTTCCGGTACTTTTCTTCTTCCCATATGAACAAATCCTCAAATAAATCCTTCCGTCCTGCATATTCTATGGAAAAGAAATATTCCAGCATACTCATATTTAATGTTTTTCCGAAACGTCTTGGACGAGTAATCAGAGTCACTGCATCGTTATTTTCCCACCATTCTTTGATAAATAAGGTTTTATCGATATAAAAATTGTCGCTGGAAATCATCTGCCCGAAATCCTGATGCCCGATTCCTACTATCCTTGCCAAACTCTGCACCCCCTGTTTTCTATCATGATTTTATTATACCTGTTTCACGTGTATAATTCAATACAGTCATTGAAGTGCTACAACAAGATGGAATGCAGACAATTCACAAATACGCAATTGCATGTTATAAGAAAAACTGCTAAATATCATATGCTATGGAATCATAAAGCAAGGGCTCCTGAACACACCGCACGTGTCCGGAAGCCCTTATTCCCACAAACCTATTTCTCTTCTCTTACAAATACAGCCGTCGCCCCCGGAATCCTTAACACTCCGTCTTCAAGCATAACATCCCCGCCGTTCTGATAAATCACCTCGCCTAATTTCCCATCGTAAGCGAAGCTTGCGTCCTTCCCGGACGGATTGACGACGATCAGCACTGATTCCTCGTCATTATACCTCTTGTACGCCAGAGGATATGCATTCTCCTCGCAGTAGACGAATTCCACCTTCGCCTCGCTCTGCAATACCTTCGTTGCCTGGCGGATGCCGATCAGCTTCTTCACCTCATGGTACACAGAATCGGGGTCTGCCATCTGATTCTCGGCCGTCGGACGGTTCTCATCCGGATCGATCGGAATATACAGCTCATCTGCCTTCGCCTCAGAGAATCCGGCATTCAGTCCGCCGTTCCACTGCATCGGCGAACGGGATCCTGTACGGATATAGCCGCCTTCCACAGACACCACATCCTTGAGATACTTCATGCCAAGTTCGTCTCCATAATAGATGAACGGCGCACCCGGCAGCGACAGGATGAACGCGAATACGATCTTCACCTCTCCATCGTCTAGCCAGTTGGTGAGACGCTCCATATCATGATTGCCGGACGGCATACAGATCATACCTCTGCCGTTGGTCGGCTCATAGCATTTCTTATAATAATCGATGAATGCCTTCGCATTACCCTTCCCCTCACGGGAGAAATACGGATTATCCGCATGGTACAGATCCGTATAGTGGCTCGGTCCGAAGTGGAGCATGAAATCCATGTGATATCCGGACCTTAAGGACCTATCCGGCTGTCCCCACTCGGAGATCATAGCCGCCTCCGGAAATTCCTTATCCAGGAAATCACGGAAATCGCTCCACAGTGCAATCGTACCTTCCTGCTCGGGATCGTTCTTCACAAGAGAGCCCGCCATATCCACACGGAATCCGTCACAGCCCATCTTAAGCCAGAACCGCATCACATCCTTGATTGCCTCGCGGGTTGCCAGCGCATCCTCCGAATCCATAGGCTGCTGCCAGTGCGGATTCTCTACCTTATAGCATCCGTAATTCAAACATGGCTGATGCGCATAGAAATTCACCGCCACACAGCCGTTCCTCTGGCTCATTCCCCGAAGGAATCCCCGGATGTTCTCATCTCCTTCGAATTCCGTCCATGCATCGTCCGTCCACACGTACCGGCCTGAGCAGGAGTTCTTCTCCGGTTTTAAAGATTCCTTGAACCACTCATGCTCCCAGGACGTATGCCCCGGAACCAGATCCAACAACACATGCATATCCCTCTTATGGATCTCATCAAATAACCTCTTAAGATCTGCATTGGTTCCATAGCGGGGAGCCACCTTCATATAATCAGATACATCATATCCCGCGTCCAAAAACGGCGACTCAAAGCAGGGGTTCAGCCAGATCGCATTACATCCAAGCTCAGCAATATAACCCAGATGATCGATAATCCCCTGGATATCCCCGATTCCGTCCGCATTCGTATCCGCGAAAGACTGCGGATAGATCTCATAGAATACTGCATTTTTTAACCATTCAACCATTTTATCTACCTCTTTACTTACATTCGTGTAACAGCTTACCAGCTATCTTTCGCTAATGACAGATCGCCTTCTCTGTCTCCTTATCGAAGAAATGTGCTTTCTCCATATTGGCAGCGATCTTAGCAGCCCCTTTCTCAAGCGGTTTCTCCGATGACGGGATCTTCACGGTCACCGGAATATTCTCTACCGTCAGATGCAGATGGTAATCCGCTCCCATCAATTCGCTGAAATTCATCTCCGCATTCAGCGTATTATCCTTCGTCATCTTCTCCTTCGGAAGAAAATCCTCCAGACGAAGTCCCATGATCACAGATTTCCCGGCATAAGGCGCAAGAGCCTTCTTCTTGAAATCCGGTACCAGAAGCTTATTATTCTTAACAACCGCATAGAGGTTACTTCCCTCCTGTACGATCTGCGCATCCATGAAATTCATCTGCGGGCTTCCGATAAATCCGGCAACAAACAGATTGTCCGGCGTATCATAGAGAACCTGCGGCGTATCAAACTGCTGGACGATCCCTTCCTTCATAACCACGATCCGGTCGCCCATCGTCATAGCCTCCGTCTGGTCATGGGTAACATACACGAAGGTAATATCTAACTTCTGATGAAGCTTGGCGATCTCCGTTCTCATGGAAGCACGAAGCTTGGCATCCAGATTGGACAACGGCTCATCCAGAAGGAACACAGCCGGGTTGCGGACCATTGCACGTCCAAGCGCCACCCTCTGGCGCTGACCGCCTGAGAGCTCCTTTGGTTTGCGGGTCAGAAGATGCTCAAGGTCCAGGATCTTCGCCGCCTCGTGTACGCGGCGGTCAATCTCAGCCTTATCTTCTTTGCGCAGATTCAGACCGAAAGAAATATTCTTATACACATTCATATGCGGATAGAGCGCATAATTCTGGAACACCATCGCAATGTCGCGGTCCTTTGGCGGTACCTTGTTCACAAGCCGGTCGCCGATATATACTTCACCTTCCGTGATGGTCTCAAGCCCCGCGATCATACGCAGAGTGGTGGACTTCCCGCATCCCGACGGGCCTACCAGGATAATGAATTCCTTATCCTTGATCTCCAGGTTCAGATTCGGGACAACCGGAGATGCCGCTCCATCATAAGTCTTTGTTACATTTTTAAAACTGATCGAAGCCATAATCATTCTCCTCCAAGTTATTTTAGTCTTCTATTCAGAAGAAGCCTGCATGCTCCTCGTCAATGAACAGCGCCTCACTGGGAGCTTCATGGGCCGCCTCTAACTTCTCCGGATCGATCATCTGAAATGCCTTATTAAAGAAGATACTGTTCAGATATGCTACGATCCCGAATCCCAATGTCCCCCACAGGAACACTGCAAGGCTTACGCCGTTTGGATTCATGAAGAAGGACAGATACACAGCACCCGCCGTAAGCAGGATACTGAGCACAGTCCACGGCAGCGCCGCGATACTTAGAAGCCATGCATTTTTCAAGGTATTTCTCACACTGTTTCTATATCTTGCCTGCAGCGGGAAAAGATACTGGAATCCGAACAGGAAGATCACGCACATCATGAAGAAGCTGATTCGGTATACTCTTCCCATCGTTCCCGTCATGCTGGTTACAATAAAGTAATAGATTCCAAGGAAAGCGGCCGCCAACAGACAGATCATCCAGATCGCCGTCCCCTGTCTGAAATTCTGCTTAAATGCATTCCAATACTGCTTCGCGATAATGTCGTCCTCGTCTTCGTCCCAAATCGCCTGCATACAGGCAAATAATGCCGACAACGCCGCCCCGATCGTAAAAAGCGGCAGGGAAAACAGGCAGAACAACACATTACACAGGAATATATTCGCTAATTTCCCCAAATTGTACATCAAAGGGCCATTCATATCAAACAAACTCATCGCAGACTCCTTCCATATGAAATATTTACTTGATCGCACCTTCTACCATTCCATTCATGATCTGCTTCTGTGCAACCAGGAAGATCACGATCATCGGAACAATAGCCAGAAGCGCCGCCGTCAGGATCAGATCCCACTGTTTTACATAGGAACCCACGAAAGCCTGCACTGCAACCGGAAGAGTCTTGACCTTGCCGTTCTGTCCAAGCATCAGTGAAGGCAGCAGGTAGTCGTTCCAGATCCACATACCATTCAATATGGTGACCGTCGTGATGACCGGTGTCAGAAGCGGGAAGATGATTCGGAAAAATGTTCCTTCCGGAGAGCAGCCGTCGATAGCCGCCGCCTCTTCAAGCTCATAAGGGATACCCTTGATAAAACCTGTCAGGATGAATACCGTCATAGCTCCTCCGAATCCGCAGTATGCGAACACAATACCCGGGATGGACTGCAGCATAGAGATCCCTATGAACTGGCTCACATCACGGAATGTAGAGATCAGAGGAAGCATAACAACCTGGAACGGAATGATCATGGATGCAATGAATACCATATAGATAGCCGTGGACCATTTGGTCTTATTCCGGCAGATCACCCACGCTGCCATGCCGCCGAAAAGCGCCAGTAATACCAGAGACAGCACCGTAATGATCACTGATGTTCCGAATGCATACCAGAAGTTAAAGTTGGAGTTGTTCACTACGGCAGAAATATTCGCCATCAACTGTGAAAAGCTTACCCCGCCAAAGCCTACCGGATTGGATACGATGCCGTTGGCATTCTTAAAGGTATTCAGCACAACCAGATAGAACGGGAACAGTGTGTAAACTGCAACTATTGTGCCAAGAATTGTAAAGATTATTTTGCTGGATTTCTTCATTTTCATTACAATTCCACCTCCTTGCTGTTGGATATACGAACCTGAATGATCGATACACTTGCCAGAATGATGAAGAACAGAACGGCTTTCGCCTGTCCAAGTGCATAACTGTTCTTCGTGATCGCCGTATTATAGATATTAAGGGCGAGCATCTGTGTACCGTTGGTCAGATAACTTCCCATGAAATCTGCTACAGATCCGGTACCGTTGGTCAGCGCCATATTCACGTCAAACTGCTTGAACGCTGATGTCAGTGTCAGGAATGTACAGATCGTAACTGTAGAAGCGATCATCGGAATCTTGATCTTGAACAGCGTCGTCAGCGCATTTGCCCCGTCGATCTGTGATGCTTCCAGCACGTCCTTAGGAACGGTCGTAAGTCCCGTCACATAGATCAGCATGATATAGCCGGCATACTGCCAGATATATACGACTACGATAGCGGCGAACGCTGTCTTCGTATTTGCCAGAATCGAGTTCATCATTCCCCACTTGGATGTGATCTGGATCAGCACATTGTTGAACACGAACTGCCAGATATAACCAAGTACGATACCGCCGATCAGGTTCGGGAGGAAATAAGATGCCCGGAAGAAGTTGATCCCTCTCATCTTCGACGTACAGAGCAGGGCAAGCATGAAACCAATCACATTGATCAATACCATGTTAAATATAACAAATAAAAATGTAAGCAGCACGGACCATACAAAAGAAGGATCCTTGAACATGGTCGCGTAATTGCTGAATCCCACAAATCCTGTCAGCCGGATTCCATTCCAGTCTGTGAATGAATATACAATACCAAGCGCCAGCGGAATCAATACCGTCACGGCAAATGTAAATAACAGCGGAAACAGGAATATAAAATTAATAATACTGCGGTGATGTTCTACGGTCGGGAAGAAATACAGACCGACTAGGAATACGATTGCTCCGGCTACCAGAAGAGGCCCTCTGAAGCCGGCGCTGCTGCCGCTGAAATCTAAAACCAGCGCGAACGCCAAGCCGGCAATTCCGGCAGCAAGAAGAACATAGGACAACAGTTTCGTTTTATTTGAGTTTTCAGCCATTGTTACAGCTCCTCTCTCTCATTTTTTATCAAAAAGGACGGCAGCCGCCGCTGCCGTCCACCTCTTAAATAGTGGTCTAATTCCAAGGTTCACCCTCGTAAAATTAGTTCGCGTAGCAAGCCTCACTAACCTGCTGGATTGTCTTTATAAAGCCTTCTGTGTCCAGAGCCCCTGAAGCATAGTCTGCAAATACCTGACCTGTGTAGTTCATTGCATAGCCTTCCTTCATATCAAGCCAATGCCAGGATGAAGTCTTCTCTGCTGAAATATAATCTACCATTGCCTGCGCAAACGGATCTGACGCAACGTAGGTGCAGGATTTAAACGGACTGATGAAACCGGCTTCCTCAACCAGTACCTTCTGAGCCGTATCCTCCGACATCCACTGTAAGAATGCCTTTGCCGCATCTACATTACCCTCGGAATAGATGGACCACCAGGAAGGTGAATTTGTGAGGATCGTATCAATACCGTCCTGGAACGCATAAGGAATCATTCCAACCTCGAAATTACCTGCCGCATCATATGCATCCTTGTCATCTGTAGTCATGGTAGCTCCGATCCAGGAACCCTGTGTAACGAAAGCATATTTACCGGATGCGAAATTCAGGATCTGCTGATCGTATGTACCGGAAACCAGTAACGCCGGATCTGAATACTCATTCAGGACGCCTACATACTCTGCAAAATCAGTAAGACGCTCTTCATCGAACTTCCCGCCGTCATTCAGAAGATCAATATAAGTCGTGTCATCACGCTCCAGGCCTGCATCCAGATAATTAGCAAACACATGCTGCCCTGTTGACCAATAGAGATTCGTAGGTTCTGCACAGTATCCTACCACTGCCTCAAGTCCAAGCTCGTCTTTCTTAGAATCAAGAGTCTTGAATGCTTCTTCAAGCTTCGCCGTATCTGTAAGCGTTGCAGGGTCGATCTCGGCCTTCTCAATGATGTCCTTATTATAAGCCAGTCCAATTCCCTCTACAGTGTAAGGATATCCGATGGTTCCTTCTTCTTCGTCCACGTACGCGTTATCTGTGTCAGAAGCCCATTTCTCATCGCTCATATCTACCAGCATTCCGGACCAGTTCTTGAACTCAGGTCCAAGTGCATTGACAAAAATATCCGGCATATTGCCAGCCTGATAATAACCCTTGATGGTTCCCTGGATATCAACGCCGCCGCCCATAGACTCGATCTCTACCGTCACACCCGTCTCTTCCTTGTACATCTCAGCCAGCTTCTTCAAAGTGCCGTCTATCTCGATCTTACCATTAACCAGACGGATCGTATTCCCGTCTGAACCAGATGAAGAACCGCCTGAGCCGCCGTCACCGGAATCTCCGCCTGATGAACCACATGCCGCCAAACCTAATACCATTGTTGCTGCCATTAATGCTGCAATAACTTTCCTTTTCATTTCGTCCTCCACAGTTATAATTTTTTAACCTTTTGCGCATAAGGTATCTTATTATATATATTAGCATTTATTTTATAATATTGCAATATCTTTTGCGCATAAGTTTTAAAAAAATATGTCTAAAGACATATTTTTATTTATATTATACAGTTTTTTCTAAGTTTATTATGCAAAATCACAATACTTTCGCTTATGCGCAAAAGTATACTTAACCAAAAAACCTGCAGACGGAAATGATCTATATCCTCTCCGCCTGCAGGTCCCTACCTGTAAGTTCTTTCTCTTCTATTCGTCTACACCGTCGTCTATGCCGCGTCCAGGCTCCATGCTGTGTTCCGGATTCCCATACGCCGAGATGGTCTTCACGCTGTCCCTCACTACAAGCTCAACAGGCAGCTTCACATCCCACTCTGGAATCTCTTCCTCCTGTATCATCTTGATCAAAGTATCTACCGCAAGGCGTCCCCGCTTCGCAGGATCCTGGCGGACCGTTGTGAGCGCAGGCCGAATGATCCTTGAGAGTAGCACGTCGTCAAACCCTGTAAATGACAGATCCTCTGGGATCCTCACTCCCCGGTCGCTGAAATAACTCATCAGCAAGACCGCCCAGTAATCCGAACAGCACATGAAGACTGTATAATTCCTGGACAGATAGAACAACTCCTCCATACTGGCCTCTCTCTCCATCATCTCGGCACGGATGATCAGCAGATCTTTGGAATCTGCCTTGAGTCCATACCTGGCCAGAGCCTTCTGGTGTCCGATATAACGGATATAATCTACGCCTTCCATATTATCCGCCAGAAATGCGATCCTTCTGTGTCCGCGTTCGAGAAGGTGGACGGTCATCTCATAAGCCCCCTTCTCGTCTTCAAGCCCCACATTCACATAATTCATAATGTCTCTTGGCGCATAGCTGTCTATCAGAACGATCGGGTTCTTATACCTGCTCTTGATCTTGACAAAATCGTCATGCAGGATCCCAAGCAAAATCAACCCGTCTGCATTCCATGTCAGAATGTTCCTGATCAGCTCTGAGATATCGTCTGAAGTATAGATCATCATGAAATATCCCCTGCGGCGAATCTCTGATTCGATTGCCCCAAGCAGGACACTGAAGAAAGGATCTGCTATGATGTTGTCATACTGGTCCTTCCTGCCCTTCAGAGAGACACCTATGATCTTCGAACACTTCTGCGTCAGACTTCTTGCGCTGTTGTTCGGTACATAGTCGTACTCTTTAAGTAATTTCTCCACCTTTTCCACCGTCTTCTGGGAGACCTCGCTCGTCTTCCCATGAATAACATTCGACACTGTCGTCGTGCTGATCCCCAACATATCAGCCATATCCTTGATCGTTATCATATAACACCTCCGTAACGATTCTTCGTGTTCAAATCCATTAAAATTATATCATAAAACATTTACTGCAACAACATCAAAATCCGATTGCACTTTTCCCCAAAAAGAGGTAAATTATTACTAGAGAGATTCGATGCAGAAGACAGATTTCGTCCGCTGCAGGATATAGGAGGTAACATATATGAAACGAACAGCAGGGATCCTACTCCCCATCACCAGTCTGCCGTCCCAATACGGTATCGGCGGTTTTACTCAGAGTGCATATGACTTCATCGACTGGCTCAAGGAAGCCGGACAGTCCTACTGGCAGATCCTTCCCCTTGGCCCTACCAGTTACGGCGATTCCCCTTACCAGTCTTTTTCTACCTTCGCTGGCAATCCTTATTTCATCAACCTGGAAGCGCTGGTTGATGAAGGCGTACTGCATAAGGAGGAATGCGAAGCGGCAGATTTTGGCAGCGAACCCGGCGCCGTAGATTACGAGAAGCTCTACAAAGCACGCTACACCCTTCTCTACAAGGCTTACCAGAGAAGCTGGATCACCGAGAACCATGACTACCAGCATTTTGTGAGGAAGAACAAATGGTGGCTTACCGATTATGCCCTGTTCATGGCGATCAAGGAACAGTACAATAACGTTTCCTGGGACCAGTGGCCCGAAGATATCCGGCTGCGTAAGGCTCACGCCATGACAGAGTATTATAACGAATTGTTTCCATATGTTGAATTCCATCAATATATGCAGTTCAAGTTCCATGAGCAATGGAGCGCGCTCAAGGCTTACGCCAACCAGAAGGGGATCCGCCTGATCGGAGATATCCCCATCTATGTGGCGATGGACAGCGCGGACACCTGGGCCCACCCAGAGCTGTTCCAGTTAGATGAACAGAATGTACCTCTCGCAGTGGCAGGCTGCCCGCCGGACGGATTCTCTGCCGACGGTCAGCTCTGGGGCAATCCGCTCTACCGCTGGGAATATCACCGTGATACCAATTATGAATGGTGGATCTCCCGTCTGGCATACTGCTTCCAGATGTATGATGTACTTAGGATCGATCATTTCCGGGGATTCGATGAATATTACTCTATTCCATACGGAGAGAAGACGGCAGCCAACGGACACTGGGAGAAGGGTCCCGGCATCGAACTGTTCCAGTGCATGGAGCAGCATCTGGGCCGTCATGAGGTGATCGCCGAGGATCTTGGCTACGTGACGGATTCCGTCCGCTGGCTGGTCCGCGAGACCGGCTTCCCGGGGATGAAAGTCCTGGAATTCGCTTTTGACTCAAGAGATACCGGCTCTGCCAACGACTATCTGCCCCATAATTATCCGGAGAACAGTGTCGCATATACCGGAACCCATGACAATGAGACGATCGTTGGATGGTTTGATACCATTACGCCGGAGGAACAGAAGGCAGCAAGGGATTACATGTGCGACCACTATACTCCCAAGGACCAGTTATACAAGTCCTTCATCTCCCTGGTAATGCGGAGCAACGCCAAGACCTGTATCATTCCTATCCAGGATTACATGGGGCTTGACAACAGCTGCCGGATGAATAAGCCTTCCACGGTTGGAAATAACTGGAGATGGCGGCTTAAGAAGGAAGATCTGACGGAAGAATTGAAGGAAGAGATACGCACGGTCACGAAGAGATACGGGCGGTTGAATTAATATTTTTAATGGCTGATAAGTATCAGGTGCAGTTATGAATTTAACTGCACCTGACTATATACCAATATCTTAGTCTGAACCTGCCCCAGAGATTTTCCTGGCGGCAGGCGGCTTTTGCTCCTGCTGAGTATGCGCCTTACTGCGCGCTGCAGCTCCAGCATTTTTCTTCCTTCTCTTCGGATGCGTCCCATTAAGCTCCCAAAATCATATCCATGCTTATAAACTCCGTAATAATAGAATCTTTTTAATTATGTAACATTATACCAATATTTCTTGATTTTGAGAATGCTTTTTAATATAAAACTACTTACAAATCCTCAAACAAATGTTATAATAATTGTAATTATTCATAATATTTTATACAAAAAGGAGGAATGAACGTAAAATGAGTAGATTAGAGATTGACTCTCCAAGCCGGGCTGACATCGTGATAGAAGGTCTTTACAAAGATTTGGAACGTCGGATCGAATCCAGTCCGCCGGGATTATGCCCGGTAGATATGGCGAGGGCATTTTTGGAGTTATGTCATGCACAGACCTGCGGCAAATGTGTGCCGTGCCGAATCGGGCTTGGCCAGCTTAACCACTTGATCAAGGATGTCCTTGACGGGAAAGCAACCATGGAAACCCTGGATATTATGGAGAAGACAGCCGTGTCCGTTATGGAGTCCGCAGACTGCGCGATCGGTTATGAGGCTGCCAATATGGTGTATAAGGGACTGATCGGATACCGGGACGACTACATTGAACATATTGAGAGAGGACGATGTATCTGTACATACAGCCAGCCGGTACCCTGTGTATCCTTGTGCCCCGCCCGTGTGGATATCCCGGGTTATATCGCGCTGGTCAGGGACGGAAGGTACGCGGATGCTATACGCCTGATCCGCAAGGACAATCCGTTCCCTACAACCTGCGGCTTCATCTGCGAGCACCCCTGCGAGGCAAGATGCCGCAGAAATATGGTAGACGATGCCATCAACATCCGCGGCCTTAAGCGCGTGGCGGCAGATTTCGCAGGAGAGGTCGAACCTCCGGCATGTGCCGCGAGCACCGGCAAGAAGGTGGCGGTTCTGGGCGGCGGCCCGTGCGGCTTAAGCGCAGCTTATTATCTGCAGCTTATGGGACATCAGACCACCGTATACGAGATGCTTCCGAAGCTTGGGGGAATGCTGCGCTACGGTATCCCTAATTACCGGCTGCCGAAAGACCGGCTGGACGACGATATCAACAGCATCTTAAAGACCGGCGTAGAAGTCAGATACGGGGTGAAGGTCGGAACAGACATTACGATCCAGGAGATCCAGAAGGAGTATGACGCGGTACTCATCGCCGTCGGCGCGAGCACCGACAAGAAATTGGGAATAGAAGGTGAAGATGCCGCTGGCGTACTTCCCGCAGTAGAATTCTTAAGAGATGTGGGAATGAACAAGATTATGGACCTGACCGGCAAGGAAGTCGCCGTGATCGGAGGCGGCAACGTATCCATGGATGCCGTGCGTACCGCCAAGCGTCTGGGCGCTAAGAAGGTCAGCATCGTTTACCGCAGAAGGATTGCAGATATGACGGCCCTCTACGATGAGATCGAAGGAGCGATCGCTGAAGGTATCGAGATGCAGACACTAAAAGCCCCTGCTTCCATTGACGTAGACGAGAATAACCATGTAAAAGGCATCTATGTGACTCCGCAGATGGTAAGCGCGATCCGAGACGGACGCGCAAGCATCCGGCCTACCGGAGAAGAGAATATCTATATCCCATGCGACGTTCTGATCATTGCGATCGGCCAGAATATTGAGACGAAACATTTCGAGGACGCCGGAGTTCCGGTAGCCCGCGGCAAGATTGTCACCACCAGCACCGGAGCCTTTAAGGACATGCCGGGTGTATTTGCCGGAGGAGACAGTGCAAGCGGCCCTGCCACCGTGATCAAAGCGATCGCCGGAGCGAAGGTGGTCGCGGCAAATATTGATGAATATCTTGGTTATCATCATATTATCACCAGTGATGTTGAAGTACCGATCCCGAATATCGACGACAGAACTCCGTGCGGCCGCGTCAATCTTACGGAACGCGAAGCCGGAATCAGAGTCTGCGACTTTGAAGGTGTGGAAAACTGCATGACAGAGAAAGAAGCAATACAGGAAGCAAACCGCTGCTTACGGTGCGATCATTTCGGATATGGAATATTCAAAGGAGGCAGAGAGAAATTATGGTAAATCTTACAATAGACGGAAAACAGATTTCAGTAAAAGAAAATACCACAATCATGGAAGCTGCCGATCAGAACGGAATCACGATTCCAAGCCTTTGCTATCTGAAAGGAATCAATGAGATCGCAGCCTGCCGTGTGTGTGTCGTAGAACTAGAAGGAAAAGAACGGCTGATCACCGCATGTAACAATGTAGCCGAAGAAGGCATGGTCGTCTATACGAACAGTCCGAAGGTAAGAAACCACCGACGGAACACGGTAGAGCTTATCCTGTCGCAGCATGACTGCCTGTGCGTCACCTGCCCAAGAAGCGGCAACTGCAGTCTCCAGAAGATTGCCAATGACCTGGATATTCTGGAGATCCCGTTCAAACGAGAGCTGGAGCATCAGCCTTGGGACAAACATTTCCCGCTTATCCGCGACTCAGCCAAATGTATCAAATGTATGCGCTGTATTCAGGTCTGCGACAAGGTACAGGGGTTGAATATCTGGGATCTGGAAGGAACCGGCTCCCGCACTACAGTCAATGTAGCCGGCCATAAGACCATCGAAGAGTCTGACTGTTCCTTATGCGGACAGTGTATCACCCATTGCCCGGTAGGCGCACTCCATGAGCGAAGCGACACCGGCAAAGTATGGAAAGCTCTTGCCGATAAGGATAAGATCGTTGTCGCACAGGTTGCCCCGGCCGTCCGCGCCGCATGGGGTGAGCAGATCGGCCTTGCACCGGAAAAAGCTACCATCGGCAAGATCATGGACGCACTCAAGAGGATGGGTGTCGATTATGTATTCGATACCGTATTTTCAGCAGACCTCACCATCATGGAGGAAGGGCACGAATTCGTTTCCCGCTTCACAGACGGAGAGCTTAAAGACCGGCCTATGTTCACATCCTGCTGTCCTGGATGGATCCGTTTCATCAAGAGCCAGTTCCCTCACCTTGTGAAATATCTGTCCACAGCCAAATCTCCGCAGCAGATGTTCGGAGCGGCGATGAAGACATATTTTGCACAGAAGCTTGGAGTAAGCCCCGACAAGATATTTACCATATCCGTAATGCCTTGCGTAGCAAAAAAAGCCGAGCGCGAGATGGAACTGTTCTATGAAGAATATGCCGGACACGATATCGATGTGGTCATCACCACCAGAGAATTGGTTAAGATGATCCGCTCCGCACACATCCGTCCTGAGACGCTTGAGGATATCGAGAGCGACCGTCCGATGCATGACGGTACCGGAGCCGGCGTGATCTTCGGCGCTACGGGCGGCGTTATGGAGGCGGCCCTCCGAAGCGCCTACTATATCATCAAGAAGGAGAATCCTCCGGCTGATGCATTCAAGGCGGTACGAAGCAGCGGATTCAATGAAAATAACGGCGTTCAGGAGGCGGAATTCGCCATCGACGACATTAAAGTCAGGACTGCAGTAGTCAGCGGACTTGGCAACACGAGGGCCCTTCTTAACAAGATCGAGTCTGGGGAAGTGCACTATGACTTCGTAGAGGTCATGGCCTGTCCCGGTGGCTGCGTAGGAGGCGGCGGCCAGCCGATCCACGACGGCGAGGAGCTGGCGTTTGAAAGAGGCAAGAATCTGTATGAGCTGGATGAGAATATGGAACTGCGCTTCTCCCACGAGAATCCGGACATTCTTAAAATGTATGAAGAATTCTTCGAGAAACCGAATTCACATAAGGCTCACATGCTCCTGCATACCGAACATATCAGACAAGACTAGCGGACAAGACTATTGATCCTAGAGAACTCCCGGAACCCTCTGTATTGGAGGTCTCCGGGAGTTTAAATTTAAAAAAAGAAAAAGTCTCAAAATATCATTATTTCAAGATGTTAGCGTCGGACACACAGCAGTACGGAATCTTCATTGAAGAACTCGCCCCATTTATCGGATCCTTTGTTGCTTGTAAATATCATCGTGTCCGGACCTTCTTTATATTAAAAAGGTGTAAAGCCCTTAACAACTGAATAAAGACTTTACACCATTTATGATTACTCTTGCTCTTTCGGATCGTGAGTCTCGACGTACTCTATAATCGCTAGTATTTCATCACTACTCATACCCTTTTCTTTCAATTTACGGATAAGATTAACTACTTCTTTACCTGTCATATCCTCACCACCTTTATAAGTGCCGTTTACTTGGTACTTTTATTATATCAATCGGTAATTGTAGTGTAAAGCCTTTATTCAATTGTCAAAGTACTTTTTGTAGGTTATTGACTGGTATCAACTCTACAACAATGTAAGCTATCTCTTATGTCAGTTTTGCAGTAAAATATAGTGCCGTGGATGCTGATCAGGGAAAACCTGCCTGTAAGACGTATATAAGACTCATATAAGGACGTATAAGGCAATAAGGGTTTGTGATGTTAGATCTGGTATTGTGTGCTTTGATGGCTATATGGGCTTGTATGAGCGTTTAAAGAGCTTTCAAAGGGCGTTGTAAAGGTATGCAAGACAGTGTGTAAAGTATGGCATGGATGGCATGGTATAGGCGAGATAACATAGATAGGATGTATGTATATAGCTTGCTGGATATATGAGTATGGAGCGCCGCTCTGATACCACATCAACCATCTTTTGTACCCAGTACAGGAAGGACGATTGGATCAAGCGGCTTGGGAATGGCGTACAGGAGGAAGGGGTGTGTAAAATAATCTGTGTAAATCATCACAGATTATTCGACACATCCATTTTTGTATAATGGATAATGAATTCGACAATACTGTGATTAGTTGGAAAAAATTGGTAGAAAAATTTTAGGAGCTTCCTGTATAATATAAAGTGTAAAGGGAGTTGATAAAAAAAGATACCTCGTATATAGTTGGATTATTACTGACCAGCCAGTTGGTAAAATCCAAAAACACAAGAGGTATCTAAGATGAATGTTAAGGCAAATCAAACAAAAAAGCAAGTAAATGTAGAAAACCAGGCAAATCTTCTTTTGTCAAAAGAAGAACTTAGAAAGAGAATGGAAGGTGTTGAAAAAGAATTAAAATCGTATACATGGAGAGAACTGGAAACAAATGGTAAATTTTCCAAGAATGACAAACTTTCCTTCATTACAGATGACATGCTTATAGTTGGATGCGATATAGGCAGTGAAACCCATTATATAAGAGCAATCGACATCAGGGGAAGGGAACTGGGCAAAGGGGCATTTGAATTCAGTAACACGGCAGAAGGTTTTGAGAATGCGAAAGCATGGATGCTGAAACATGCGGCGCAGAATGAAAAAAGACAGATCGTCCTGGGTCTTGAACCGACAGGGCACTACTGGTTTGCATTAGCTGCATGGATGATTTCGAAAGGAATCAGCGTTGTTCAGGTCAATCCATATGCTGTAAAGCAGAGCAAGGAAATCGAGGATAACAGTCAGCACAAGGATGACAGAAAGGATCCGAAACTAATTGCAAATCTTGTAAAAGACGGTAATTATGGGATGCCTTATCTTCCGGAAAAAATCTACGCAGATATGAGAAGACTCTCGATGTTCAGAGACCAGCTTACAGAAGACCGAATCAGAAATATCAACCGTCTTCACAGAGAACTTAAGATCTATTTTCCGGAATACATGGATGCATTTGGAAAAATCGATGGTGCATTCGCATTGGAAGTACTGAAAGTATCCTGCATCCCGTCTGAGATTGCAGCACTGGGAACAGAAGGGCTGAGAAACATCTGGCATGATGCGAAGCTAAGAGGACGCGGTTATAGCAGGGCCGGTAAAATCGTGAACCATGCAGAGAAAAGCGTGGGATTGGAAGATGGAACCAGTGTTGGCCGTGAGACAGTGAAGTGGTTTTCAGAACAGATCATGAAGCTGGATGAACAGCTTGCCCGGATAGAAAGTACCTTACATAAGAAATGTAAGGAAATACCTTATGCAGAAAATATTCTGGAAATCAAAGGTGTGGGTGAGAACATTTTAGCCGGGATTGTGGCAGAAATGGGGGATATCAGCAGATTTGATGACGTAAAAGAAATCCAGAAGTTAAGTGGAATGGGTCTTGTGGCATGCAGCTCAGGTAAGCACAGGGGACAGACAAAAATCAGTCACAGAGGACGCAAACGGCTCCGGTACTGGCTGTTCCAGGCGGCAAAATCAGCGGTTTCACATGCAGAAGAATTTAAACAATTGCATGTGTACTACACAACACGGGCCAGGAATCCGCTAAAAAAGATGCAGTCACTGATTGTGATAGCCTGCAAGATACTAAGGGTGATCTACACAATCCTGAAGACGGGGGCAACATATGATCCGCAAAAAATGTTGAAGGATATCAAACGCCCGGAAGCTGCACCGGCCCAGATGGCGGCATAAGAAATAAAAATGAGCAATACACTCCAGAACTCTGTCGAGTCACTGATCATAAGCATTGGAGACTGGACAGGGTTCTGGAAGAGAAACCCGTAAACGATGGAGACTGAAAGGGACTGCATCAGCCAAAAACCAACAAGAGTCTGTAGTGGTATAGCGTCCACTGATTAAGTCAGTACCATGACAGGTGAATGCAGGTTAGTAACAATCAAACAGAAAAACAAGAGCTGTAGCCGGCATCGTTTTTTTCCGTGGGGCATGACCCCGTTTAGGAGCTTGGCCGGCACTCAGTGTATGGTAGATGGGACGAAGGAAGTTGGGACACGATCCCCTTAGACACGGAAGGTTCATCATCATAGTTGATCAGAGGGAAAATAGCCTTTATAAAGCGAACCAAAAGGGATGCTTTAAAAACTATACCCATTTATCAGCTGTTCGGTACATGATACAACGATATCCATCACTCCTGGCTCTGTTTTTGAGGTAAATAAAATCGTCAAAGCCTATAAAATCAATAAATTTAGGCTTGACAGAATAGGAAGGAAGTTGTTATGCGTACAACAAAGAGAAAGAAATGGCAGATCGAGTGAAGAAGAAGGAGGATACAGATGTCCAGGAATTTCTAAGGTCTCATGGGATGTCAGCGGGAAATGATGATTATAACTATCATATGTCGCTGGGATTCTATTATGCCTATTCCGCGGACGCATTCCGTTATGCGGAAATGATCGAGGACGGGGAAATATTTAACGAATACGTGGTAAGTGCAGTGATAAAAAATCTGCATGTTTCGTATCAGGCATTAAAATATTTCCAAAACAAACTGAATATAGGGAATTATGAATTTGACACAGCAGAGACAGTTACTTTGGAAGAGGCAAGACTGGAGAACGGCAGGATTATCGGGAATAAGGATCATGCGGTAAAAACCGCCCGGAGGTGGCTGGCCAGATTCAAAAAGAGACAGGCAGCAAATACAGGAAAAAGTTCTGATGGAATGAAGGAAAAAAGCATTTCTCAGGACTTTTTCTTATATGAAGTCGCAGTTTTTATCCTATACCTGGCAGGAGAAGAGATTGATTATGGCTTTATAGGAGAGGGCGGATAAGATGTTTATAATGGACAATGAACTGAAACTGAATGAATGGCAGTTTGCCCAGAGAAAGTATCTTCCTTTTGAAGAAAAGCTTATCCTCTCCAGGAGACGAATTGAGGACTGGTATGATTTCCACGAGGGTGACGTCTATGTATCTTTTTCAGGCGGGATGGATTCAACGGTACTTGTTGATCTTGTCAGAAAAACGGTCGGGGATGTTCCGTTGGTATTTGTGAATACTGGGCTTGAGTATCCGGAAATCGTCAGATTTGTTTCTTTATATGATAATGTGACTGTTCTGAGGCCAAAGATGTCATTCAAGGAAGTGCTGGAAGTGCATGGATACCCGCTGGTCAGTAAAGAGACGGAAGCAAAGATTAGAAAGCTGCGGCATGGCAACCTAAGCGCCCGTTATCGAAATTATCTTCTGAACGGAGACGAAAGAGGAAGTTTTGGAAAGCTGGCCGAAAAGTGGAAATTCCTTGTAAATGCGCCTTTTGATATCAGCGAACTGTGCTGTGATATTACGAAAAAACAGCCAATTTATGCATATAACAAGGAGACAGGCAGGGTTCCCTATATTGGGATCACACAGGATGAAGGGTACAGAAGGCAGAGGGAATATAACCGTACAGGCTGCAATGTATATGATGCAAAGCACCCAAAATCCCAGCCCCTAGGTTTTTGGACCCGTCAGGATATCCTACGGTATATTGCCGTAAATAATCTCAACATTTGCAGTATCTATGGGACAATAGAGTGCCGCAATGGCGTGTTCCAAAATACAGGGGTTTACAGATCCGGCTGTGTCTACTGCTGCATGGGGGTACAGCTGGAACCTCATCCGAACCGCTTTGAGAGGATGAAGTCTGATGACTATAGACTTTACAACTATTGTATGCGCCCGCTGTATGAAAATGGGCTTGGGTTTGATTATGTGCTGAATTACTGTGGATTTGCACATTGAAAGGAAGGAATATGATAAAAGTAAATGAATTGATAGCGCTGATTGATAAACTGGAGGAAGTAGAACCGAGAGATAACGATGATTTTAAACAGGTAATGGGAATTGTTTCAGGGAATAAAGCATGTCTAAAAAAGGCTTCTCTGGAAGATATTGTTTATCTGCTAAATCATCTGGGGACTATCTTAAATAATGAACTGCAGGAAGATTATCCGGTGATTAAACTGGAATCCATGCCAGGATGCAGTACAGCAATGAGAAGGGCTATTTAATATGAGGTACTGAGTATGAAGACGGTTATAACATTGGATGATGAAAAATTTGGCGGTAATTATTATCATGCTGCACATGTAGAAGTAATCCGGGGAGACAAAACGCGCAGTGCAAAGTATGTGGATGTTGACAGACTGCTGGAAGCAATGAAAAATGCCAGGAATGTGGATGTGTTCTACAGAATTGGCAGGCTGCCTCAGAATTATTATGATGGGACGATCCGGAGGGAATCCGATATGACAATAAGCGGGCATATGCTGCTGACAGTTTCAAAGCAGAGAATCCCATTACAGTTTGAGGAGACGAAGTACATAATCCTGTTTCCTGCACTTCTGTTCTGTTTTCATATTATACACGGGCGGGTTTGTTCAACGGAGGTATATGCATTGACGGGTACACAGTGGAATGAGAAGTCTGTTTTATATAATTTTCCGTATGGAAATGTAAATGTGCAGTCACATCAAGTGTGCTGGGGGAGCAACAGTCTGCCGGAGATTACGGAATTAAGGAAATTGGATGTGGTATGCTCTCTGTTTTATGACAGTCCCTGCAACAATGATTATTTTACTGCGGAGCGCTCGGTGAAATGGAAGACAGACAATCTGCGCAATGTGCTGGAGAAATTAAAAGAAAAAGAGGAATTCCCGGAAAAGCTGCTTGTAATGAGCGACAGGGGAAATATTGGCACCCTGATTAAGGGTATTATAAAGAAGGAGGACAGGAATGGATCTATTTGATATTTTTGGAATTACAGAAGAAGAACTGAAGGATGAAAAGAAGGCATCTGCAAAGCCTAAAAAGAAAAAAAGAAAAGAAGGAAAAGAAGCAGGGAACAAATTACAAGCTGCCGGTTTCATTTTGTGCAGGGCATCTGCGTCATGTATTTTATGATGAGGCCGCGGGCACGTGGAGTGAAGATACGCTCAAGAAAAACATCCGCAGCACATTCAGGGAACTGGCTGGTATCTTCTTCAAAATTTCTGTTATGAATGTAGAAGAAAAAGAAGAAGGAATAGAAACCTATATCCGGCCGGAGATTATGTACAAGGAATTTACGAATGAAGATAAGCTGGAATTCCCATTGGAAGTAGCAGCCGGTACGGAGTCTTTATGGCTGGACACAAAGATGTCATTGGATGAGATAAGGGCATTGTGGGTAGAAGCACATCCTGAATATGACGGCTGCAGATTCCAGTATGATGAAAAACAAAAGCTGCTGATTCCATTTATGGAGAGAAATGCTCCAGGCGGGAAAAAGTATACCTTCCCTGTTACGGTTGGATATCTTGGGATACAGGAAACATATGGGGAGGAGGATTTCGGCGTTTCAGAGGTGACAGAGGCAGAGCTTCAACAGAAGTTTGCCAGTCATTATCCGGAGTTTTCTGAGTGTGGATTTGCCTATATTGAGGAGCAGAATCATCTGTTTCCAGTTATGAAATCGGGGCAGGAAGAGAAGGATAAATCGGTTGCAATTCCAGTGGAAGTAAGGGCGAGCGGATTCTCCCTTACGATTAATTCGGTGAAGTGGCATTAGAGGATATTTTTGAAGGAAGGTCAGAGGCATGAAATATAATATTATTATTGTTGGCTGCGGGGGAACCGGAGGTAATTTTATCAAAGAACTTGGCAGATTTTTATATAGAGCCTCCAATAAAAATAGCTGCAGCATACTGTTAATAGACGGCGATCTGGTGGAGGAACATAATGTCTCCAGACAGCCGTTCCTCCCGGAGGATGTCGGACGGAAGAGAGCGTTGTCGGAACTTTTGCATACAAGGGGATTCCCGGATTCATGGTTACCACTTTTCTGGAAAAATTTATCCAAGATAGAAAGGTCGTATGGTTCTATGGAAGATGGAGAGATTATTATTATGCAGAACAGGTCGATTGGCGCATATAAAAAATTTCGCAGAAACATAAAGAGATGGTTCATAATTACTTTGCAGAAGAGGAACAGGCAATAGAGGATGTGCTGGATGACTTGATGTATCCTCTGACTTATACGAATGTACATGATAACGGATACCTGGGAGATAATTACTATATTTATTTTGATACGGGATGTGATGGATATAATCACCTTTCATTTTCAATGCTGAGTATGCAGTGGGTGATATCCTGTGTAGTATTAGGAAAACTGCTTCGGGATTTTAGAGACAAGGTATACCAGCTCATGGACATTCAGCTGGAGTTTGGGCTTATATCATGAAGGCTGATAATTTAATGACTCTGCTCAAATGTTCAAAGAAATATGAATTGGAACAGACCGTGTTTCATTACGAGAATCAGAAAGAGGCATCCTTTCGGAAAGCTCTGGATATAGCCGCCATCCAGCTCGCCGGGAAGGCGGGGTGGGAGGATGCGGCCGGAAAGATAGAGTCTGTCCTTCGGGAAGAATACGCGGAGCAATGGTTTGAATTAAGCTGGCAGAAGAAACAGGCCGTCGGGGATGACCTGTTTCGGATAAGACGCTTATACTGCTGGCTGTCAGGGCGTACGGCGGGGAAAGCACAGGCGCTGAAGCCATTGGAGGTAAATTTTGAGGCTTCCTATGCCGGACATGAAATCCATAATCTGCAGATTCAGGCGGATTTAGTCATAGAGAAGCCGGATGGAAAAATTCAGGGAATTATCTTATACCGGAGATTCTCCCGCCCATATTCTTATTATGCGAAAAAGGCAGATAATCACGTTTTTTTCTCTGCCGAATTACTTTGCCTTATGGGTGGAATAAAGATTTGTTATCCTGAAAAACAGGTGGAGGTTATGATGGTTCGGGCGGAATCTGCAAGTGACAGGGCAGGGTACTTTTCAATGTTTGAGGAAAAGAAAGGCGACAATATCCTGCGCTTTACAGAGGAGGAACTCTGGAAATCCGGCGTGGAGAGCGTTGAGGAAAGGCTTGGAGAAATTATGAGCCATGTACATACGGAGAGTTGCAGGAACTGCATTTTTACAGAAATCTGCAGCCCGCCGGTACAGATACATTTCAAAAGAGAAGCCACGGGTAAAATGAAAGTGAGGGAACCGCTGAGCTATACTGAGAAACAGGAAAGAGCAGTCCGGCATCGTGACGGGGCGCTGCGGGTGTGCGCCGGTCCGGGAGCCGGGAAAACAGAGGTTCTGACCGGCCGTATCTGCCGGCTGATGAAAAATGGAGTCAGTCCTAAAAGAATCCTGGCAGTTACATTTACAAAAAGGGCTGGGAGAGAGATTATGGAACGGATAGAGTCAAAGGAAAAGCCGGATGTTATGACGCTTCATGCTTTGGGATACCGAATTGTTCGCCAGCATGAGCACCTGATCGGGAAAAAGAAACTTGTAAACAAGGTTGACTGCATGCAGATGATGCTTTATATACTGAATCGAATGCCGGTCATCCAGGGAGCCAGTTATGAGAGGATATGTACCGCAGGCGGACTCCTGGAGTGCCTGCTGAAAGATTTCTCTTTTATCAACCAGTATGGGGCAGAAAAACTGCAAAAACAGTATCCTCAGAAGGATGTGGCCGGTATTCTGCAGATAAAGGAGCAGTATGAGCAGAAGTTTCGTGCAATGGGTTATATTCTGTATGAGGATCAGGTGCGCCTGGCTGTGGAAATACTGGAGGCATATCCGGGCGTGCAAAAGAAAATGCAGAAGGCATATGATTATATTATGGTGGATGAGGCCCAGGATTTGGATGAGATGCAGGCACGCCTGATTCGGCTTGTGACGGACCCGCTCTGTAATAATATTGCGTTATATGGGGACGCGGATCAGTCCATTTACGGCTTTCGGGGCGGAAGCAATCAGTTCATGTTAAGATTTTCAGAAATCTATCCGGATGCGGCGGATATCAGGCTTAATGATAATTTCCGTTCTGCAAAGGGGATTATGACGGCGGCGAATACACTCATAAGCCATAATATAGAACGGGTAGCGTTTCAAATGAATGCACACGTAAAGACGGAGTTTTTGCCTGTCTTAATCCATAATTTCAGGGCAAACCGGATAGGTGCATTTATCCAGGATGTGCTTCACATGGGATACCGGCAGGAAGATATCGCGGTGATTGCAAGGTCGAATAAAGAGCTGGAATGCATGTGCAGTATGCTAGGGCAATATAATGAAGCGCATCCGGATGAAACAATGCTTGGGTTCAATAAACCGAAATATTATCTTTGTAATGATTCTACATTTCAAGCAATTTTAGATCTGCTGACAATCTATCTTGGTGACTTTTCCGATGATATGGTTTGGTTCCGGCTATTGAATATGCTGGGTGAAATACCTGAAAAAGGAGAATCGAAACGGACACTTTACGAGGATTACCTGGCGAGGGGGATGATTTATCCCCTTGCCGGAGAGGAGGAGACGAGATATCTGAGTGTCACAGCTTCTGACAGCCGTATTTTACAGGCTTTTTCAAAAATATACCGGGCCGCGAAATGCTTTGTCCTGCCAGCCCGGCAGGCAATACTGCGTGCCATGGAATTATTTTGTGATGAGCAGATCGATTATAAGGAGGTGCTGGAGATACTGGATGAAAAGTTTCGGGAACGGAATATAAGAAATGCAGGTCAGATGTGGACATACCTTTCTTCGGTCAAACGTTTTCGGGATGATACCAGGCTGTTTTACGAGACCGGGCAGGAAGGGAGGATTCAATTACTGACAGCCCATGACTCTAAAGGAAAGGAATTCCCGGTGGTGCTGGTCTATGGAGTAGATGATTTTGAAAAAAACGAGCCCCAGGAAGAACGTAGACTGCTTTATGTGGCTATGACGAGGGCAAAGGAACGGCTGTATTTAACGGAGATATGTAAAGGAAAGAGTATGTTTATCAAGGAATTTGAAGAAAAGCTGAAGATTATGGGAGGAACGCAATATGCCTAAATGGTTGGTGTATGGGGAAGAACCATACTTGATTGATAAGTTTCGCAAAAAAATTATAGATGAAGTGGAAACACCGGAGTTTAACCTTATGGAAACGAGTGAATTTACGGAAGCAGAGCAGAACTTCTTATGTCAGCATGCGTTATTCGGGGATAAGAAGGTGCTGATTTACCGCGCGAATAGTTTGAAAGAGAGCGGGGAATTCGTAAAATATGTATCTGAAAAAGGGAAAACTACGGACACCTATATTTTTGTCCAGGAAGTTGACAGGCGGAGCAAAGTGTACAAGATGTTCAAAAAAGAAGAAGTCCAGGTTTTCAAAAAGCTGTCCCGGGATGTTCTGGAGAAGACGGTCATGCAGTTTGTGAAAAAGGCCGGATGTGAGATTACTACAGAGGCATATCAGCGGTATCTGCAGTTGATTAATTATGATTCAGAGGAAACAAATCTGTATGATGTGCTTCATTCATTGAAACGGCTGTGTGCTGTGAAGGAGATTACGAAGGAAACCGTGGAGTATACGGTGCTGGACCGGGAACAGGAGAATATTTTCCTGCTGATACAGCTTATTATGCAAGGAAAATACAGTGATGTGTTCCGGCAGGCGGAATTAATCCTGCAGAATCAGCCCAATAATGTGATTGGTGTGCTGTCGCTGCTTTTGCGAAGCTACCGGCTGGCATATAAAATGGAGGTGTGCCATTGTTCGTTGAGTGCATTAGGGGTTAACGGGCGCACGTTCGTTCCAAGGATGTCTGCTGACAGGTGCAGTGAGGCGATGGATGTTCTGGATGATATGGTGAACCTGATAAAACGGGGCACCTATCGGCCGGATATCGCATTGAAGGTTGCACTGGCGAAGCTGTGCTGTCTGCAGAACGAACATGAAGGAAATAACCAGGGTGAGCTGCTTAAGAAAGGAAAAATATAATACATAGAGAATTCGCAGGAATTTTATTGTAAACATGAGTGTTTTTTTGTATAATTGAGATGTAGCAGGAGTAAATAATATTGTATTATTGCTACAGATTTTAAGGAACTGAGGTGATAGGATGCAGGACGAGACAAAGCAGGTACAGGAAATTATGGCAAAGCGCACCGCAAAAAACAGCGTGTTCCTGAACCTCTTTCAAGATAAAAGTTATCTGTTAAAGTTGTATAAAACACTCCATCCAGAGGATACCGCAGCTACGGAAGATTCATTAACTGACGTAACCATAGAAAATGTGCTGACAGACAATTTATACAATGACTTAGGCTTTATTGTGGGCAATAAGCTGATGATACTGGTAGAGGCTCAGTCCACATGGACAATGAATATTTTAGTAAGAGTTTTGCTATATCTGGCGCAAAGCTATCACGAATATTTCCAACGTACCAGCCAAAACTACTATAAAAGCAAAAAAGTAAAAATGCCGAAGCCGGAGCTTTATGTGATATTTACGGGCAATAAAGGACGAAAGCCTGATAGAATATCTTTATCAAAAGAATTTTTTGAAGGCGCAGATATTGACATTGAAGTAAAAGCAAAGGTTATCTATGAAAGCAATGAGGACGATATCATTAATCAGTATATTATTTTCTGTAAAGTCTTTAATGAGCAGACAAAAATGCACGGTATGACAAGGAAGGCAGTTACGGAAACAATCTGTATATGCAAGGACAGGAATGTTTTAAGGGATTATCTGCTTAAAAAGGAAAAGGAGGTTGTGACGATTATGATGAGTTTGTTTGATGAAGAACAGATTATGAGATCATTTATTAAAAGCGAAAAGTATGACTTAGCCAAAGAGAAGGCTATACTGATGTTGAGAGATGGTAAAATTACAATAGATGAGGTGAGTTTATACTTTCCAGAATTGCTTGAAAGTGATATAAAAGAACTTGAAGAAGAGATTGTTCAGTTGGTATAAAAAGTTTCTTAAAATATCAACATAAAGACGCATGGAGCAGAGACTGTAAACCATGCGTCTTTTTGATATTCACCATGTAGGAATAAGATATCAGGAGAAAAGGGATGCAGTATGTTGTATGTTATAGCGGCGGGCATAGTTCGGCTCTTGCAGCGGTAGAAACAGTAAGACGGTTTGGAAATGAAAACGTTATTCTTCTAAATCATGATATTAGCTCGAAGGTCGAGTCAATAAAAATCAAAAAGTTTAAGAACCAGGTAGCGGAGTATCTTCAATTGCCGATAACCTACGCAAATTGCGAAGGGTTTGAGCAGAAGACTCCGCTTTCTTTATGTCTGGAGCATGGGAGAGTAAAGTTCCGTTCAGGCCATGAAATTTGTACATATTTTTTAAAAACACAGCCATTTTACCAGTGGCTGGAAGAAAATTATCCGGTTTATGACGGCCAGATGTCCGAAGAGATTGTGCTTATCTATGGTTTTGATGAAAATGAGATACACCGTGTTGCAAGAAGGCGCAGGCATTTGGAAAGCATGGGATATGATACCCTCTATCCTTTAGTGGAGTGGCCGAGAACGATCAATAATATAGAAGAAATAGGTATTTCCAGGCCAAGGGTGTACTTTGAATCAAAGCATGCAAACTGTATTGGATGTCTGAAAGCCGGGAAACAGCATTGGTACAAGGTATACTGCTACCATCGGGATATTTTTGAAGAAGCAAAGATGGTGGAAGAACAGATTTGTTTCAGCGTGCTTAAATGTGGATATTTAAAGGATTTGGAAGCAGAATTTGAAAAAATGAGACAGGCAAGGGTTCCGGCTACGGAAAATATGGATTCTTACTGGTTCTGGAAATATGCCAGGCAGTAAACCATACAGGAGATGAATGTCGGCAATCCTTGTCGGAAAGTGAGAAGAAGGTTTATGGATGATATAGGAAGATGTGTATGCGGCATGGATGGTCAGAAGTATATCCTTGGACCATGTATATTAAGCGGAAGGCTGTTAATCCATGCGGATAAAAAGACCCGCTTATTTGTAGAAGGGAGCAGCTTTAGTGACGGGGTAATAAGCTGGAGATTTGGAAGAGAATATCCCGAAAAATGCCAGCATTTTCTTACAGGTTCGGCGTTACTGACAGTATTAACTTAACATAACCACAAAGGTTGTACCGCCTCCCGGTGTATCTTCCACCCGGATTTTCCCTTTGTGCATATGGACGATTTCTTGTGCGATACAAAGCCCAAGACCGAAATGCTTCTTGTCTTTGTGCGCCTTGTCACAGCGATAAAAACGCTCAAATATTGACTCTTTCTCTGAATCAGGAATACCGATCCCATTATCTGCGACACGAATGGTAATCCTGCCGGAAGTTTCTGAAAGGGAAAGGCAGACCCGGCCATTTTCCGGAGTATAGCTTAAGGCGTTATCCAGCAGGATAGACAGCACCTGTTCGATACGCTCCCTGTCACAGGAATAAGGGGTGGACAATGTATCCGGCAGGATGAAATCAAGAGAAATATTTTTTTTCAGTGCCAGAGGCTCAAACTTTTCATAGGCCGACAGTACCAGGGTATCCAGTTCTACGTTTGTTTTATTTATGGGGAAATGTGTACTGTCTGAACTGGATAATGTCAGCATGTCATCGATCAGCCGTCCCATTCGTTTCCCTTCCTGCATAATCATTTCAGAGAAATGTTCTGCCTCATCAGCAGAGGCTTTACTCATGGAGGAAAGGCAGGAGAGCATAAGTGCCAGAGGTGAACGCAGCTCATGTGAGGCTGCTGCTATAAATTCTGTCTGCTTCTGGCGGTTTATGATTAAGGGGCGGATCATGTGCCATGTGTAGAACCAGAAAAATATCCCAAGTAAGATAATCCCCAAAACATCCGCACCGGCAAATAAAACCCGGCTTACGTTTATGGAATGGGATAATTCCGTTAAAGGCTGCAGAACAGCGGTATTCAGTATATGGCTGTTTTTCGGGATCAGTGCGATACAGGCATAGTATTTCTTTCCGCCTGTATGCAGTTCAAAAGAAGCATTGGAAGAAAGTTTTGTGTCTGAGGTGATGGACTCTTCCGTAAGTCCGTATTCGTCCCGGGCTGCCTTTCTTGCCAAAGCAAATATTCTGGGATCCAGCCGTTGAGGTGACAGGTCTTCGAATATCAGTTTTGTCCCGTTATCCTGAATGTCCATCTCGAACTTTGTATCTGCTTTTAGCTGTGAGAACCATTCAAGAGAAAGCACAGACTGGCTCTCGATCTGGTGGATCAGCATAGCAGCTTTCAATTCAAAATTAGAAAAATAGCTTTCCCTGGCCTCTGCTTCAGAAAAAGAGATGCAGATTAAGGACGTCAGAAGCAGGATCAGGCCGCTTATAAAGGTGCAGAAGAGGGTCAGCCGGATATGAAGCCGTTTAAACATAAGGCACCTCCAGACGATATCCGATACCCCGCACCGTTTTAAGCTGCAGGGTGCTTCTCACTCCTTTCAGCCGGCGACGCAGGAGATAAATATAGTTATCCAGATTCCCATCCTCCACGGAAGCGTCCGGTCCCCATACTCTGGAAAGAAGGGAGGCGCGGGGAATCGTCATGCCGGGGTTGCGAAGAAATATTTCCAGTAAATTTCCCTCTCTTGCCGAAAGAGAGCAGGAATTTTTATTACAGTATAAAACCTTCTGCTTCACATCAAAAGAAATATCCCCCAATTTTAAAGGTTTGTCACCCTCCCACCTGGCAGGGCGCCGTAAAATGCTGTGTATTCTGGCAAGGAGCTCCTCGAAATCAAAGGGTTTTACAAGGTAATCGTCCGCTCCGCATTCAAGGCCGGTGACTTTGTCTTGCAATGCTCCCATGGCAGTTATAAAAATAATGGGTGTATAGATGTCCTTTTCCCGTGTGATTTTTAAGACGGAGATTCCGTCCAATACGGGAATCATCCGGTCCAGCAGGATCAGGTCATGCGCCTGCTGCTCAATAAAGTGTAGGCCATCCACACCGTCATGGCAGATATCTGTCTCAAAATGTTCCCGTTCCAACTGGAAGCGCAGGGTCTCTGCCAGTGATTTGTCGTCTTCTATAATTAAAATTCGCATGAAGTAGCCCTGCCTTTCGTTTTGTATTCTGTCAATGCAGCCTGGATATTACTGATTATATCACAGAAACCTCTAAGAAACCTCTAAAAAAGCTTTTTCAGTTTAGAGATAGGTTAGAGATTAGTAAGGTATAATATTGTCCGGATATTGTGACAGTACCAAGGAGGAAAATATGGGAACAGATTTACACAGCAGAAGGCAGAGAAATCATGGACGTAAATTAAAGAAAGTGTTGTTTATTGGTTTTTTAGCAGGACTGGTATGCGGATTACTGCTTGGAGCTTTGACTTTTATCATCGGAAATGCATGGAAGGAAAAAAGAAATGAAGCCGGAAATGCTGCGAAAAAAAATAAAGAAGTTTCCAGACAGGCTTCATTTCATGGAAATGCGGCGACAGTCGGCTTAAATACGGATACTTATCCGTCTAAAAAGGATGACTGGAGACTGGCGCTGGTCAATGAATCCCATCCTTTGGATGAAGGATGGAAACCGGAACTTGCGGAAGTCGTGAAAGACCGTTATGTGGATGCCCGGATTCTGGATGCGGCGGCAAAAATGCTGGAAGATGCGGCTGGTGCGGGAATGAGCCTGTATGTCTGTTCTGCATATCGGGATTATGAGAAGCAAAGGGAGATTTTCGACAGCAGCATGGCAGACCGGCTTTCTCAGGGGTATGGACCGCTGGACGCATATGAAGAAACAAAAAAATCCGTGGCGTTTCCGGGAACGAGTGAGCATGCCACCGGGCTTGCGCTGGACATTACATCCGCACAGTATGTGGAACTGAATGAGAAGCAGGCAGATACAGAGGAAGCGAAGTGGCTTGCCGCTAACAGCTGGAAATATGGGTTTGTACTGCGGTATCCTCCTGAAAAGGCAGATGTAACAGGGATAATCTATGAACCCTGGCATTATCGTTATGTGGGGCAGGAGGCAGCAAAAGAAATGACAGAAAAAAATATCACACTGGAAGAATATAATGGCAGACTTAAGGGAGATAAAAACGAATTGGAGTAAAGAGAAAGGAAAAGACAAGGTGCGAATCGGAGCCTTGTATTTTCCTTTCAGGAAAGCAGCTTTTGAAATGCCAAAATTGTTTTATATCCATTCTGCGGCGTACTTTCCATTTTCATTGTTCCGCCGTGCGCCTCCACAAGCTGCCTTACCAGCAATAGCCCAAGCCCATGCCGCAGGTCCAGTCGTTCGTCGGTACTCTTCATATAGTGCGGTTTTTCTTCCAGTTCCCGCAGCTTTTCGGCGGACAGGCCTACGCCATTGTCGGCAACGGTGAGAAAAATAGCCGTGTCAGAGCAGGCAAGCCGCAAGCTGATGGTACAACCCTGCGGGTTGTGACGGATACTGTTCTGTACCAGATTGCCAACTGCCCGTGAGATCAGCCGCGCGTCACATTCTATGACCGCAGTTTCAGCATCTTTGGAAATTTCCGTTTCTAACGAATATTTTTCAGGGATACCGGCATTGAGCAATTCCACCGCATATGAGCGCAGCAGTCTGGAGGGGCGTACCGGAGCCTTTGTGAGCGGCTGCATATCGTATTCCAACTGTGATACCAGATTCAAGTCCTGTACCAGGTCTTTGATTTTTGCGCTCTGTGCCCGGATAATCTCTGCCTCCTGCTGAATATTTCCGCTGGCTGCATGGTCGCGGGCAATCCGCTCAGCATAACCCATAATCATAGAAAGCGGGGTGCGTATATCATGGGAGACACCGCTGATCCAGTTGGCGCGGGCCTGGTTCTGCCTGCTTAATACCTGGGATGCCTGATTCACACTGTCAGCAATTTCCGACAACTCGCCGTGAATAGACAGGCTGACGGGCCTGCCGGCAGACAGTGTTTTAATCGAGGTCATGATCGGTTCCGTGTTTTTGGAAATCTTACGTTTGGAAAAATAGTAGACCAGGAACAAAAGCAATATGTCTGCCGCCAGGATGCCCGTTACGAAAAGTGGAAAAATCCTGACTGCCCGCATGGGAAGATAGTTTCCCGTCAGTTTCATAAAGCTGTCTTTCGGGTAGCCCAGTACCAGCAGGCCCTCTTCCATACTCCGCACAAAAACGGGATACTCCTTAAGATAGCCTTTTGAGAATACGGCGATATCCTGGGCTCTGTACTGTGTTGGTACTTCCTCCGGCAAAGACACCGACCAGTCACAGCTCCCGCCCTCATCCAGATACATGGCCCAGATTTGGTTACGGTTCAGTTCCTGCACCGTTTCTTCTGATATGCCGGAAACAGACAGATCAGCGGCCACTCTCTCCAGCATATTTGCAGGGGACGCCGCGCCGTATTCCTGGAATACGATCCCCCCAAATGTCAGAGAAAACGCCAGGATGTTGACAAGTAAAAGGATCAGAACAAAGGCAAAAAAGGAAAGGAGATACTTTGATATATATTTTCCAAATGCTTTCATCGGTTATTTCCTCGCCAGCAGCTTATAGCCCAGCCCCTTAACCGTCAGCAGGGAAACCGGCTTTGACGGGTCTGCCTCGATCTTCCCCCGGATGCGGCGCACATGGGCGTTCAGGCTGTTTTCATAGCCAAAAGGATTGTCGCCCCACAGGGCTTCGCAGAGCGTGTCCACAGTCACAATGCGTCCCTCATTCTTCGCAAGGGTTTCCAGCAGCTTATGCTCCATCGCCGTCAAAGGAAGTACCTCACTGCCATTGTCTACTTCGGCCCGGCTGAAATCCACCGTACAGCTATGAAGCTTCAAAATTGGCTCGTCCTCCTTGTAACAACGGCGCAAAACCGCGTAGATCCGCAGTAAAAATTCCTGGGGAAGAAAGGGCTTCGCGATATAATCATCGGCTCCAAGGCCAAGGCCTGCCAGCTTGTCTGCTGCCTCGTCACGGGCTGTCAGAAAAATGATGGGAATGTCCGTCCATGTGCGTATCTGTCTCATCAGGGAAAACCCGTCACCGTCCGGGAGCATCACATCCAGAATCGCAAGATCAGGCTTTTCCGCTTTGGCGGCGGCAATTCCCTCTTTCATATTGGGGGCAGTAACAAGATACTGAAAGCCCTCATCTGTTAGTATAGCTGTTATCATTTTCAAAAGCTCCGGTTCGTCATCAACCAGCAGGAGCTTCTTACTGTGTAAAAATGTATTGTCCATCGCGGCACCTCCCCGACAAGCTGTACAACCTACATAAATTGTGTTTTTGTCAGCTTGATTATAGCATAGCCTGTCTGCCTTGTGAACGGCTCTTTGAAAAAGTAAGGTAAAAGTAAGGACGTGGGAGCGTAGATGTCAGATTGATGTTGTACCATAGAAATATCGAAAGGAGATGTTTGTATGGACTACATTATTACAACAGAACAGTTGACGAAAAAATACAAAAACTTTACTTCCGTCAACAATGTTTCGCTTCACATTCAAAAAGGCAGTATTTATGGTTTCTTAGGTCCCAACGGCGCTGGCAAATCTACGACTATGAAAATGCTGTTGGGACTGACCGCTCCCACAAAGGGCAGCTTTACCATTGACGGAAAGCACTTTCCCGATGACCGGATTGCCATTCTCAAAGAGATTGGCTCATTCATTGAATCACCTTCTTTTTATGCAAATCTGACCGGCCGGGAAAATCTTGATATCATCCGCAGAATTTTGGGGCTGCCGAAAGATGCCGTTGAGGATGCATTGGATTTGGTTGGCCTGACCGAATTTGGCGGACGGCTGGCAAAGAAATATTCGCTGGGTATGAAACAGCGTCTGGGGCTTGCCGGAGCACTGTTGGGGAGGCCACCGATCCTGATTCTGGACGAACCGACGAACGGCCTCGACCCCTCCGGCATCCATGAAATCCGAAATCTGGTAAAGTCTCTGCCTGACCTGTATGACTGTACGGTTCTGATTTCGTCTCACATGCTGTCAGAAATTGAGCTGATGGCAGATGACATCGGTATCCTCAATCATGGACGGCTGCTGTTTGAGGGCAGTTTAGACGATCTGCGTCAGAGAGCTTTGCATTCTGGATTTGCAGCGGATAATCTGGAAGATATGTTTCTCTCTATGGTGGAAAAGGATAACTCCGTCAGAAAGCAGAGGGCAGACTTATGAATGCACTTGGGATCGAACTTCGGAAAGAGAAAAGAACCGGCGTCATCTCCGTATTGCTGGCCGCAGGCATTTTAGGAGCTGCATACGCATTTGTCAACTTTATTGTGCGGAAAGATACGCTTTTGAACCTGCCGCTGGCTCCTATGGATGTTCTGCTGACACAGCTTTATGGCATGATTGTGGTTCTGAATATGTTTGGGATCGTAGTCGCTTCCTGCATGGCTTACAACATGGAGTTTAAGGGAAACGCGGTCAAAAAAATGTATATGCTGCCTATGAGCGTTCCGGGGATGTACCTTTGCAAATTTCTGATCCTGACCTTTATGCTTTTGGCAGCGATAATTCTGCAAAATCTTGCGCTTGCCCAAATCGGGATGACAGACCTGCCGCAGGGTTCATTTGAAATGATGACGGTGATTCGTTTTGCGGCATATTCGTTTATTACCGCTATGCCGGTACTGGCCTTTATGCTGCTGATTTCCTCACGGTTTGAAAACATGTGGGTTCCCCTCGGCGTTGGTGTTGCGGGATTTTTAAGTGGTATGGCGCTGGCAAATTCGGATATGGATATTCTGATGGCACACCCTTTTGTTGTGATGCTGAAACCGGCGGTTGCAATGAGCGCACAGCCGGATGGGACCGTTATCATTGCTTCTCTGATTGAAACACTTTTGTTTCTTGCCATCGGCCTATGGATGGCAAAAAATCTTCGTTATGAATA
This sequence comes from Lachnospiraceae bacterium, assembly GCA_910574715.1. Taxonomy (GTDB): domain Bacteria; phylum Bacillota; class Clostridia; order Lachnospirales; family Lachnospiraceae; genus Sporofaciens. Next base: position 12,154 of record CAJTCH010000025.1, on the reverse strand, counting down.
GGAGGGATGACTGAAATGAGTTTTTTGGAATTACTCAAAATCGAGTTTATGAAAGTGAAACGATCCAAAATCGTGCCCCTGATCTTTATTGCCCCGCTGTTGGTGGTCGCTTCCGGGATCGCGAATCTGAGCAGTTATTTCACGCCGGAATATACAAATGCGTGGCCTGCGATGTTTATTCAAAGCGCTTTGGTTTACGCTTACTATCTGCTTCCGTTCAGCATGATCGTGGTCTGTGTGATGATTGCGGGACGGGAAACGGGAAACAATGGCATCCTGAAAATGCTGGCCTTACCGGTCAGCCGGCATATGCTTTCTATCGCCAAATTCTGTGTGCTGGTGTTTTACCTGTTCATGGAAATGGTTGTATTCCTTGTAGTATTCGTAACAGCAGGGCTGTACGCCACGCACACGATGGGGATTACGGAAACATTGCCCGTTCTTTATTTACTGAAATGGTGTGTTGGTTTATTCCTTACCATGCTGCCCTGTGTAGCGATGATGTGGGCGATTACCGTATTGTTTGAAAAACCGCTTCTTTCCGTGGGAATGAACCTGCTCCTTGTAATTCCCGGCGTTCTGGCAGCGAATACGCCGCTTTGGATTGCATACCCGTATTGTTACAGCGGTTATCTGGTGTCCTGCTCACTTCATGACTTTACAGCAGAATCCTCCGGTACTGCGTTTTCGTATTTTCCGTTCCTGCCCTGTGCGATATTGATGTTTAGCCTGGTATTCGCCCTGGCAGTCACACGATTTGGTAAAAAAGAAATGAGGTAAAAACTATGAAAAATAAGACTTCTGTCGGTGGTCTGTGTACGAAACAAAGAAAGCCGCAGTACCGTAAATATCATTTCTATGGTGGTTAGTGTCCTGTGGATTCTGATGATGGCGGGGATTGTTGTTCTTGCCCTGTTTATCAATTTTGTTCAGTAAGAGAGGTATCAGAAATTATTTTTGCATAAGTACGAAAGGCGGCAGAGGAATCTTGCCGCCTAAAAATTTCCCAAAAATATCTTGCTTGTTACGTCGCGTAATGATTTATAATACGTTTCAGGAGGTAAAGGACTATGTCAAAATACAGGGCAATTCCAGACGGATATATGACAGTTGGTGAAGTTGCGAAGAAAGTATGAACAACTGTCCGAACTTTGCAATATTACGACAAAGAGGGATTACTCTCTCCATCAGCAGAAAGTGAGGGCGGGCGCAGGCTTTATACGGATAAAGATTTAGTTATACTTCATCAGATTTTGTCCTTGAAATCATTAGGATTTTCTTTGAATGATATAAAGCAACGCTTAATTCCTTTAGAAACACCGACTGATGTAGCAACTGCCCTTACCGAACAGGCAGATAGCATACGAGAGAAAATAGAACAGCTAACAGCTTCTTTGACAGCAATCGAACAGTTAAAGACAGAAGTGTTACAAATGCGGACAGTCAATTTTAAGAAATATGCAGATATTATTGTCAATCTGCAAATAAAAAATGACTCTTACTATCTTATTAAGCGTTTCGATGACGATATGCTTGACCATATACGTAATCAATTCGACAGAGAAAGTGGTTTAGATTTTATGGACAGATTTAATCGTTTGAGCGATGAAATTGTACAATTGCAAAAGGAAAATGTACTCCCCGAAAGTGAAAAGTGTCAGCAGATTGTAAAAGAATATTGGGGCCTGATTATGGAATTTACAAATGGCGATATGAGTATGCTGCCGAAATTGATGGAAATAGGAAATATTGATACTGCTGCAAATGCCTGGGAAGAAAGACAAAAAATTGTAAACGACTATTTAGAGCCAGCTTTGCAAGTTTACTTTTCAAAACTCGGAGTAAATCCGTTTGAGGAGGTGGAATGATGAACCGTGCAATACAAGTTAGTGAGTTAAGGAAAAGCTATGGCAGCCATATTGTTCTTAAGGGACTTAATTTTCAAATCGAAAAAGGAGAAGTATTTTCTCTGCTTGGCGTAAATGGAGCAGGAAAAACGACATCTCTGGAATGTATTGAGGGTTTGAAGAAATACGACAGCGGTACAATTATCGTAAATGGGAAAATGGGTATCCAGCTGCAATCATCATCTTTGCCCGTTCACATCAAACCTATGGAGGCTATAAAGCTGTTTGCAAAATGGAATAGGACAGAGATTGACTACTCTATGCTTCATACTCTTGGTATCAAAGAAATTGAGAAAAAGCAGTATGCCAGGCTGTCCACAGGGCAAAAAAGGCGTCTGCATCTTGCCCTTGCGCTTATCAGCAATCCAGATATTATTTTCCTCGATGAGCCGACCGCGGGGCTAGATGCCCTGGGCAGACTTTCACTTCATGAGCAAATCCGAAAGCTCAAATCACAAGGAAAAACAATTGTTTTGGCAAGCCATGATATGGCGGAGGTAGAAGCCTTATGTGACCGTATTGCCATTTTAAATCACGGAAATATTGTTTTTTGCGGCACAGCTTCGGAACTTACAGACAAGGTTGGGAAAAAATATTTTATCCATATCAAAACACAGCAAGGGGAGAGGACTTTTGAAACGGACAATATAGAAGATAGTTTGATTGCTCTGCTTGGTGAGTTGAAAGAAAAGGGAACCCATGTGATAGATATTAAAGTTGACCGTGGCACACTGGAACAGCATTTTATGGAAATGACAAGGAGGGGATCAGAATGAGTGGGTTTTTATACGGCGTTGCGTTACAGTGGAAATTGGATATACGAAGCAAATCCTTGTTAGTCACCTGCTATGTCATTCCGCTTATATTTTTTCTTCTTATGGGCGGTATTTTCACTTCTGTTATGCCCGATATGAGATGTACGCTCATCCAATCTATGGTTGTAATGAGTGTTTCAATGGGGGCGTTTATTGGATTGCCACCATCGCTGATTGAAACATATGGAAGCGATATAAACAAAGTTTATAAAGCAAACGGAGTGCCTGTCTATTTAGGTCTTGTTACAATGTTTCTTTCCGCATTTATACATTTGATGATTTCCTGTGCTGTGATAGTGCTGCTGGCTCCCGTGCTATTTGAAGCAGTTTTACCAGCACAACTTCCGATTTTCTTTTTTGCACTTGCCATATACATTATTGTGTCATTAAGCATTGGAAGTATTTTAGGATTGATTATAAAAAATCAAGCGAAATTGACAATGATAGCGCAGTTAGTGTTTCTGCCCTCAATTATGCTTTCGGGAATTATGTTTCCCATTGATTTGTTACCTGTTTTTCTTGAAGCGACAGGGCGTTTTTTCCCCGCTTCCTGGGGATACCGATTGATGCTGGATAATGGTTTTTGCTTTGAGAATCTGTGGTATCTAATCCTTGTCTTTTTTACGGCAGTAATTGTATGTGGTATGCTTTTGAAGAAACAAAAATCAAAATAGTTGGGGGGATCCTCTCGTCACTGATCAGCTGTAATATCCGGACTGATATTTTTATTCAGGAAACCACAGATGCCTGCCTTTTTTGCTTCATGTCTGTATACGGGCAGGAATAAGAAACGGATGGATATTATTTGAAATTGTTGTCAGTGTGGGGCGTGGAGAGCACCTGAAGCTTTTTCTGCTTTACAATGTAATGACAATGTTGTATAATGGCTGTAGGAGGGATGATTATGGCAAACACATCATTACTGCAGGTGCGGACTTCTGCAGAGGATAAGGAAAAGGCATCCGCGATACTGGAAAAGCTGGGGACGAACCTGTCAGCAGTTGTAAATATGCTCATCAAGCAGATAATTATCACGGAAGGGATTCCGTTTGAGGTAAAGATGGGCCGTCCTGTGTATTCGGCAGAAGAGGCGGTAGACGAAGTGAGGGCGACAATGGCGTTTGAAAACATGGATCTGACAAAAGAGGATGTCCGGATGCTGTATGCTTATAAGAATGGTGATGTTTCGGGTGATGACCTGCGCCGGGAAATTCTGGGAGGTGCAAAGTAGCGTATGCCGGATGAGTTATACTGCTACCTTGATATTGCAAAGGGGAATATGTTCTGCAATGCCATGTTTCTTTTCGGGCAGGCGGAGGAGATTTTTGGGAAGCTGAAAGCGGAGAATTATCTGCATGGGCTGGAAGAGGATGGCTTTGCCATCCGGTTGGCATATTATTTTTCAGAAATCAATGCCCTGCATCCGTTCCGGGAAGGCAACGGCCGGAGCCAGAGGGAATTCATCCGCTGCCTGGCGCTGCATAATGGATATGTGATAAATTTCGTGAATGCGGACAAGGATGAAATGCTGGAGGCGAGCAGGGAGTCTTTCCTCTGTGAGTATGGAGCAATGGAGAGACTGTTCAGAAAATGCCTCAAAAAACAAGTAATAACATGAAATATCAGTGAAATGTAAAGACCGCCGCTAGGTTTTGCGGTTCATGCCTAATCTTGGGCAAGAACCTTCATTGCCATATGCGGCGGTCTCGTATGTGTATATCAAGTTCCGTTATTACTGGGAAGTGGTACGGCAATCATTTTTCTTGGCAGGCTTCCCTTTGAAGCGAGGTAATACGATTTACCAGTTACAAGGAGAAAGGGATTGGTCTATTTCAGAAACCGATTCTAAGATAAAATCCAATATGAAGCAGATTTTCATCACGTATGGCAAATACTTCCCCCTGCATTTTTTCTACGAGGAGTTTTACGATGGACAATCCCAGGCCGGTAGACTGGTTGCGTTCTTGGCGTTCCACATAAAACCGTTGGAATACTTTGTAAGGATCCAGCCTTGAATCTTCGGCAATTGGATTTTGGACACAGATGCAGATGAAGTCTCCTGGTGCATGGTTATGTGGGAGACGCACAGGCATATCTGTATCTTTTGTGATGGAAACCACCACTTCTCCAACAGAATACTGCAGACAGTTTTTCAGGAGATTCTGCATCACCCGCTTAAGCAGTTCTTCCTCCGCCAGGCCTTTGTAGATGGCACCGGGGCTTAAGCGCATTGTGAGACCCTTTTCCTCGAACATGGGTATAAAATCTGTCATAATGTTGGCAATCAGGTTGGTTACATTTAATATTTTCAGCTGCGGCTCCTGCTCCTGATTCATCAAATAGGAGTATTCAAAAAACTGCCTGATCCGCTGCTCTAATTCGTCCGTATGCCGGAAACAGACGGACAGATATTTTTTACCCGTATCATCAGTCTCACAGCGCTCCAATAGCTGCAGATATCCTCTCAGGACGGTCAGAGGAGTCCGAAGATCGTGGGAAATATTGGTAATCAAATCTTTATATTCGTTTTCATTCCTTCTTTGAAGCTGTCGGAACTCCTCGTCCTGTCTGAATATCTGATTTAAAGCTGCAGTCATTGCCTTCAGGTCGTTATCCTGCATTTCCAGTGCAAGCGGCTTTTTGACCGGGGCGCTGATTCGAGATTCCAGCTGACGCCTGAGGCTTCGCAGCTGCAATTTCAAACCTGCAAAATAAATGATAATTTTGTTCTTTCGCTTACACATGATTAACTCCTAAAATAAAATAAGCATCCGCTTATACATCTTCAATGACCTAACGATGTGTAACGAATGCTTTCGCTTATCTACCCGGTGGCAGATTACCATTTATTTAACTTTGGAAAGTACAGCACAGCAAAACAAAGAAATCAATATTTTCATAAAGTATTGGAGTTGAAGGAGACATATGGTTTTTTAACTGAAGAATCCATCGGGCCCTTAGGGGAGAATTTATTTGAGAAAATCGCTTATTTCCTGCAAAAATTACAAATAAAACTTGACTAAAAAAGGAACAATGATACAATGGAAACAAAGCCTAAGGAGGAAACTTTATGTTATTGCAGTTTTCTGTGACAAACCACAGGTCAATAAAAGATACAGCAACTATTAGTATGAAGGCATCTAAGGACAGTTCTATGAAGAATAGTCTCATTTCGCCAGATGAAAAAAAGGAATTAGTTCCGGTTATGGCATTATATGGGGCTAATGCAGCGGGTAAGAGCAATGTTCTCCACGCACTTCTTTTGATGAAAGAGATGATCTGTGGCAATTATGCAAAATTGCTGAAAGGAGAAAACCTGCCGCAAGAGCCGTTTGCGTTTATGGACACAAGCCTGGAACCGACCAGTTTTGAGATTATCTATTTTTATAAGGGGATTAAATATGCATACGGTTATTCCTTCAACCAATCTGGTATTTTGACGGAATATCTTTATCACTGGCCAAAGGGTCGGGAGGCACTCGTATTTTCCAGAGAAAAAGATACTTTTGAATTCCGTGAGAATATTCAAGAGCAAATGACACTGGCAAGCAGGACGGCGGAAAATCGCCTGTATTTGGTCAGTTCCAATGAATGGAATTGTGCCCAGACTGAAAAAGCGTATCAATGGTTTTTTGAAAAACTAAAGGGGATTACTGGCAGCGCAGAAGCTTTGGATATTACTTTATCGGCAATTCAAAAAGGCGGAAGAAAGAAGCAGCTTATCCTAAGGGAGATGCTGTATGCAGATCTTGGGATTAAAGATGTACGGGTAATTGGTTCTAAAGAAAATTCAGAGATTGAGGCTGTACACAGATTGGTTAGCGAGGAGGGAATAGAGACAGAATATTCTCTACGCATGGGGCAGGAGTCCATAGGAACGCAGAAGTTTTTTTCGCGGATTGGGATGTGGATGGAAGCTTTACAAAATGGTTCTGTGCTGGTGGTAGATGAGATTGAGTCTAGTATGCATCCATTACTTACCCGGCATCTGATTGAAATGGTTCAGGATGCAGCAGTAAACACTAGCCATGCGCAACTGATTTTTACCACACATGATACGGGATTCCTGGATCTTACTCTTTTAAGGCGTGATCAGATTTGGTTTGTAGAAAAAGACGAAAAGTCAATGGAGACGGATGTTTACGCCCTGACAGATTTTTCCCCAAGGAAGGGTGAAAACATTTCCAAAGGGTATCTGCAGGGACGATACGGAGCGATTCCATTTATCGGAGGTGAGGTTCCATGGGAAGAATAAAGGAAATAAGCCGCAAATCTGCTTATCGGAGAAAACGCAATCCTGTAGTATACCTGATTTGTGAAGGGACAGAAACAGAGATTCGATATTTTAAGCGATTCAGAAGCCGTGGATGCCATATCGATATTATACCGATTCCATCACAATACAAAGCTGCAGACCGCCTTGTCCAAAAGGTTAGGTCAACGATAGGGACAAATCCATACTATCCGGATGAGGGAGATATGATTTGGTGCGTGTTTGACCGTGACGAGAACTCCGACGGGTCATTGCAGAAAGCAAAGCAGACAGCGATGAGAGAAGGATATCGACTTGCATATTCCAATCCGTCATTTGAGTTGTGGTTTCTTCTTCATTTTGTAAACCAAAAAGCAGAAATTGCAGATTGTCAATCGGTGATAAGAATGTTGAAGCAGACAGGACGTCTGGAGCGCTACGAAAAAAGTCAGGATGTATATGATCAGTTGAAACCTTTACAGGAAAGCGCTATTCGATATGCAAAAGAGCGTGTCCGCACTTTGAAAGAGGAAAAATTGGAGATTATTTGCAGGCAAAGTAATCCGGTGACAACAGTAGCAGATTTGGTGGAGTATTTAAATAGTAGGAGATGACAGTATAAAAGAGTACTTACCAAAAAAGCCACGGCGCAGGGGGATAATCTGATAAATCCGGTATTAATTATAAATTATATCAGCAAAATGAAGCGATGGGAAATATGGGTAATTCTCCATCGCTTCTTGTGTATAAGTAAGCATGAATTTGTAAAGATATTTCATTGATTTTGGCAGACAGTGAAAAGGTACAATTATATGCCAATATCCGGTTCATCGCTGTTTTGTATTTGCTGTAAAACATTTATTTTCACAGCAAATTCCTAAACTACAGAGGAATCCTCCGTATAATTATTTTCAAGCAAGAGCCAGATGGTGTGAGAATAGCTGGTAATGGCAGTCTCGTAGTTTCTCAGTGCAGTCATGAGATTGGCGAGGGTACAGTACGAATAAATGAGCTGATGCGCATTTTCCGGAAGCATTTTCTGATATATGTCAAATGCTTCTTTTAAAGGTTCCATTGTCTTGTCTCCGTTTCCTTCCAATAAATAAGTATGAAAGCTTTGCGGCATAAGAAGATGTCAAAAGGGCATAAAATCCCCCTCCCCGCGAAAAGAGCAGGAAAGCAGTTGACAATGCGGCAGGGGCATGATAGATTATAGGTAATGAAAAGCTTCTGTGCTTTTGCGGCGATAGAGAGGAGCTACCCGTCCCGACTTTGCGGGCAATAGAAATACAAAGGTCGTCTCTGCCTATGGAATTATCATAGGACTGCTCCCAGAATTGCAATTCAAAAAAGAAATGTAATGCCTGAGTCTAACCGCTCAGGCAGTTTCTTTTTACGGAAGGATGAAAAAATGCGGACACTTTTGCAAATTTTTCGGGATACGAAAGAGGTGCTGTGTGAGTATGACTATTATATCCACACACAGAAGCGTATCCTCCACCTTACAAATTCAGAGATTAAGATACCGCATTTAATGGGAATGCAGTATCTTGGAAAGCCAAATCAGTTCACTGGAGACTTCGGCGCCTATGCGATAAAAAAGCAGCGTGTCACAATAGAATCGGTGGAAAAGCTGGTGCGGAAATACTATAAGACGGAGGAAAAACAGCGCAGGATGCTTGAAATGATCCATAGGAAATTGGATAACCTTGCGGAATTAGGGGAGATGTTTTCGTCTTATAGTTACGATCAGCCGTCCATCGGCATATGGAGAATATGAGCCATATCAATTTATTGACACAGAGAAGGAATTTGAGAAAGCAGTAAAAAAATTATAATCAAAAGATATTGTGACAGTATACCATATTATTGCGTGAAATGCAGATTTTACGCAATAATATGGGTGAAAGAGAATAGAGGATTATTTTATGAGTGAATATACGGATACTGTACGAACACAGAATATACTGGCTTTGAGGGCGTTGCTGAAGCAAATGCCTCCTTTTTGTACGGATTATTTTAGGGGAATTGCTTCGTCAACATCTCCAAGGACACAGACTGGGTATTGCCGGGATATCTATACCTTTTTACAATTTGTTGTTATGAGAAATCCCATATACAGGGATTCCGAAATTAAGGATATTCCCCTTAAAGTCCTTGAGGAAATGACGCCGGCGGATATCGACGAATATCTGGAACATCTTAACTACTATATATTTGAAGGAACTGAATATAGAAACGGTGAATCTGCAAAAGCACGGAAACTGTCTGCCCTTAGTAATATGTACAGCTTCTTTAATAAACGGCAGATTGTTTCAAATAATCCCTTAAATGCCATTGAACGGCCCAAAGTTCATGATAAAGTAATCATTACACTGGATCAGGAACAGATATTTGATTTAATGGATGCAGTCGAAAGCCCGACTAATATGACAGACCGCCAGAAAAAGTTTCATAATCTTACCATGGCTCGTGACCGTGCTATTTTAACATCATTTTTGGGGACCGGAATGCGAGTATCAGAATTGGCCGGATTGGATGTTACAGATGTAGATTTTAATAATCAGACGTTCCGTGTGATCCGGAAAGGCGGAAATGAAGCATACATATACTTTGGAGATGATGTCCGGGACGCCCTCTGCTACTATTTGGGTATTCAGGAAGAACCAGAAAATACGAACGAAGAGATAAAACAACTATCCCCCAGGGATGCCCTATTGAAAGGCAATGATGAAGAGAAAGCATTATTTCTCTCGCTTAGAGGGAATCGTATGGCGGTCCGCAGTATCGAGGTTATGGTTAAAAAATACTGTACAATGATAAATACAAATAAGAAAATTACCCCTCATAAGCTTCGGAGTACATATGGAACAGCTTTATATAAAGAAACTGGAGATATTTATCTGGTAGCGGATGTTCTTGGGCATAAAGATGTAAATACTACCAAAAAGCATTATGCCGAAATGACCAATGATAATCGGAAACGTGCGGCAAATATTGTCCCTTTGAAAAAAACACATGAGAAAAGCACATAAAAAGAGGGTGGAATTTTAAAGATTACCATGTTATGATACATATAATATAAAGTATTAACACTATAAATGCAAATCATAATTCAGAAAGGATGTGGTTTAATGACCGTACAGCAACAGGTATGTGCACGCATTATTAACATGTCAGATGAAGGCGCTGCTTTTATTGAGCAAGTAATAAATAATATGAATCCTGTTTTTTTATAGGAAAAAATAATTTAAAATCTACTACAGAGGCGATAGATGTATCAAAAAGAATCGGCGTTGGAAAGGGAATTATTGAAGAGCCAACTGATTTTGATAAATGGGACGAGGAAATTGCTGATTTATTTGAGGATATAAAAAAATGAATTATCTAGCAGACACACATATTTTAATTTGGGCAATAACAGATAGTCCTAAATTATCCAAAAAAGCAAGAGAAATATTGTTATCGGAAAATAATAATATTTATTATAGTTTTTCCAATGTATGGGAAATAGCAATTAAACATTCTCTTCACAAATCAAATATAACCTTTTCTTCTCAACGTTTTGAAGAAATGTGTAAATTAGCGGGATATTCATTTCTTGAAACAAAATGTAATCATGCGTTGGTTAATTTTTCATCAACGGCATTTTTAAATATAATTTTTACCTTTTCTTCTGCAAAAAACAGTTTGGTAAAATCATGTTCGATATCGAAGTCTGTCTGCGCTTTTATGGATATATCTTGGGCAATAACAAACTCGTCTTCTGTTAAGCGTTCCTTCATTTCAGATAAAAAAGGCAGATTGGATGCACCCTCATTATACAAAATAAAGTTATCTTCCTGAACCGGTGCCTTATCCTCTGCTGATTCCACTGTCTGGATTTCCGGCTTTGCAGATTCTGCTGCAAACGCCGTCATACTTGAATGAAGTATTGTTGTGCAGCAGATTAAGAATGCCAGGGTTCCTGACATAATTCTTTGTTTTCTAATCATCGTTTTCCTCCTGATATAATAATGAAAAGGCAGGGAATATCCCTGCCCGGCCAGCCCTGCGGCTAAATAAATTTTTAAGTGCGGGAAATCTGCCTTTTTGTTTCTCTCCTCCTTTCTCCTGCAAGCCCCAAAAAAGCCAAAGGCAGACTGCTTCTTGATACCTGTTTCCAGGAATTGTACAAAAAGCCTTCCGCACTTTGGCTCGCTAAAAAAATATATCCTTATTATATAGAAAGAAACATGCTCTTTCAAATCCAATGTTAACAACTTAGTAGTGGCATGATATCACAATAGGATTAAGCTATTAAACCAATAATAGCAGATGATAGAAATGATTAAAATACACTGAAAAAAGGGCAGACTTTCCCCTTGGTTGCTATCAGCTGTTTTTTTAGATATGGCGTTTGTATTGTAGAATATAAAGAAACTGGCACCACCACCTTTCTTAAATGGTATTAGTGTGTAGTCTTGTTATTGTAATGATGTTTGACTTTTCTTGGAGTTGTACGTAGATTTGATTCCCCGCTGCCCTTTTTGTCACGCACCCGGTGAGATACGGCAAAATCAAATATACAGCGGATGATGCCATACTTTTCTGTGTCTGTATCAGCATCCATATATTCTCCTATGTGACGGCTCAGGTATCCGACAAGCTCATTCATGTTTGTCATATATTTGTTCTGATTCCCTTTCTGGTTTATGGTGCTGTCAACAATGCCGTCCGTCTCCCGCTTTATGGCAAGAGCCAGGTTTGCAAGCAATACCGATATCCAGAATTCCTGGAGAACGGAGTTCTCGGAATAGCCCCGGAAATTAGTGAGCCCGATCTTTTCTTTGACAAGCTTATAATTCTCCTCCACCGGCCATCTAAGGAAGTAACACTGGCGGAACAGTTCTTTGGCAAGGTCAAAATCATTTGTGATCAGCGTTTCCACCGTCCCACTTGGGAGGTAAAATTTAAGGATGCGTACTTTCCTGCCTTCAAGGAAAAAGATATAGTCACTGATTCCATTTCGATCCGCCGGTACAGGGAGTGCATCAATATCCGTGTTAAATTTAGTCCTTAACCGGAAGAGATATCCGGCATGTAAGGTGTCTTCGATAAAAGAAAATAAATTTTTTGAAGCATATCCCCTATCGAAGACAAATATGGTGTATAATAGATTCGTCCGTGCTTTGCTTTTT
>CAJTCH010000024.1 GCA_910574715.1 Lachnospiraceae bacterium | reverse complement strand
GGAAAAAAAGCGAATGAAGGAAATCTGGTATTCGTCATTTTGCCAGGGATAAATCGTTGATTTTTCAAGACAAATGGATATCAAATCACGCAGAAAAAGATGTGAGAAGGGGATTTTAAGACGAAAAACAGAAAGGAGAAAATGTTATCCACAAGAAATACCTGAGGACAAAATATTATTAACATTTTGTCCTCAAACGTATCATTTACTGTGGATAAAAATTTTTTCAATTTCAGCACATTTACCAATACTTTCTAAAAAGCCTATTACTGGCGTGGGTGTGAAAAGTAACCTGGTAACTGTCCGCCGGCTCTGCCATAGCTGCCTTCTTCTGTTGTTGCAGCATCTTCTTCATCATCTTCTGATCCGCCATCTATACGAATTCGGACAATATCGAACATTGTGAAGATCTTACAAAGGCGCTGCCGCTTCACCTGAGCCTTTAAGCGGTTAGACACGAAAAACGGCGTAGACAGAGAATTGAAAAAGATCCTGCTCTGTTTGAGATTCGCCCGTACAAAAAAGTGAAGTACAAGCTCTGTCTTATTATGAAAGATAAATATCTCATTTCCTTCATTCAGGATGATATCTCCCGTAACAAAATTCTCTACAATAATCTCCCGTCCATCTGCCGAGAAATACGTCTTATTCACCTTCTGTCCCTTTGCATTAAATACCGTCCGGCCGTAAATCGCCCCATAGCGATTGTAATGGTCACTGGATCGCACCACACCGCGTTCATCATACCAATCCACAATTCTTACAAGTCCTTATGCTCCGGTTTTGCGTAAAAAATTCTTCCTCTTTCCTTATAGAGATCCTGCACCTTCCCATTGCTGTTCGTCCCGCTGATCTCCCAATATTCCGGCACCTGAATCTCATTAAAATACTTCGGTCTGGCGCTGTCTCCCAGGATCTTCGCGATTGGCTTAAAGGCTTCAATAAGGCTTCAATATTATGTAAAGAAATCCCGGCTCAATTCATTATATTTACTGGGTTGAGCCGCCATTTCTTTACATAACGAAAGTCTTTACATAACCTTTGGAATGGGGTGCCGATGAATTGTACCAATCCGACAGACCGTCTTATGATATGATTTTAAGAAGGCTCATGCTTGCGGGCGATTTCCTTGATTTCATATTTGACAGCCCGGAAACAATACACGAACTTATCTCGGATGCGGATTTATCGAAAATATTAAAGGAACTAAAATTGCATCTCAAAAATATGCTCTATTATCTGTTCCTGCGTGATTATTCCGCAGCAGAATATGCGGAGAGCATCGGGCATTCTGACCGGAATATACGGGGTATCCATGAAACAGCGCAAAAAAAGATACACAGACTCTATGGCGGCATACTCGCATACAGGAAAGAAAACAACCTGCCTATGACGCTTGACGAGAAGTATTTTTTAGAAAACGGCGTAAGACAAAAGTAACAAGATATGCGTAAAAGCATTACGGTCAACAGACGCAAACAGCTTGACCGATAATAAGTAATTGTCTATAATATAGGAAATATTACATCCGATGATGTGGCGGGATTGAAGCAGATTTTCACACCGGAAGAAGAACTGAAAGAAGCCGTACTTGGCTTTGTAAAAAAATATGGTTTCCTCGGCTTTATGACCGCCCTGCCGACAACAGCAGACTTTATAACATATGAATCGGTGTATCTTCCAAAAAACCATTTCATAAAGGAAGAATCCCTCACTACAGAAAACTATCTTTCCTATTTCTATCCGTTTGACAAGCCTGATTTCAGAAAAAGCGGCATGGAATCGGGATGGTCTGTGACTGACCGTGAGGGCATTGCGATTACAATGGCTATGGGGAACGCACCGCAGGCTGTGTCGATGGAATTACAGAAGGAATATGCGGAAAGATACGACTGGGTCGTGAAAGAATTTATCGATCTCGCCTTTACCTTTGTGGCGAGTTTCATTTATTACACAGATTATGATAAGATTGATGGGCAGACACGCAGCCTGTACCGTCAGGGCATTTCCGCTTTCGGCGGCATATCCCCGACTTACCGGATCGCACTGTAAAAGGATGCGCCCGTTATCGTATGGGATTTCCATTCGCTGCTTATCATAGTACAAATGTGCTTTTCCTTCATGCTCACGGATAAAGACAGTGATATGCGCCTGTACAAGCATTGTAATAAAGCCTTTGTTGCAAGCAGAAAGGGAAATGAATTTTGCAGCCAGAAGTGCAAGAACCAGTTTAATGTCTACAAATCAAGAGAGAAGAAGAAAGGGAACAAAAGCAATGATTGAAAACAGGAATGTAAATATCATAACCGATGCGGACGATAAAAAGCTGGTCTTAATCAATGATATCCGTTTCAAGGCAAAAGTGCGGGATGACTGGTCTGTTGTCGAGGAATACCTGAAAGAGTATATCGGGGATTTTTATGAAATTGAGGAAACTTCTGAAAAAATATTTATTTCGGCTGATTTTCCCGATGAATATGCAAGTTCAGAAAGCCGCATTGCTTTAAAAGGCGCAGCGGCAAAAGCTAAGGCGAACGCTGCGCAGGCTATTCCTGAACTTATAAGAATAGCTGCCAATCCCAAACATGAGGCAAACAGAAAAGAAAAGCACAAAACAGATGCAGTATATGGGTGGTATCGTTACAACATTAGATTTGCACTGCCTGTATATGATGACAAAACGGGAAAATTAGCAAGGCATAATATTTATTCGGCAAGTATGCTTGTCCGCCATGCGAATGATGGCAGGAAGTATCTGTATGATATTCTTGCAATAAAAAAAGAAACGAGCAGCCCGCTTGAGTGAAAACACTGTACGGTAAAAACCCATTTCTTATTGTCAATAATAAGCTATTTTTTAATTCCTGTCAATCCCCAATTTTTATTTTTCAGAATACCGCCATTGGCATTTTTAATGCAATGGGGGAACTTTGTTCCCCCTTAACCACTCCATAGCATGAGGCGCAGATGATGTCAAGACCGCCGCAGGCGAGGCGGAGCCGGTGTCTTGACATCATCTGCGCCTCATGCTACAAAACTTAAAATCGAAGCAACTCTAAAGGGAATATATTAGATCATGCAGCACTACCTCCTCCGCCCTGCTCCTAATACTGCTCATTTTTGGGAGCCAACAGAGCCAGTCATCGGATTTAAGCTGCTCCGTCACCCCTCTTTCTTTGCCATCTGCCTTACAAGCCTGTCCATCATCTCATTACATTTTTCATCAATTTCCGCAAGATGTTTCCATAAGGTTTCTGACAAAATCATATACGAATAAATGCCTCCATAATTCTCCTTCAAAAACCGTTGCCTCATTTTCCATCACAAAGGTAGCGTCCGCGCTCACGGTCAAGCCTGTCGTGCCAGGCACCTTGTTGAACACATCGCTGTCGTTCTGCTTGCGGATATGATGTACGACCACCACAGATAGGGAATGCCTGTCGGCAAAATCCTTTAGCAGCGATATATCCCCGTAATCGTTGGCATAGGCATTGTCTTTGGATGCGGTACGGATTTTTTGCAGCGTGTCAATGACAATGAGCCTGCTGTCTGGATATGCTTTAAGGTAGTCCTCAAGCTGCACGATAAGACCGTCTGGTAACTGGTAACTTGCAGCTTGCCACGGCAAAGTGGAGCCGCCCGCTCGCTTCGTCCGTCAGACGGAACAGCCTGTCCTGTATGCGGCAGAACGTATCTTCCAGACACAAGTAAAGCACATCGCCCTCCAATGTCTGCATATCCCATAAGGGGATTCCCTGCGACACGCAAAGGCAGAGCTTCAGCATGAGCCAGCTCTTGCCGATTTTCTGTGAGCCGCAGAACAGCGACAAGCCCGTGGGGATAAGACCATCCACCACAAAGGACGGTTTTTCAATCGGTTCATAAAGGAGCGTGTCAGCATCCACCGTCTGTAACTGCTGCATGATATCCCTCCCTCCGTGTTGAATTTTGTTTGTAGCACATAGTCGTGTCCTCCTTGGATTTATTTACCCCTGTCAGTGAGCAAGGGGATGTAACGCAGCCAGCCCATACCGTTCCACGCTTTTCTAAAACGACGTTATCTTCGTCTGTGCTTTGCACGGATTGAACAGTGAGCAGGCTTATGTCGTGGCTCTGCTATCTCCTGCAACGGGTATCCCTCTGGCGGCTGCTGTGAAGTTTTCAAGGGGCGGCACTCTATGGAATCGTTTCGTGGCAATAAAATAGGGCGGGAGTATTTGACCTCTCACCCAATAGCCGATAAGGGAGCGTGATTTTAGAATATTTATGAGAGCAAATATATCGAGCCATCTAAGTACAGAAACTCCGTTATTAAAAAAGGAGAAATAGAGATTCCGCAATTTCAAAGAAAATTTGTTTGGAAAGAACAACAAGCGATTAAATTATTAGATAGCATCTCAAACAATTATCCAACAGGCAGTCTTTTGTTTTGGAAAACAAGTACTAAGTTGGCAACTGAACGTGATATTGGTGAGGCTAAAGCCACCCCAACTTACGCTCTAATTAAAAATTAATTTATTCTTATATTCTCAAATGAAATTACACATCTGAATAGATTCTGCAATATGTATAGTAATCTTTTCGGATCAGGCATCCGTTCGATACCCGATGAACC
The DNA here is from genome assembly GCA_910574715.1 of Lachnospiraceae bacterium. GTDB lineage: Bacteria > Bacillota > Clostridia > Lachnospirales > Lachnospiraceae > Sporofaciens. The sequence goes on along the minus strand of CAJTCH010000024.1, from coordinate 70,452 downwards.
TTGTTTCCCTTGTCATTAACCAGATAAGCCACATAATAACTATTTGATCCCGGAAAGGTTTAATATTTCGTAATGATTTTTTGTGCTTTATTTCTCTAAAGCTTCTCTTGCTATATAAGATGAATGGAATTTGGGGGAGATAAAACAACATTGATTAATACTACATAATGGGTTACTATATCTATAAAAAGCAAAGATTTTTTAATGAAAAACAGAAAGAGAGAATTTCCAATGAACCAGAAAATATATGAATTCCACGCCGTCATAGAGCCGGTTCCAGACAAAGGCGGCGCATATGTACGTTTCCCATATGACATCCGCAAAGAATTCGGCAAAGGCAGGATCAAGGCACAGATCACCTTCGACGGCGAGCCTTATTCTGGAAGCATTGTGAATATGGGCGTAAAGAACAGTGACAGTTCCGTCTGCTATATTATCGGAATCCGCAAGGATATTCGCAATAAGATTGGTAAGCAGCCGGGAGATACCGTACTCGTCACCGTAAGAGCTGCCGAATAAACATCTAGATTGCGTATATAATGGTGAATAATGTGCCTGATATTTTTGTCAGGACAAGGCGGAGGAAAGCGCGATATTCTTATTGAGCAACAGCACCTTCAGAAGTTCATACTCCCGTTTGGTCAGTTCCACGGACATCCCGCCCCTCTTTGCGGTTCCGCCCGCCAGATCCACCTCCACATCCCGGATACGGAAGGCATTCTGCTTCTTATTAAATCTTCTCAGCACCACCTGCACTCTGGCCAGCAGCTCTTCCATGGCAAAAGGCTTCACGATATAATCCTCTGCGCCGCCCCTTAGCCCCTTCACACGGTCAGGCACCTCGTCCCTTGCAGTCACGCAGATCACCGGGATTCCGGCGCATTCCCGGGCAATCTGCCGCTACTGCCGTCTTCTCTGCCTGCCCTCTGGACCAATAGATTCCCAGTCCAAGTCCCGCAGTAATAGTCATCGTCCCATTCAATAACGTCGGATCATACTCCGCTTTTAACGCAGTCTTTGCGGATATCATCAATGCCCCCAGATTCTTCCCATTATCTGCTTCTTCAAGACAGTATACCAGGGGACCCTTGACAATGGCAAGCTTTCTCACATCCGCACGCACTCTTGGATGCGCGCAGACCAATGCCGCTTCCATTTCAAACAATACACGAATTGTACTGTCAGAAGACAGCAATATATCAATCATGATGTAACCATCTTTTCGTTTCAGTTCCAAACTGTTGCCATTCATTGTAAGTAAACGGATCTTTCCCCATCCCGGCTCACGAATTGCAAGGGTAAATACCGCATTCTGCGTATTCACGATCTCAATTACGACTTCATCCTCATAAGGATACCTGGTCTGCATTGTTATACCGACCGATTTCTTCCCCAGCTTTAACTCAGCCTTATTCGACACAAACAAATTAACATACACTGCACTGTCATCTATTGCATAGATATATTGCGCCAACGACGTTAATGTTCTCGCGATATTCGGCGGACAACACGCTACTCCAAGCCACGGACGGCGTTTGGGGAGTACATGATGTAAGGTCCGGTTCGCCTTTAAATGTTCCGGCACCACCTCCAGCGGATTCACATAAAAGAATCCTGTTCCTGATAACGCCATACCTCCTAATATCGTATTATAAAGAGCTCTTTCAAAGACGTCTGCATATTTGCCCTTCCGGTCGATCTGCATCATACGCAGTGAGAAAAGCGCCAGCGCAACAGACGCACACGTCTCCGAATAATTATAGTTATTCGGAAGGTCATAATCGCAGGTAAAGCATTCTCCATCTGCCGCCGCTCCTACAGAACCGGTTATGAACATCTGCCTTTCGGCAATGTTGTCAAACAGTTCCCGGCAGACCCCTATCAGTGTTTCATCCTGGCATTCATATCCCACATCGGCCATCGCCGAATAAAGATATAAGGCACGAACTGCATGTCCGCAAGCCGTCTTCTTTTCTCCTTTTATACTCCCGCGCAACCGAAATTACCTCCTTCTGCGTACGATAACGCAGCTTGGATTGCCAAAAACCCGATGCAAAATGCGGGAATTTGCACGGTCTTCCTGTGACCGCCGTATATTTCTCAATCAATTTTGCCGGTGTATCTCCTACTGTGATCCAATAATCAATAACTTGTGATGTATCTCCATCCAACGTGTCAGATTCTTCGCAAAATGAACCGTTCCGACAGCTACAAATAATCACTCTGTGAAACAAATTCAATAAACCGTTGATGCATCCTGCTTTTTTCCTGTGCTACATTGCTCTGCCTGGCCATAGCCCAACAACTGCTCCGGATACTCTGGTCCGTGATCATCTGGTACATTATGCTATAGATAGAGTCTATACGATGCTCTAAAAACTCTGTACTTTCCTTCAATTTATATTCGACCAGTGTCTCAGCCTGTTCTTCAAATGTCTGTGACATAGAATTCCACAAAACACCGATCACTATCATCAGCGGCAGGATAATCACCGCAATTATGATCAATATCATCTGCTCTGTCCACCGCAGCTTACATTCTCTTCCTTCTGATTTTCTCTGCATATTCCTGCTTTCTATCCAATCTTCTAACACATCCTCGATATCTTCCTGTAAAGAAAGCTTCCTGTAAAGAAAGCTTCAGCGGATTCTCCTCTGCCGAAGCTTTCTCTGTTCTCTCTGTGGTTGTCATTCATTGCCTGTTAATGGCGGTGTCTGATAAAGCTTGCGCTCTATTAGCTTACGTTCAAATTCGATTTCCTGTAAAACCGGTTCACAATTTGCCTTTTTCGCCACCCTCTCTAATCGATCTAATAAATCCAACCTTTCAAAAAGATTAACGTTTAATTCTTTTTCACCTGGCATATTTTCACCTCATTTTTAAAGCGCCGTTTACTTTGGTACTTTCATTATATCAATCCGCAGCTATAGTGTAAAGCTTTTGTTTCATCACCTTTTCTCCCCTTCTTCTCCTACAAAGTACCTTGACAATGAAATAAAAGCTTTACACCACAATCACTGATTGATATAATGAAAATACCAAATGAACGGCACTTATAAAAAAGCGATGAGGACATGAGTTTGGACACCACAAGACAATACTTGCACATTGGACAGAAGGGAGGCAATTGCTGTGAATAACGGTGAAATCATTAAAAGCAGTCTTGAAGATTTTGCAAAAGTGCAGCGACGTATGTTTCTGGCAAGAAAAGAAAATGCCCCTGAAACATACGCTGACTTAAAAAAAGATTATATACTTTTAAAAGCATTGTTAAATTCTTTAGGCGTAAATCTGACTGAAGTAGATGAAATAAAAGAATAACTATCTTCTCCTGCAAAAGAAAGCTTCGGCAGATCTGCCGAAGCTTTCTTTTGCAGTATAATTCATCAAGAATCACTGCCCTCACCCCGGATACAGGCTCACATTGTCATATCTGCCCATCTCCATAAGCTTCGAAGACACCTCTGTCAGCGCCGCTGTATGGAAATGCATCTGCGGCAGAACTTTTGCCATATCCTCACAGCGCTCGATATTGTCCGAATTGGTGCTATACTTATATCTTATTCACCGCCGCACTCAGATACTCGTTGCTGATCTCATGGAACCGCTCTTCTTCCACAGCCCTGGCAAGCCCCGCATCGATCGGCATCTTGCCTAACACCGGAATCCCAAGTTCCTCTGCAGCCTGGTCGATATGACTCTCCCCGAACACAGAGATCTTCTTACCGCAGTCCGGACATACCAGATAACTATAATTCTCAACGATCCCAAGCACCGGAATATTCATGGCCTTCGCCATATTATAAGCCTTCTTCACGATCATCTGAACCAGATCCTGCGGAGATGTCACGATCACTACACCGTCCACCGGAAGAGACTGGAACACCGTAAGCGGCACATCCCCGGTTCCGGGCGGCATGTCCACAAATAGATAATCCAGGTCTCCCCACATAACATCCGTCCAGAACTGAGTAACGACCCCTGCGATCACCGGGCCTCTCCAGATTACCGGGTCGGACTCATTCTCAAGAAGGAGGTTCACCGACATGATCTTCGTGCCGTCCTTCGCCTCACATGGGAAGATCCCGGCCTCGTCTCCCTTAGCCTTATCGTGGATCCCGTACATCTTCGGAACGGACGGTCCTGTCACATCCGCATCCAGAATACCGACCGCGAATCCCTGCTCCCGCATCATACGTGCAAGTGACGCCGTCACCATAGACTTGCCTACTCCGCCCTTGCCGCTGACAACGGCGATCACCTTCTTAATATGTGAAAATGCATTCGCCGGCTGCCTCATATCCTCCGGCTTGCTGCTGCATGTCCCTGCATGGGCACATCCGGCGCAGTCCGATGATGTGCAGCCGTTCTGCTGCTGTTCTTCTGCCATAATTCCTGCCTCCTTTGATCTTACTCGTTCACCGCCGCAATCAATTCAATCTCACACTTCACATTCTTCGGCAGAGTCTTTACCGCCACGCAGCTTCTCGCCGGCTTGGATGTGAAATACTTCGCATACACTTCATTGAACGCCGCAAAATCCCCCATATCCGCCAGGAAACAGGTGGTCTTAAGCACATTCTCATAGGAAGTGCCTGCTGCCTCTAACACTGCGCCCAAGTTCCTGCACACCTGGTCTGCCTGTTCCTCGATGGTCTCTGCCTCGATCGCATCCGTTGCCGGATTGATCGGAATCTGTCCTGCCGAATAAAAGATCCCATTGTGTACATACCCCTGTGAATATGGTCCCAACGCCTTAGGCGCTTTTTCTGTTGCAACTACTTTCATAAACTTATCTCCTTCTTTATTATTTTCTATTATTATTGTACTACCTGAACCATAGTATAATCAATACCTTTTTCCAAATCTGTAATCAGCCGTAACAGGCAATGTCACCTTGCCGCATTCAGGTAATGGACCGCTAACTGGGTACGGTCCCGAAGCCCCGTCTTATCCAGGATATTACTGATATAATTGCGCACCGTCCCCTCGCTTAAGAACAGCTCCCCTGCAATCTCCTTATTGCTTAGCCCCTCCGCCACCAGAGATATGACCTTAAGTTCTTTCTCGCTGATCTCATATTCCTTCCAGTCGACTCCCTTCTCCTCCTTAAAAAGCCCCGGAATCCGGGATATGATCTCTGTACCGAATACCGTCTGACCAGTGCAGACTGCCTTAAGCGCCGGGAGGATACTGGTATAATCCTGTTTAAGCAGATAGCCCTTTACACCGTATTTTAATGCCTTCACGATATATTCATCATCGGAAAATGTGGTCAGAAGCAGAATCCTCGCCTCTGGATATTCCGAGAGGATCTCCTTCGCAGCATCAAGCCCGCTTACCTCCTGCATCCGAATGTCCATCAGCAGCACATCCGGCTTATATTGCCGATACAGCTCCAATGCCTCGCTGCCATCCTGACCCGTCGCGGCAACCTTGACATCCTCCCCGGCTTCCAAGATCGTCTTCAAAGCACTGGCAACCAGCACATCATCATCCACTACTACTATCTTCACTGAATTCTCCTTTCTTCTTTGGGTACCGTAATATAGATCCTCCATCCCCGGTCCGAACGGATCTCAAGATGCCCGCCGAAGGCATCCACCCGGTCCTGCATGTTACAAAGCCCGATCCCTCTGTCCGACTCTGCCTTCCAGCCCCTATCCGCTTCCAGATCCGCCATCCCTTGATTGGTTGAACGAAGTCTGTCCGGTGCCGCCGATCCGTTATCCTCCACGATCAGCTGATACAGCCCCGGATGCTCCCTTGCCGTGACCCGCACCCATGTGGCATCGCTGTGTTTTGCCACATTGTGCAGGGCTTCCTTCACTATGGCGATGAATCCATACCGGATCTCCCTGGGCACATCATAGCCCATATCATACGCAAGCTGCGCCCGGCAGAAGGTGAAATCCTTCACCAGACTCTCTAAGACCTCCCGAAGATTGATCGATTCGTCGTGAAGGTCATGAACACTCTCCCGCACACTGGTCATCGCCGCATTCAAGGTCTCATTAAGCTGCCCCAGCGGCCCCTTAAGATCTCCTTCCCCATGTACCGCCTTCATAGCGCCCACCATCAGGATCGCGCGGGACAGCATATGGCCTACATTGTCGTGGATCTCACGGGCGATCCGGTTCCGCTCTCGAAGCGTCGCCGTATAGATCTCATAATCCTGGTTCTTAAGGATACTCTGATTCTTCTCCCGAAGCAGCAGATTCTTCTCCACACCGTCATCCCTGGTTCTCCTGTATCTCTCCTCTATCAGAATATACTCCCTCGTCTGATACTGCATAATTCCCGCGATCAGGCATCCTACTCCGGCAAAGCAGACGGCTTCCGGATTCGAGGCAAAGGAAAAGAAACTCCCCGCGCCAAAAAGCGCTGCCAGCAGATAACGGCGTTCTTCCAATATGCCATACAATACCAGCGGGGTAAAAAGAAACAGCTTCGGACACGCCAATGCAGACCCAAACAGAAGCCAGGCCAGGTATCCGCGGATCCTGACCGGATGAAGCGCCGGTTTCATGAGACAATCGGCGCAGGCATACAGAAGCGCCCCAAGCGCCGCGGCCACAAAGGGAATATCCACCGTCACAAGGATTGCCGCCATCAGACAGTAGATCCATAACACGGCCTGATCCACCACGCGTTTCATGCCTCTTTCCTCCTCCGTTTTCATATACGCACCATTTCCTTCACGATATTACTATCGCATTCTCACATCTATTACAAATGTCACATCATCTTCTGACACTTGGCACTACCATTATATACTTCAATTCTTTATACTACAAGTATGAACCTGAAAGGAGGCAATTTTATGAGTTCATCTGATATGATACGAATAGAGAATCTGGTGAAGAGATACCAGGATTTAGTGGCACTTGACCATCTGACACTTTCCATACAGGAGGGCGAGATCTTCGGGCTCTTAGGGCCTAACGGCTCCGGCAAGACGACGGCGATCAACTGCATGCTTGCCCTGTTAAAATACGACAAAGGCAGCATCACCGTTTTTGGCAGGAACATGCAGCCTGACAGCTATGATATCAAGAAACAGATCGGCGTAGTCATGCAGAATGTCGCCGTATTTGAACAGATGTCCGTCCAGGAAAATATCGACTACTTCTGCGGACTCTACATCAGGGACAAGGCGAAGCGCCAGAGCCTTGTGGAAGAGGCCATCGCATTTACCGGACTTACGGATTACCGGAAGATGCGCCCCAAGAAGCTCTCAGGCGGTCTGCTTCGGCGGCTTAACATTGCCTGCGGCATCGTCCACAAACCAAGGCTGATCATCATGGATGAGCCTACCGTTGCCGTCGACCCCCAGAGCCGCAACAAGATCTTAGAAGGGATCGTCGAGCTTAACCGGCAGGGTTCTACCATTATCTACACTTCCCACTATATGGATGAGGTGGAGCAGATCTGTTCCAGGATCGCTATCATCGACCATGGCCGCGTGCTGGCGACAGGAACCACCGAGGAACTGAAACAGATGATCAAGACCGGAGAGACCATTACCATTGAAGCCATAGAATTGGACGACACGCTGCTTGCCGCGGTCCGCGGCCTCCCCCACGTCTTTGACTTAACTTATGAAGACAGAATATTGAAGATCCGGCTTAGCACCGCCAGACACAATCTGGTGCGCATCTTGAATTTCCTCAAGGAGCATGACATAAGCTTCGGCCGCGTCTTCTCAGAACTGCCGACACTCAATGATGTCTTCCTTGAGATCACCGGCAAGGAATTAAGAGATTAAGGAGGGAAGATAAGATGTTACATTTGTTCAAATATCGTTTCCTGCAGATCATACGAGATTACTCCGCTATGTTCTGGGCGCTGGCTTTTCCCATCATACTTGGTACTCTCTTCTACCTGTCGTTCGGCCACGTCGGGCTTGAGGCCACCGGTGATTCTGCGTGGGATGTGATCAAGGTTGCCGTGCTCCGGGAAGATACTTCCTCGGAAAACGCCCGTGCCTTTGAATCCTACCTCGCAATGATGGAAGAAGAGATGCTTGATATCCAGGACATTTCCAAAGAGACAGAGGCCTTAGACGCCCTGAATGAAGAAGAGATTGCAGGAATCTACTATATCAGAGAAGAACCTTCCCTTACCGTTGCCAAGAACGGGCTCAATGAAAGCATCCTGACCTCTCTGCTTGAGAGCTATAATCAGAATGCCGCCATGTTCAGGAAGATTGCCATGACACACCCGGAGAATCTTCCGAATGCCGTTGCCGCTTTAGAAGATTATCGTCAGGCTACCGAAGAGGTGTCGCTTGCAGGCAAGGATCTGAATCCGAACGTCCAGTATTTCTTCGCGCTGGTAGCCTATGCTTGTCTGTCCGGCACTTTCCTGGGCGTCAAGTCAAGCCTTGACGGTCAGGCGAACTTGACCGCACTTGGCGCAAGACGCAGTATCACGCCGACCCACAAGCTTACACTGGTCCTCGTAGATATGGGTGTGCTCTTTGTGATTCATTTCTTCAACATCCTGATCCTGTGCCTGTATGTTACCAGGGTACTTGAAATCAGCCTGGGGGACGACCTCGGCGCCCTTCTGTTGGTGGATTTCATGGGAAGCATGATCGGAGTCTGCATGGGTATCGCCATCGGCTGCCTTACCAGGATGTCTCTTAGGATGAAGATGGGCATATCCGTCTTATTCACCCTGTTTCCCGGATTCCTCGCCGGTCTGATGTTTGGAAATATGAAGAATATCATCGAACTGCGCTGCCCCATCATCAACCGCATCAACCCGGCCGCCGTCTTAAGCGACGCATTCTACTGCCTGGGTATCTACAACGACACCGAACGTTTTACCAGATGCCTGCTGATTCTTGCACTGATGTGTGTATGCCTGCTGACAGTCGCATTCTTAGGTATAAGGAGGGAACGCTATGACAGTATTTAAAGGATTTCTACTCATCACCAAACGGAATATCCATATGATGTTCCTGTATATCGCGATCTTTCTGACCATTGCCATCGCAGTGCAGAAGATGACGGGAGGCAACCAGAGCGGCTTCAAACAGGAGAGCCTTAATATCGCCGTGATCGACCGGGACGGCGGTAAGCTTGCCAGAGGACTTGCCGATTATCTTGCGCAGTACCACACGCTGGTAGACCTTCCTGACGATCCATCCGTGATCCAGGACCGCATGTTCTATCGGGAGGTTTATTATATCGTAACCATTCCGGAGGATTTTGAAGACAGATGCCTGTACGGAGACGAACTGCTGCCGGTCACCAAGGTTCCGGGCAGCAACAGCGGATTCTACGTGGACCAGCAGATCAATACATTTCTAAATGATGTCCGGGTCATGGCAGCCAGCGGATTCTCTCTTGCAGACGCCGTCGCAGAGGTGATCGACAACAGTAAGGATACCGCACAGGTGACGATGCTTGACAAGAATGGCTTCGGCGGGGAACAACCTCTGCATGCAGTCATGTTCCAGTTCATCCCCTACATCCTGATCTCCATCCTCTGCTACTCCTTAGGAGCGATCATGATCGCGTTCCACAACCCGGATGTGAAGAGACGGATGATGTGCTCGGCAATCCCCGTCCGCAGACAGAATCACCAGTTGGTGCTTGGATATATCCTGGTAGGCATCATCGTCTGGATCATCTGCACCCTCATGCCGTTCCTGTTATATGGGAAGGACTTTGTAAATGATCCGAATATGCCGTATTACCTGCTCAACAGTTTCCTGATGACGCTGGTATCCCTGTCCCTTGCCTTCCTGGTGAGCACTCTGATCAGCCGCGACGAACTGATCAGCGCCGTCGTCAACGTCATCTCCCTTGGAATGTCCTTCTTATGCGGCGTGTTCGTCGACCTCGATATCCTTGGCAAAGGAGTCCGGACCTTCGCCCAGTTCCTCCCTGTATACTGGTACGAACTGGCGAATAACCTTCTGGCGGGCAATCAGAGCCTAAGCCGCGCACAGACCGTCTCACTCCTCACTGACTATGGTATGCAGCTATTGTTCGCCGCCGCGATCCTTGGGGTTGCCCTGGTGATCTCACGGAACCGGCGGACGGCTTAATTCGGCAGACAGCACACTAGTCCTGCCAGTTCAGATACTTCTTCACATTCGTCCTGATCTTCTTATAATGGTCCCGGCAGTTGACCCAGTTTGGATCGATCAACTGCCGTTCCATCTTCTTGATCTCGCCGTAGTTGCGCACATACAGCCACAGCATGATGAAATAATAAGGCGACAGGAATCTTAAGAGCCTTACGAAATAATTCGAACTCATCCTCACATACGCCGACTTCTCCTGCCAGGAGAGCATCATCCGATGCCAGGCCGAGGGTTCCGATGCCTTCGCGGCCCTGCACAGCTTGGCAATCTCTCTGTTGTGCAGCAGCCTGGTCGGACTGTGGAAATTCGAGATGGAATGCTCCGAGATCCGGTACAGGACCATGGGGCGGTTCACATAGCAGACGCGGATGTCCGCACGTTCCTCTAAGATTTTCTGGAAGCATGCCCGGTCATTGGCCGTCCGGTACCGCAGAATGAGGTCATAGACCTCTTCTGTCAGCAGAGACTTCCTGTACACCGCCGTTCCCATGATGGGACATCCAAGCTTGATCGCCCGGTGCAGGCATTTCCGCCCGATGATCTCCTGCAGCACCACCTCCAGATAAGTATTGTGGGACCGGATCATCTCTCCGGCCCCGGTGAATTTGATAAAGGCTGTACACACGATATCGTGATCTTTGAGCCTGTCCGTAATCTCGAACAGATTGTCAGGGGCCAGCAGATCGTCCCCGTTCAGCACGACGAATCGCTTCCCCGCCGTATGCTTTAACGCATCCACATAGTTCTGGCATATACCCAGATTCTTCTCCCGGAAGATCTTGCCTGTCTTCGCAAATAATCCCCGGTTCCTGCTCATCCACTGCCGGATCACTTCCTGGCTTCCGTCCGTCGAGGCGTCGTCCGTTACGATCAGTTGGAACTTCTGATCCCCTCCAAAGCTCTCGATCTGATATCGGATGCTCTCCAACGCATATAAGATCACATCCGCCTGATTATAACATGTCACTATGAATGTAAACATATTCATGGCCCCCTTATCAACTATATCCCAAGTATATCATAAGGATTCCCCCTCATTCAAGCATACACATCTGAAATTGTTGCACATTTCCTTTATTTATACTATTATGATAGAAAACGCTTATCACTGCAAATGATAGAAAGGATAAACCTCATGATTTCTGTTATCGTTCCCGTATACAATACTGAAAAATATTTAAGTCGCTGTATTAATTCTGTTTTAAGTTCCACATACACAGATTTCGAACTCTTGTTGGTCAATGACGGTTCCACCGACCAAAGTCTCGATATCTGCCGCAAGTATAAGGAACAGGACAGCCGCATCACACTGATCAGCCAGGAGAACCAGGGCGTCTGTGCCGCGCGGAACCTTGGGCTTCGTGTATGCCGGGGCGACTGGATCATCTTTATTGATTCCGACGACTATATTTCCAGTGATTTCCTGGAGATGACTGCCTGCGCCAAGTACCAGGACAAGGATCTGCTGCTGTTTGATTTTGAAGGTTCTGGGGAAAATGCTGCAGAAGATGCTGTTACAGAAGATTCAGACTTTTCCGTTATATATTATGGGAAGGAAGATATGCACGAACTGATCCGAAGGATTCTCGTACCAGAGAAACTGATAAAAGACGGTAACACAGATTTCCGCACCCCCTGTGCAAGAGCATACAGAAAATCCGTCATAGAACAATATTCAATCCGATTCTCCCGGGATATCACCATCGGGGAAGATCTGCTCTTTAATCTGGCATACCAGTTGAGAGCCGATTCCTGTGCCTATATCCCAAAGCCTGTCTATCATTATGACATGCGTCAGGGCTCCTCATCACGAAGCTTCAACCCCAAGCTTTGGGAAAACCATATACGATTACAAAGACAGATAAAAGAACTCCTTGAGAAATGTTCTGCTTTTTCATGCTTTGAGAATGCCTATTACTCCTATTCACTGGAGAACCTGACCTATGTCCTGATCCATGGAATCTTCAGCCCTCACAGTACCAGATCATACCGTGAGAACTGCAGATTATGCGTCAGGATGCAGAAGAACAAGATCTATCGAGAGGCTATGAAATACAATCTGAGAAACGGGATCCTGCCAAGGAAGATTCTTGTATGCTTCTTCCGGTTTCGGTGTTATCCGGCCGTACATATGATCAGCCGGATAAGTTATATCTATCTTGAAAATAAGGAGACGAGCCGCTGATAGACCGGATAGACCTTCTCCTCCACCCACCCATTTACAAAATACAGCCAGATAATCTCCTTCAAGGCTTCCGTAAGATGGAATCCCCCGTACTTACGCAGCAGGCACAGTGCACGGAGCGCCTGTTTCTTACGCCCGTATTTCAGCGCGATTTTATATCTGCGTCCTGCCTTCCAGCAGGCGATCCGTTTAAGGGACTGCTGGTCCCTGATCCCACAGATCTTCGCGATCTCATCCACCAGCTTCTCATAATCACTGTACTTCTTCTCCTCCTGCGCCCGGGTAAGCGCAGTCCTTGAGTGGCTGCCGCTTCGGATAGAAACTCCGTATAACTCCTCCCGGATCGTCGGGCAGGCATACCGGTACATGAAGGGCAGAAGCATCTGGAAATTCTGTCCCACGCCATACTCCGGAATCCGGCGGTCCGGATAAATATCGAAGAACTCTGCCGTCCGCAGCATATAGCACCCGCAGCAGACGAAGGTCTTCGATTCCAAGATATCCCAGAAGAGATCCGTATTCGCAAGATCCCCTCTCTGCTCATCTGCTTTCTCGCTGCGCTCGCCGGTAACGGCATCATAATAATAGGACAAGGACCGTACACACTGAATATCCGGATGCGCACACAGATATGCTGCCCGTCTGCTCACCGACTCCGGCTTCAGCACATCATCACTGTCCGGCCAGATCAGGTATTCTCCGGTCACATATGGTAATCCCTGGTTGATAGCCGCAGAAGCATTCTTATGCTCCGCCTGTACGATCCGGTATTCGTATCCCCTGCCGACGAATTTCTCCCGATAGTCCCTGGCAATCTGGATGGTTCTGTCCTCAGAGCCATCATCTACCAGGATCATCTCGATCTGGGGATAATCCTGTGCCAACACCGAATCCAACATCTTCGCAAGATGCGTTTCTCCGTTATATACAGGTGTAACTATTGATACCCTGCCACCCTCTAATCCAAAGTTTTTCTGACTCATTATCCGTCTCCTTTTACTTTCTCAAGAAGTCCTTCTGCATTATTCCGCACTCTCCTCCTGCTCTCTGTCCGGATACGCATCCTTCAGCACCCGCTGAATATCCGGGCTGTCAGCAGTAAACCGATAACGGAAATGTATCGTCCCGCCAACCTTCGCATTCTCCTTGCAAGCCTCCATCTGAGCCGCAAGCTCCCTGCCGCCGTACCACGGACTGCCGGCCTCGCTTCCTTCCTCTACCGTCTTATAATCCGCAAGTCCGATAAATAACTCCACATCGTCCCGGTCCGCTTCCTTGAACACTTCCGTCCACCACTCAAGCAGCACCGTGAAATCCGCCCACTCATCTCCGCTCGCCCAGTAGAGCTGCGGCACAAGATAATCTACCCAGCCTTCTCTCACCCATTCTCTGGAATCTGCAAATAACACATAATAAGAGGAATAATCACTGATTGTAGCGCTTCCCTCCGGATTCATGTAATCGCTGGCCCACACTCCCGTCGGACTGATACCGAATTCAATCTCCGGATCAGCTTCATGAAGCTTTTCATCCAGGCTCTTCACCAGAGTATTCACGTTGTCTCTCCGCCAGTCGCCGATATCCGGAAAATCCTTCCCATACTTATTATAAGAATCGATATCGTTAAAATTCGACCCCGGATAAAAATAATCATCCAGATGGATCCCGTCAACCTCATAATTCTGAACGATCTCCAGCGCACCGTCGATTACAAGCTGGCGCACCTCCGGAAGCGCCGGGTCAAAATAATATCCGGCCCCGTACTGGATCACCCAGTCAGGATGCTGTCTGGCAGGAGATGCTTCAGCCAGACCGTCCCACTCGTTCTGATTCCTGGCGATCCGGTAGGGATTGAGCCATGCATGCAGCTCTATATTCCTTTCATGCGCCTTCTCCACCCAGTAAGCCAGCGGATCGAATTCAGAATCTGGCGCCGTCCCCTGCTGTCCGGTCAGGAAACTGCTCCATGGATAGAAAGCCGACTTGTAAAACGCATCCGAACAAGGACGCACCTGCAGGAACACCGCGTTAAAACCGCTCTCATCCACATCCTCAAGTATCGTATCCGCTTGGTACTTCAACTGTTCCGAAACGGTAGTCGGAGTGACAGGATAATCTAAGTTCACCACTGTAGACACCCATACTCCCCTGAGTTCCTGGTCTATGTCTCTCTTCGTTAATACCTTCTCTTCTATCACAACCTTTCCCGCCTGTATGTACAACAGACATACCATACAGATTACCAGTGCAGAACAGGCAATCTTAACAATCCATGAACTTTTCATCTGTGAGCATCCTTTCCATTCATTCTTTTCGCCGCCGATTATTTCACCTGCACGATCTTCTGGTTCTCGATCTTATAGACCACATCACACTCATTTGCAAGGCTCATATGATGCGTCACCATCAGAAGCGTCTTATTCCCCTTCACCTGGCGAATCGAGTCGATCACAGCCCTCTCCGTCTCCATATCAAGAGCCGCCGTCGCCTCATCCATGACCAGAAGCTCAAAGTCCTTGTATAGCGCCCTTGCAAGGGCAACCCTCTGCCGCTGTCCCCCTGAGATCGCCGTCCCGTTCTCCCCGATCAGCGTGTGGACTCCATCCGGCATTCGGGCAACATCCTCCCAGATTTGAGCGCATCTTAAGCATTCTTCCACTCTCGCATCATCTATCTGGTTCTCATCCTCGAAGAACGCCACATTGTTCCGAACCGTCTCGCCGTTCAAATAGACTGTCTGGGGGATATAACATACCAGTTCTCCCATACTGGCCCTGCAGGGTCCTTGGGAATCCCTATGAGCCACAATATCATAATCATCATAGAATACATGCCCTCCCTGAGGCTTCAATAACCCCAGGATCAGATCCAGGAATGTGGTCTTCCCCGCACCCGAAGCTCCGATAACGGCAATGGAACACCCAACCGGGATATCTATGGAAGCATCATCGAAGATCTTCCTTCCCTCCACGTAACCGAAAGTCAGATCCCTCACCGATAAACCTTCCTTGAAGGTCAGCTTCTTCTTGCGGATCCCTTCGGATCTCCGCTCTTCTTCCTTGATCCTCTCATATCCGGCAATACTTTCTCTCAAAGACGCATAGGGCTTCTTGGCGAATTCCACATTATTCAGTCCGCTTAACACACTGTATGCCATGGGAAGCATCCGAACCAGCGCCGTGATATACACGACCATAGGTGCCAGGATCGCTGCCAGATTAGATCCCACCAATAGAATGATGGCAAGCACGGTGAACATCGCCGCCATAATAGAATTCTGCATGATGACGCTGATACTGTCGATCTTATACCTATACTCTCCCTGCACCTTTGCATAACCGCTGCTGGCATCCTGATATTTGGACAGGACAAATGCCGAACGGTCATCCATCTTCATCTCCTTAAATGACCCAAATGCGATCGTGATCTGTGAATTCGCCTTGATGGCATAGGCTCTGCTCTTCTCTCCATAGGCGATCATCTGAGCCCGCGTCCGCAGGAACACAAGCGCCATAACCGCCGCCAAAATCAGACTGCTTACAACACCGATCCATTTGGACACATAGATCAGTACCACCCCATAGCCTGCCATGGTGATGCCATTGACCCAGATTCCGATACAGTCCACGATGATCTGGATACAGCTCGTGGTATCGTTGCGCACCATTGTAAGCGCCTGCATCGCACTCTTCTTGTTATGCTCGCTTAAGTCCTCCTTGATAAGCTGCTCGTAGATCTTAAGCGACAATTTCTGCGCGCCGTTGTAAATGAACCGGTTAGATATCTTACATTTATACAATTCAAAGAAGGCTTTCAGAAGCGACAGGATCACCATAAAGAGTGTAAATGAGATCAGCCGGGGGGAAGCCTGATTCGCCCGTACCACGATATTGATCACATAGATGATCACTGAGAAGCTGAATACATCCACCACAGGACTTAACAGTCCGGCGAACAGAAGCATTTTCCACGTCCGCTGCTCCTTCTTCTCCAACACTCCCGTCAAATACCTGAACATCTCTAACATCCCTTTATCCTCCTTCGTACGTCCCTGGCGAACAATACCGCCGAGAATAACACCGCAAACACAGGAAACGGCAGCATTCTGTAGAATGCCATAAACCCTTTCCTGCCCTTTGGCATAAGTGTCGGGCTGACCAGGCGCGGCTGAAGAACATCCTCCTCCTCACAGGCAAACCAGGATGTCTCTTCCTTTATGTCCTCCCACATGGCTCTTCCCTTCTCTGTATGGACGATTACCATGGATGTCCCCATCCCGTCGTCCATCTCCGGCTTCACCTTGTCAAGCCCCCAGAAATCACCGATCGTAAGATCACCGTTCCTCTTTGGCGTACAATACTTACAATTATAACAGGACGGACGCACCGTGTCATCAGCAAAATACATCCGACAGTAGAGATTACTGTTCAGCTTCTCCGCGTATTCGGTTCCGTCTATCACATAAGAACAGACATGGCCATTGTCCTGGTTCCGCTTATCCCGGAACGAAAAATCCGTCATCTTCCCCTTCTTCTTTCGCTCCAGGTATCTCACATAGGATCTCCAGACACCCGGAGACGGCACTCCATAGCAGACCAGATCCGCCGTCAGAAGCTTATCGTAAGATTGACCGAGATACAGCATTAATGCCTGCACCTGACAAGGCGTTCCGCAGAACAACACCCACCGCTCCTTCTTAAGATATGCTTCAATCTTCCGGTATACGCCTCTTAAGTTACTCTGGACATATTTCGTCCTCTTAAGCCGTTCAAGTTCCGCCGGATTGCGGGCTTCTCTGTGCAACACCCTCATATCCTTGGTATACGCCGCACCAAAGACTACGCCCTGACGCCTGAATACATAGTCCGCCAACAGCGGGAACATCCCGCCGGACGAGCTTGCATGCCGGATCCTGTCATCCCTGGCCTGCACGCCAAGATATAACCGCTCCCGCTCTGTCCGGTCTTCCTTTTTCAGCGGGCAGACCTTCTCGCACCGCTTGCAGTCAATACATTTCTCCTGATCTACTCTTGGATATAAGAATCCCTCCCGGTCCCATACCATATGGATGGCTGTCGCGGGGCAGGCAGCCGCACAGGCGCCGCAGCCGCAGCATTCCTCTTTGTTCGTATATAGTTCCATTCCTCTCCTCCCAGCCGTCAGTCAGCAATGCCGCCGATATTCTTTATCAGGAATCCGCCCGCAAGCTTCGTCTGTTCCTTTGTCTTCCTTCCTGCCTCATCCCAGTCCACAGGCGCATCCATCTGCTCTCTCGCCCTCTGCCAGTCGACCGCACTGTCACCGTTAAGTTCATATAGCTTCTCCAAAAGCCCGTGGATCTTAAGGATATTTCTGACCCTCGCGCCCAGATTACTGTGCGCAAACGCCAGGAACCGTTTCCGGTAAATGATACAGAACGCTACCGCGTGGAAGGAATTCGACACCACATAGTCCGCTTTATCTATATACCCTAAGAATTCCGAAGGTCCTGCCCTGTGATCCACCTCAAAGTCCGCATCCGCTCCGATCATCGTCGCCCGCACCTCTACCACCGGAAGTCCGGTCTCATGGGACAGCCGTCTGGCGTATTCCGCCATCGCCTCATTCTTCTCCGTAATATACAGGAAGATGAATCCTTCCCTCTCCGGCTCCGTCTCCACCTTCCGCCAGTCTTCCTTCTCAAGGAAGAACACCGGATCTAAGACTGCGGTAACCTCCCTGCCGCTAAGTCTCTCCACATAGGGGACAGCCGCCTCTTCCCGAACCGAGACCGCGTCCACATGCCCGATCAGTTCCGAGAATTCCCTGTCGTATTTAGAATCCAGCTCTGAACTGCCGAAGCTTGCAGCATAGGCGATCACTCTTTTCTTCTGCTTATTCCCGAATGCACCGAAATACGCTCTGCGGAGTCCGCAGGTAATATGCGGGTTCCAGATCTGATCGCTTCCCACCACATAGTATCGGTAAGGCAGTCTTGTAAGCCCTCTCTCAAACAGTACCCGATGCTTCCTCTTATCGACCAGATGCCGGAAACGGAAACGGTTCATATTCCTGCGCTGCCTTGAGAAATCCTCTCTCATACGCATATGGGCAAGGAATCCGTTCCACATATTCAGCACTCCCCAGATCCTTCCCTTAACCCCCTTGATAGGCGAGTAGGGGATCCACCAGTGCCGCCCTGTCATATACACCGGTTCATAGCGGACAATATCCGTCCGGATCCGCCTGCTTTGCAGATAGCGCTTAAGCCCATAAGCCTGCAGCATGGCTCCATAGTTATTCGAGCAGTGGAATGTCAGGATCCCTACATCCGCAATTTCCCTCTTCATCCTTGAATCTCCTTTCCTTCCCGATATCCGGCAGAAGGCTTCTCTCACATCCTTCATAGAATAGATATGAAGGTCATCCTGCAGGATTGCCATGACCCGCTTCAGGATCACATACAACGGATAACAATAGAAACAACTGTAAAACAAGACTTGATTACTCAGATACATCCTTCTGAACATAGGATGCTTTCTCTCCGCAGCAGCAATCCCGCGATTCCCTCTCTGCGCGGCATGATTCTTCTCGATCTGTCCGGTAAGGAGGACCTCCCAGGTCAGGGCATAGTCAAGATTCCCCCTTCTGTACTCACTGTCCCGGATCCGTCTGCTGCACTCATAATATCTGTCAGCCTTTCTTATATCCGCAGAATGCGTCACGCTCTCCTGATGCATCCGGTAATAATACCATCCGCTGGAAGTATAGGCCGAGCAGATCCCCTTACAAACCAACTGATACAGAAAATATGTATCCTCACCGTTTGACAGTCTCTCGTCAAACCGAAGCGTTTTAACGGCGTCTCTTTCAATCAGCTTCCCGCCGATTCCTGACATCTCATTGGTATATTTCTTATGAAACCACTCCTTGACTTCTTTCTCCCCTGCTGTCTGCCAGCGCAGAACATTCTCATTGCATGTCTCCCCATCCGGGCATCCCGTGATGCATGTATACCCGCAGAATACCAACTCGCAGCCATACCCTTGCGCCTGCTTTACCATCTCCTTAAGCAGCCGGGGATGGATCATATCATCACTGTCCAGGAAGAAGACGTATTCTCCTTCCGCCAGATCCAGCCCTTTGTTGCGCGCACTTGAGACACCCCCGTTCTTCTGTCTGTACAGCCGGATCCTGTCATCCTCCCGGCTCAGTTCCTCGCAGATTAGCGGCCCCCGGTCCGTTGAACCGTCGTCAATAATGATCATCTCCCAATTCTGTTCGCTCTGATCCTGTACAGACCGGATGCACTGCCTGATGTAAGCCTCTCCATTATACATAGGAGTAATTACCGATATCTTTTTCATAGAACACTTCCTTCCTGATCCCCCTGGCAAAATCCTCTTCTATATGGTATACTCCATTATACGGCTATCTGCCCGGATCAATCTTACAAAGACAGGGAATCACAATATATGAGAACAAAAAAACTGCTTACAGCCATCCTCCTTGTGTTATGCGCCGTCCTGGCCGCAGGAACATGGTTTCTATACACAAATTTACGTTTTACTGACTATCAGGCTGATACCTATGCGGAATCCGCCGCCGAGATCTCCAATCCTTATATCGGATGGTATGAGATCCATCGCTATACTCTTTCTGATACCGCGTCCGCGGATCTGTCCACGATCCGAAGCATGGTATATAAGCCGGGGCTTGAGCTTCTGGAAATCAACCTGCAGAATTATGCGGCTTCTCCGCTTAGCGACTCCGCCCTTCAAGCCTTAGATGGACTGCTTGCCGCATGGCGATCCACCGGGAGACAGCTGATCGTGCGCTTCCTCTACGACTGGGACGGCAATGCCCGCGAACGGGAACCTGGAAGTCTCGATCAGATCCTTACACATATGACACAGACTGCCGAGGTTGTGAACCAGTACACCGACTGCGTCTATATCCTCCAGGGACTTTTCATTGGCTCCTGGGGAGAGATGCACGGCTCCAACTATGAAGGCTATGAGCAAATGCTCACCCTCATCCGTCACCTTGACTCCGTTGTTTCAGAAGATATCTTTCTGTCCGTCCGGACGCCGAAGCAATGGCGCACCCTTTCCGGCTCTCCCGAACCGCTTACATCCGGCCAGGCCTTTGCCGCTTCCCTGCCGTCGCGTCTCGGTCTTTTCAACGACGGGATGCTTGGATCCAGCACAGATCTTGACACCTACTGGGATCCGAATGATCCTGACTCCATCCCGCTCACCGGGAAGCTCACCCGTACAGAAGAGATTGCCTTCCAGAATCAGTTGTGTAACTATGTTCCCAACGGCGGTGAGGTAGTCATCGACAATCCCTACAACGACTTTGAGGCCGCCTCCGCGGACTTACGCTCCTCCCATGTGTCCTATCTGAACCGCAGCTATGATAAGAATGTACTGGACAAATGGCAGGCCAGCACCTGCACCGAAGATTCTCCTTATAACGGAATGAACGGTCTTCATTACATCTCCGCGCATCTGGGATATCGTTATGTGATCCGTGACTCTGATTTCTCACACGAGCATCCCATGAAGAAGAACGCTGTGCTGACTGTTACTCTGGAGAATGTAGGATTCTCCCCCTGCTACCGCCCCTTTGACGTCTCTCTGCTATTGAGACATACCGACACACAGGAGATATACCAAGAACCAATACAGACTGATACACGCGCTTGGATTCCCGGGATCACGAACCAGCTTGAGATCCCGCTGGATCTTCACAGCTACCCTGCTGGAAGCTACGAATTATATCTGAAGATCTCCGACCCCGTCACCGGCTTCACAGTATCCCTTGCCAATGAAGCAGCATCTCAAGAAGAATACGGCTGTCCAATCGCCGCCTTAAATCTCCGGACACTCTTTGATCTCTCCGAGCAGAATCCGCGTCCCGGCGCCCGCATTGGCGAATCGTATGCTCCTGCCGTCAGAACTTCTCTTCAGACAAAGGAAGACTCTAAGGCATCCTCCTTGGTTCTTCCTTTGAGGCAGGCTGACATATAGGCTGACTTTCTGCCCGCTTCTCCAATGTCTGGCATCCGTAGGTATCCGCATACAGTCGGTCTCTCTTCCATCCTCTTCCGTTACCAGACAACAGTCTGCTTCTTCACATAGACTGGCGAACCCGCAATTCTCCACAGTAATCTTAAGCCTGCCGCTCTTCTTTTCCGCATCCCGGACGACAAATCGATATCCAAGACGGCGGCCGATATAATCATAACCGCTGACTCCTGCAAAACAGCCGGCAGTAACTGTCTCCCTCTTCCATTCATTTAACCGCTCTTGATGATAAATACTGTTCAGATAGGATAAGTGCATTCTCTCCATCCTCTCCGATGCCTCACGGTAACCGATCTTCTCAGGACCCGGAAGCGCTTCCCCGCCGTTAGGAAGACCGTCCATTCGCTGTTCCTGCCAGCGAAGCTCCTCCGAAGGCGCCCATCTGCCGGCCACATCCGCACCGTCAAGTTCCGCCCCGCCATAGGTTCCCAGATCTGAGGAAGAACCGAAGATTCCATCGTTAAAGAGAGCAAGCCGCTCTTCTATCCCGCATTCCATCTCTTTATTCTCCACAATTTTACGCCACTGGGCCGGTGTGCGCACCGCAAGATAACATCGCCCTTTCGTAACCTGATACCAAGTACGGGCAAGACCGCATACCGACGCTTCATCAAGAAACCGGGAACCGTGCATCTCGCCCCAGTTTCCGACCAGGATTCCCTGTATCACCAGGATATCTCTCTCATATCCGCCGATGATACCGCCAAGCTGCTCCATGTGCCGTCTCACCAACGCAATATCCGAAGGCTCCGTGACCCGCGCCTCCCCTCGGATATCATAGGCAAAACGCAGGATCATCTGCTTCCCTTCCCGCCGGAAGAACCGGAAGATCTCTTCAATATGGGTAAGCGCCTCTTGGGAAATTGCCCCGGTTCGATAAGAACCGATATCAATCAGCGCCAACGCAAGCTGTTCCTTCCGGCATTCTCCGTCAAGCCATGTTTCTTCCTCTACCGGTCGCCCATCTGCCGGCGGCTTCGCCGCAAATGTATAGACATGATACCATCCGCATCCAGGATTCCCCAACGACTCGCTGCTCTCCTTCAATTCTGCCCTGACGAACCTTCTGCCGTCTCTATATCTTATCCGCACTCTTAAGTCCAACCCCCGTATCCATCTTCAGCACCTTGACCTGGAACAATACGATCAGGATGCTGTAGCACACCCGGAACATATACCAGAAGGGGCTAAGCCCGGAATGCATACTCTTGCCCTCTTTACGCATATGCATCACCGCCGGGATCTCCACCACCTGGAACTTGATCAGCATCATCAGCGCAAGCATATTGGCATCCGGATACTTGTCATCAAAATGATTGTATTTCGAATAATAGAGAAATGCTTTTCGATTAAGGCCCTGCAGACCGGTGGTCGGATCTGAGATCCGATTACCCGTGATCTTGTATATCACAAACCGGAACATAGAATATACGATCTTCTTAGGCAAGGAAACCGGGAACTCACCGCTGTCTTTCATGAACCTTGCACCAAGCACAATATCCGGGCAGTTCCCGTTCTCATCCTTCTCCTTAAGCTTCGCAAAAAGGCGGGGTATATTGCTTACATCATGCTGCCCGTCTCCGTCCATCTGAATCACATACTGATAATTCCTGCGGATCGCCCACTTATACCCTGTCTGGAGCGCACACCCGTATCCCATGTTAAATGGCTGTGAGATCATTGGATACTGCATCTGTTTCACGATCCAGTTCGTCGAATCCGTAGAAGCGTCATTGATGATCAGAATATCCGCCCAATCACTGAACTGCTCAAGATCCGTCAGCACTTTGCGGATATTCTTTCCTTCATTGTAGACCGGTATAATAATCAGCAATTCTTTTCTCTTCACATAATCACCTCTTACACAAGCTCCAACAGCATTCTAAGCCCCTGCGGCTGCGTCATATCTTTCTTTGCTGCCGCCCTCCTAAGAGCCTTTCTTTTCTCTTTATCTTGTAATAGTTCCATAATACTCTTTGCAATCGCCCGGGGCGTAAGCTCACAGAGGATGCCGTCCTGCCCGTCTGTAATCTGCTCCCGGTTGCCGTTGCGATCCGAGGCGATCACCGCGCACCCCAGCGTCTGTGCCTCCTGGATAGCAATGCTCTTCCCCTCATATCTGGTGGCATGAACATACAGATCCGCCTGCATGTAATAGGGATACGGGTTCGTTACGGCTCCTAACAGCACGAACTCTTCCTGCAGACTAAGTGACGCTATCTTCTTCATAAGCTGACGTCTCTGATCGCCTTCCCCCAGCACATACCACCGCGCATCAAATCCGGCGTCCTTCACGAGCTTCATTGCCTCTATAGCGATATCGTAAGCCTTCTGATAGGTAAGCCTTCCAACCGTCAAAATGCGCGCCCCTCTATATCCATCCGCGAATCCGCCTCTTTCCTGCGCACGTCTTCGGATCCGCTCCTGGTCGATCATATTGTAGAAAACCTTCGTCTTCGTCGCATACTCCGGATAGACCAACAGAAAATGTTCCCTCACCTCATCGGACACACCGAAGATCCGGTCAAAACTTCTAAAGCAATCCCGGTCCATCCGCCTGGTATATCCGGCGCTCCTGTAATCAATATGGATAAATCCGACCTTATGCCTGGCTTTCACATGGTCCGCCACATAGTAGGCCGAAGCGCCTTCCAGATACGCTACCGCCAGGTCAAACACTTCGTTCAATCGTTCCGCACCGTCAGAGAGCATCCGCCACAACAGCTTCTCCGTCTGGATCTTGCCCGTCCTCTCCATATCCGCAAAATTGCTGACGATGCTGTGAATCTTGCCCGGGTACCCGCCGTTTCGGAAAAATGACGAACAGATGGTTACGGCTATGGCACGCTTGCCCTTTCCCGTCATCACCGACTGGCTGTTAAAGCGCCTGTTCTTAAGCTTCACATGAGAAGGCAGTTCTCCGATCATCTCACCTTGTGCCAGAATCACATAAAGCGACACCTCATACTCCGAACTGTCTAATCTCCTCAGAAGCTCCAGAAGCGCCGTCTCTGCACCGGCGCGTCCCAAGGTATTAACGACAAACAGTATCTTCTTCATCGCCGTTTTCCTCCAGAATCTTGGTAACCTTCTCAATCTCCTTCACAAGAAACTCATTTTCCTGGTTCAGCAAAGACACTTGCATAGCCAGCTCCCTGTTTTTCAGCATAAGCTGCGAGAGGATCGCACTGGTGCGCACCTCCTCGAACAGAAAGAGCACGCCCACACCGAAAAGAGCCATGCTCGTACCGGACCCGACCAGTTTCGTCCACTGAGAGAATTTCGGGATCGCTCCGATACAGACCAGTACGATTCCAAGAATCTCCCATACCACGGCAAAATTCACGGTAATCTTCTTATGAGAGGTCATCCAGAAAACGGCTATTATCACCGTAATTCCGACCAGAACGATCCCGATCCTGATAAATGTACTTATCATCCCTGCGTCTCCTCCTTTGTATTTTTTCTATTGAATACTTCTCCAGGAGGCTGTGTACCCATTCCAGGCTTCAATATAGAACCCTTGCAGAATATGTGGATATCCAGATTCCGCTCCATATAACGCAGCCGCAGATACGCCACAGTCCAGCCAGTGAATGCTCCGGCCACTACGCCGATCCCGTACCACAGCTCCGGCAGATTCTTCGCTATCATACTGCCTGCGAACGTCACCAGGCAGAAGCTGAGAGAGGTCAGCGCAGCCCCGGTCAGATCATCATAGTAATACAGGAAGATGATCGCGGAATACATCAGGAACAAAATGAAATACCCCACAACCAGACAAGGATAGATCCTGATTGTAAGCCTGGAGAAACCGAACCTTGGCAGAAATACCATACACAGCAGATACAGGATGGTCGTGATGATGAACTGGATTCTCACCAGACTCATCAGCTCATTGGCAAGCTGCCGGAACATCTCTTTCTTGGCAAGGTCGATATCAGACCCTTTCCCGCCGATGACCGCCTCCGAGTAATTCTTGTATTTGTCATGGAAATGCATCTCCACCCTTGCGATAAAGATCACCGTGGCGGAAATATTAGTAAACATGGCAAGGCAGGTTGCCATATCATAAGGCTGATTACAGACAAAGGTCTTCACCAGCACCATCCGCTCTTTCCCTGTCCAGAACACGAAATTATGGACATACAGCCCCAGGATATAGAAGAAATTCGCGATCACCAGCTTCCAGTATTTCCGAAAATACCGAAGCACCGATTTGTAGCGGTTGCTGTTCTTCACAAAATACCGCTTCACGGTGGCCATCTCCAGGACAGCCGTCAGGAAGAAGCCCGTCATCAGAGCAAACAGCATACTCTCCCTGATCCCCCAATGCAGGACATATCTAAGGAAGAGAGAGAACAGAAATGCCGTCACCATCCCCGCCGAGAAGAACAATGCAATCTTCTCATACGCCTTCGCGATGGACAGATAGATCATGGAATAAAACACCAGCACCAGGGCAATGTAACCGCAATACCCGGTGAACACATAGAATACATCCACCTTCCCCACGAAATGCTCCCACAAGCAGAACGGGATCCCCACCAGGCAGCTAAGGGTAATGTTCATCAAAAGTCCCACGTTATAACAGGCACGGATATCCTCATAACGTTCCTCGAAGATCACGTCCGACACATATTTGGACAGCACGGAGTTAAAAGGAGCCGCCGTCAGCAGGGCAAAGATGAATATATAGAGCATCGTACAGGAGAACAGCTCCCTCTCCACGAAGCCAAGTTCGCTGAACTTCAGGAAATACTGCATCAAAACCACATTCAGGATCACCACGCACATGGGCGTCACCGTCGATACCGCACTGTACCCAAAGCCTACCACGAAGGTTGCCAGGGTATTCTTCTCAAATATATGATTTAATTTCTCTCCTATGCCAGCCATTACTCCGTCCTCTCCTCTTCCAGGGACAATCCCATACTTCCCGCAAAATCCTGATATATCTTACGATATGTCTCCCTCATATGCTCGATCCGGTAGCCGGACATCACCCTTTGGTAACCGCTCTCTCCCATCTGAAGACGCATCGGCTCGTTCCTCGCCATGTCTATCATAGCCTGGGCGATCTCATCCACATTCATGATATGGGTAAGGATTCCTGCCGCACCGTAATCGTCATTCTCTCCGAAGATCAGCCCGCTGCAGTTTCCCACATCCGTGGCGATCACAGGCTTATGAGCCGCATAGCCTTCAAGGATCGTAAGCGGCTGTCCCTCGCTGATACTGGTCAGGATCGTCATATCCATCCGGCCCAGGTAATCTCTGATATCAATCCTCCCGGTAAACACCACATCCGTAAGACCCATAGCCTCCACCTGCTCCCGGCATTCCCCGGCATACTGCGCATCCTCGTCGCAAGGCCCCATGATCCACAGCTTAAGCCTTGGCTCCCTCTCCTTCGCGAAACTAAACGCCTGGATCATAGTCTTCACATCCTTGATCGGCGTGACACGTAAGACCGCTCCGATATTGATCTTCCCCTCATCCTCTTCTGTCTTCCCCGGAAGATTCAAGAGACGTTCCACAGATACGCCGTTCGGCGTCACCATGGTCTTCTCCGGCAAGCACCCAAGCTCGATCTGAAGCTCCCTGGCATATTCATACAGACTCGTAACCAGATCTGCCCTGTCATACGCAAGCTTCGACATCTTCCGGAACTGCTCGATCCACACATTCTTGTAGACTCCCTTGACCCATTCCGCCCGCAGCAGCTCTTCTTCCCGCTCTCTGGTGTAGATCCCATGCTCCGAGATCATCATCCTGCAGCCATAGAGAGTCTTCGCCATACTCCCTAAGAGCCCGGCATATCCGGTAGCGACACAGTGATACAGGTCCGCCCTGGGAAGCTTCATCTTAAGCGCAAAGAACATAGGAAGATACACCGAACGCATGGTCCACAGGAAATCCGCGAACACAAGCTGACTGTAATTCAGATCATAGTATTCTCTCACGATCTTCATGAAATCCGGTCCCATCAGCAATCTATCCAGGGAAATGCCCTTCTCCTGGAACATACGGAACAGCACTTCCCACTCCACCCGCTGATTCAGCACCAGGCTTCGGAGCGCCCTGTACTCATCCTTGTTCAGCGTATGCTTACGGCGGCCTTTGCGGTTCCAATCCACGTCCTCCAGATACAGCTCGTGAACCTCTGTCACATTCTCAGGCAGCTCGTAGGTGAATCTCCCGCTCATGGAGCGGTTGCTGATGACCGCCAGGATCACGAATTCCAGGTTGGGAAATGACTTGATCAGACCGTGCACCCAGCTTGATACACCGCCCGCCATATAAGGATAACAGCCTTCCACCACAATACAGACTCTCACTTGACTTCTCCTCTCTATAGACTCTGATACGATACTATCTCGCGGCTCCCGGCGGCATAACATAATACCTCTCGTCGGCCGGCTCCATCCGGATGACAGCCTCCCGGTCCTCCACCTCGATCAGATACGCGCCGTCCTCCAGCTTCTTGAAGCTTCCGCCCTCCACTGATTCTACCGATTCGTTGTGAGTCCTCAGTATAAACCATACGGGCCCGCCGCCGCCTTCTGTCTCAAGCCGGATCACGCTGCCGGTCCGGCTGTCTGTATAATCCAGCGCCAGAAAACGGCGGATACGCACATCACATTCCGTCGCGGTCGTTCCGTCGAATCCGTCAAAAGCCGGGCCGAAAGAATCCACCGTCTTCGCATAATCCCTGGACAGATTCTCCCAGGAATCCTCAAGACTGTCAGGATATGCGACTCTTGTCATATCAAAGGATATGTTCGAATACCCAAGCGCCGTTGCCGCGCTCTTCATCAGGAGATCCCCCTTATAGGTATAGGCAAGGCCCTCCCCCAACGTGCTCTGCTTCGTCACATCCTCCGTCAGGAACTTTATGACCTCTGCGTCTTCTTCCTCATAATCCGCGACCACCGTCATGACAGAGCCAAGAATCCTCTTCCTTAAGGCCTCTTCCATCTCCTTTTCCGTCATCCCGCCCGCATAAAAGGATGTAAAATCATAAGCGCCCGCGGCCTCCTGCATGAACGCCTGGTCCAACGCAAGCTTCTCACTCATGGCAAGCTCCGATACATTCGCAGCTGAAAGCCCTGTCTCCACCGCCTGCTCATGGAACATCTTCAGATAATACCGGAGCTGTTCTTCATCCGGTTCATTCTTATCCCGATAATCATACTGAGGCGCCATCATACAGGTGATCCCATGCGGATAATCCTGCAGCGACATTCCCACGTAAGGCCATACGATCTCTTGGAATACCTGCTTTACAGAACGGCTGTAGAGTTCATCCATCTTCTTACGGTTCTCATCCGCAAGCCCCGGGAATCCCTCGAACACCATACTCTGCGCATTCACGGCGGGATAGATCTCATAAGAGTATATCTCAGCCGACATAGCCGACAGAAGCCCAAGACCCGTTACCCCTTCCATGTATCCGCCGTTTACGGCAAATACATAGGCAGAACCGAAGCTCTTGCGCCAGATCACCACCGGATAATCCTCCGTGTCTATGGATTCATCCTCCGGAATTCCCTTCATATACACCTTGGTCCCGGAATCAAGCTGATACCAGGGAAATCGAAGCTCCATATCCTGATAGCCTTTATCCTCTTCCTCCACCGCCTGATAATATGTCTCTCCGCCCAGCAGGAATCCGGCGTAGAGATGAATGCCGTCCACGGTATATTCATCTTCCCTTACCTCCCGGATGCCTAAGAGCTCCCTTACCTCCCGGTTCTTCCTGATAACAGATACATCGGGAAGATTGCAGAAGATCAGATGCGTTCCCTGATCCACACAGTCCCTAAGGAACTTAACCTCCCCCGCCTTCTTCCAGTTCACACTCTCCGAATCGATCAGAAGCAGCTCCGGCTGCTCCCCGCCCTTCTCCTTCTTCTGATACGCCGCCAGAGATTCATAGATACCGATATCCCGCTTACTGTAGATGACCCACTGCGCGGCCGTCTGCATAAGCGTTCCTTTCGTATCGCCGATGCCGATCACCCTCCTGCGTGTGGCTGCTCCGATCCTTACCTCGCCGTCCTCTGCCGCCTTCACCTCCGCCTTCCTTCCAGCCGCTTTACCAAGCCGGATACTCTCCGGTATATATATATTCACCTTGGAAGGATAGTTCTCTGCCGTCTCTGAATAGGGATTCACCTCATAATCATTCCAGGTGTCCTTAAGCGTGTTAAACGTCATACATAAGAAGAATACGACAACCATCAATATCATAATTGTGAAATAATTCCGGCGTGACACCATATCATCATCTCCTAATCATTTCCGTTGTATCCATAATCAATCGCAAAATTATACAGACTATAGCCGTTCTGCCGCAGACGGTAGCATACGAAACGATCCGTCTCCATATATACTTCCATCTCATTGGGATACAGCTCCTTAAATGCCTGCGCCCAGTAATACATATGGGACATGGTCACCCATCTGGCATCTTCGATATACGGCAGGATTCCGCCCTTGTCAGACAGCGGCTTCCTCGCTCCTGCCAAAGAGACCTTCCGCTTTGGTATCTCGGAGTTAATATAATCCCGATAGTAGAGCGGCACCTTCTCTATGAAGAAATACACCGTATCTGTCGGTATGGTGACCTCCGTATTCTTGTTGACGGACTGCATCTTCCTTAAGAATGTGATCATCTCATAGTGATATCCCTTATCCCCGATCATCTGCCGTTCATCATTGGCAGAACAGATCGTCCATGAGACATTGTCCCGGTTATCGTGGAGGATATCTGTCAGACAAGTGATCGCTTCATTAGTCTCATACGCGGTAATATAGCGGGGCGAGCGGATACCAGTCTCCGCCACGACAACGCACGCCGCTATAAGCCCGGCCATAGAGAGCACATTCATAGCCTTCGGCCATCTGCATAAGCTTAATATCACCGCGTCCAGACAGAGACTCCACACCGCCACGATCCCGTACACCAGATAGACCGGGTATCTCGTGACCTCCATAAGCTGGGGAAGCCCAAGCACTTCCGACACCTGCAGCATGGCAAGCAGCCCTGTAAATATACTTAAGGATATCAGCACCGCCCCATACTCCGCCTTCCGGAACAGCATCCACAAAAGCCCCAGAAGAAATGCCGCGGCAATGCTTCCAAGCAGGATCTTAACCGCCATGATATTGTCATTCATCACATAATAGTCGATCCTTTCAAGGATACGCGCTGTCTTCTTGGGCGTAAACATTCCCGCCGCCCTGGCTAAAAAGTTCTTCGAAGAGTCCGCCTTGTCCGCCTTCTCAGCTTTCTTCCCGCCATCGTCTGCATCCTTGCTGTCGGCACCGCCCGAATCCTGACTCCCGGAAGACAGCATCGCCATCCCCCAGTTCAGCGACCCCTGAAGAGGTGTCCCCGTCACATAGGCGGCCGCCATTGGAAGGACGGCAATCATAAGCCCCGCGATCCCCGCGGTCACGATCCGCTTCAGATAACGCCAGCGGAAGCATCGGAAACAGAAGCCTGCACCGATCCCTACGCAGAGCAGCCCTGCAATAATCGTATCATAGAAATGCGCCGCCAGAGTCATGGAGATGCTGGCAGCAAACATGATAAGATACAGGTTCACCGCCTTAAGTCCCTTCTCTTCCCGGCCCGCTGCCGCCGTAAAGTCCCGCTCCCTTAAGAATGCAACGGCAAAACAGGCGGCAGGCAGGATAAAGAGCATCCCGAATTCCTGCGGCAGCGATGCATAATATCTGTAATAGGCATACTGATAGAACACATCAGACAGTATATAGACCACGGTTCCGATATAAGGCGTATACCTGGCTCTGCACACCGTCTTTAAGAACGCCAGCAGCATTAGATGGATCATCACCGTCTGCACCAAGCTGAAGACGCGCAGCACCACATAGACCGGAATCGCAAATACTGCGTGCAGATAATAGACCACACAGTGAAATCCGAAAGGATAGACGCCGTCCGCGAATATATGATTGCTGTTCATCTCATTGATCCAGTAGTTATGCAGCACAAGGTCAGACGCACAATAGCCGTAGACATGAACAGTGTTGAGCCCATACATATATAATACCAGTACAATGACTGTACCGGTAAGAAGCACATCCATCCAATGTCCGCTCATCTTCATACCCATCCTGCCGGAAGACATCTTCTTAAGCTTCACGCCAAGCTTCATAAGAAATGTCTTCCTCCCCATCTCTTTTCCGGCAAGAAGGCTTAGCTTCTCAATCCCTCTCTCCAGATACAGACGGAACGACCCCTTATGCTTCCTTATAAACTCCGCGATAAAGGGCGCAAGGGTTCCAAGTATCAGCGTCAGACGAAAAGACAGATGCAGAAGCTCCAGCAGGAACACCAGATTCATCACATAGAAATTACCCGCCATAAAATAAATCATAAACCTTATGGGGACATTCGCAAAGCCATGAAGCTTCTTGTGCAGGAACAAAAAAGGCAGCAGCAATGTCACGGCCAGATAAGCTGCCGATACCCCTGTGGCCTGCAATACAGTAAGCATAGTCATTGACATGGTTATTGCCTCCTTGTGCTAAAGATTCGGATCAACTCTAACGTCTCGTTATTGATCACCACATCGGATTTTTTCAATGCCTCCATCGTCTCAAAGAAAGCTTCCCGGTCCTGTCTGGCAAAATAAAGCTTCAGTTTGCACACATATGCCTTCATCTCATCCGGGTACTGTTCCTCTATCCGCCGGCACCATTTCTCTGCCGTCTCATAATCCTTCATCTCCAGGATGCGCAGGAAGACGGCCTCATACCCATCAAGACCAAACCGCGCAGGATCCTTACCATAGAGAGACTCTGCCGTCTCATCCATGGTCTCCACGAACTTGCGCTGCTCATGCTGTGAGAACACATGCTGCTTCAAGATATGGTCCATATATTCAAGGAGGAGCTCCTCGCACTCCGTCTGGTCCGTCTCCTCCTCCCTGATCTGACGCCGCATCTTCTGCACATAGAGCCGGAACTTGTTCAGCTCATCCGACAGAACAGCCGCCGCATAGTGGGCAGTCTCCGAATCCTCACTATCCAGCGCCAGCGTGATAGAAGACAGAGAATCCTTGATATCCTTGCGCATGATATTCATCATTACCATACGCAGGTTCTTCTTCTCGTTGACCAGGATCGCTTCCTCCAGCGGGATAATATCTCGTTCCACCTCTTCATCTGCCCGGATATTAGTCTTCACACGCTCCTTACTGAAGATGACGTCCGTAAGATTCGCCCCTCTAAAGAACACGATCAGATATATCAGATGGCTGATTCCAAAGAACAGCGGCACGATAACCGGACACAGCAGCATCACGATAAAACGGATCAAGTATGTCCTCCTGTTATCATAGAGAATCTCGCTGTCCTTCTCGGCAGTAACCGAACGTGCAGGCACTATCAGAAATATGCCCGCCAGCAGATAGATGACAGATACAACCAGATTCACGATCAGGATGATCAGGAAAATATATTCATCCCTCGTCATAATACTGCCTCCTCATCAATCCGGCACTCATATCCCAAGTTCTCGAAACGCTCGATCACTCCGCCCGCGCTCTCCTTATCCGTATTGGCAAGAAGCACATACAGCCTGCCTCCCCTTAAGATACCCAGATAATCAGACTGCCGTATTGCCTGTCCAAGCGACCTTCCCACGCTCTCATAATCCTCTGTCCCGGCAAGAATCTCAAGCAGTATATACTCTGTTAATCCCTTGCTCTTCGCATCAGAGTAGGCCCTCGCAAGATGTGTAAACGCTTCCTCATCCAGTACATTCGTACCCTCCACATAGCGCTGGTTGTGCAGCGCTTCCAGGTACCGGTTCGCACGCACCACCGCATTCTGGATCAGGTAACCTACAATCGTGAGGCGGTTCGCCTCGCCCAGCGTCATGCGCTCCCACGGTATTCCCCAAAGCATCAGGATGAGCTGCATATCATCCTCCGAATAGACGGCGCTCGCCATCATCGGCATCTTATCGGCCATATCCCGGTTGATGTAGACACGGCGTTCCCTGAGGTCACCGTACATCGCCTCCATATCCGTGTATTTGATAGAATTCCCAAGCTTACGCGCTTCCGGCGAAGTCGCAGAAAAAAGCCTGGCATAATCCCCGTTCGCCACCGTGTACACCGCCACATCCACGCAATCCATCAACCTTGCAAGCACCTGCGCAGCATAGAACAAAACCTCCTCTTGTCCATACTGTTCAAGGCTTGACGATACGTCATAGATCTTGCCGAGACTTTCCTTGTGATTTACGATCTGCGCCTCGAAATTATGCTTCATCCTGACATTACTGTCATTAATATCCTCAATATCCCTGATCTGCCCGTTCAAATACTGGACCCTGGATGCATTCTCGCCCTTCACGAACCGAAGCTGATCCCTCATATATCCAACGACCAGACCGACAATGAAGAGCTGCGCCATCCACACATATGTATTATAATCCAACAGCACCTCAAACCCGCTCTCCACATGCATCCTGGAAAGACAATACCCCACGATCGACAGAAACGCACTAAAGACAGCCTGCTGCTGTCCATAGACCACCGCAAAAAGCAATACATACAGCAAGAACAGATCAAGCCTTGCCAGAAATGCGCTGTCCGCCGCCTGAGCGCTTAACAGATATACCGGGATAAAACAGATCAGCGCTTCGGCAAACGGAATCAGCGCCTTCACGATCCTCCGGGTATGATTCCACGTCTTCACAGCCAGTCCGCCGCCGTCATCCTCATCCGTGATAAAAGAAGCGCTGTGCCGCTTCATAAAACGGACAACAGGTTTGATCCCCTTCTCATATCCATTGAAGATCTCATAAGAGAATTCTTCTTTATATCTGCCGCAGTCCAACACAAGACGATTACTCATCCCTACCGTATTGTCGACGACCTCCACGCCGGAACCCATCTCTTCGCAGATCTTCTCCGCAAGCGTAAGCTCTCCCACCTCTTCCATAGAGGAGATATGATAAATCGGGAACTTAAGCTCCTCCTTACAGATCACCCGATAGGAAAGCTCCACCGCATCATTCAGATAGATCATGGAGAATATCCTCCGGTCATTGGCTGAGATCCGCCCTGTCTTAAGCCCTTCAAGGATCATACGGAAACAGGGCGCATTCTCCAGCTCTCCCTTCTCCGGCGTCCAGTAGAGATGGTCGAATCTTAAGATCCTCGTATCCATATTCTGAGTTCTGTAATAATTCATACAGATCTCCTCGCCCTGAGCCAGCGCCAGCGCCTTAAAGCCCTTAGGCGATACCGGTTCGTCCTCCGCGATATTGTCGATATACGCGTCGCCGAACACCTCCTCAGAGGAGAAATAAATAAGCCGCCCCGTCTTGACCATGCTGAATGCCGACAGAATATTCATGACGCCTGCCGCATAGCGCACCGACTCCTGCCTGCCTTTATCCTCCCAGTCAAAATTCGTATCATATGCCCCCATAAATACCGTCACATCCGGCCGGATGCTCTCGAAAATGTCCTTGATACTCTCACTCTCATATGGGAACTGATACTTTTCAAATACCCGCTTATAAGAATAGCGGCTGTCCCTCTGGCCTGTCAGTAAATATACTCGATGACCATTCTTATTCAGTTTATCGATCATCGCATTCATCAGCACGCTGCCGCCGCCTATCAATAATACAACCATATCCTCACCGCTTTTTATTAACTTTATGTCACATATAAAATTATATCATTTTGAGATTAAAAGTCAATACCGGCCAACAGGCAAAAAGCCCTTGATGAGTTTAATCATCAAAGGCTTCTTTCATCTTATCCATAAATCCTTTTTTCTTCTTTCCGGTCTTCCCTTCTTTCTCGCTCGCCGCCTGGTTCAGCGTATTGCCCGACAGCTCGTCGAACCGTCTGAGCGCTTCTTTCGCTTCCTGGCTCAAATGTTCCGGCGTCTGGATCACCAGTGTCACATAATGATCCCCGCGCACCTGTGAATTACGCACGGACGGAACACCCTTGCCTTTTAAGCGTACCTTGGTATCCGTCTTGGTTCCAGGCTTCACCGTATAGAGTACCTCTCCGTCAACCGTCTTCACCCGGACGTCCGCGCCGAGCGCCGCCTGCGCGAATGAGATCGGAACCGTAGAAAATATATGCATATCCTGCCTCTGGAAGATCGGATGCCTGGATACGACCACCTCTACCAGAAGGTCGCCTCTTGGGCCTCCGTTTACACCCGGTTCTCCCTTCTCCCGGATCCGCACGCTCTGACCGTTGTCGATTCCTGCCGGGATCGTCACAGCGATCTTCTTACGGTTGGAGGCATATCCTGTACCGCCGCAGTCCGAACATTTCTCACGGATGATCTTGCCGGTTCCGTTACAGTCCGGACAGGTCTGGACATTCTGGACCATTCCAAAGAAGGACTGCTGTGTATAGACAACCTGACCCTTGCCCTGACATTTCGGGCAGGTCTCCGGTGACGTCCCCGGTTTCGCCCCGGTTCCTCCACACTTCGGACATGGATCCTTAAGCACCATATCCAGCTCCTTCTCGCATCCAAATACCGCTTCCTCGAAAGTGATCCTGACGCTCTTCCTGATATTCATGCCCTTCATAGGCCCCTGACTCGCGCGGCCTCTCCTGCCTCCGCCGAACAGATCGCCGAAGATATCACCAAAGATATCACTGAAATCCGCCCCGCTGAAATCAAATCCGCCGAAGCCGCCTCCGCCTGCACCGCCTTCAAATGCCGCATGGCCGAACTGGTCATACTGGCGGCGTTTCTCCGGATCACTCAATACCGCGTAAGCCTCGGAAGCTTCTTTGAATTTCTTCTCGGCCTCCGCATCACCAGGATTCATATCAGGGTGGTACTTCTTGG
This sequence comes from Lachnospiraceae bacterium, assembly GCA_910574715.1. Classification (GTDB taxonomy): domain Bacteria; phylum Bacillota; class Clostridia; order Lachnospirales; family Lachnospiraceae; genus Sporofaciens. The sequence goes on along the minus strand of CAJTCH010000024.1, from coordinate 34,210 downwards.
CGACCTGTCTGTATGCCTTCTTTAAAGTGGAATCGTCAGCATCCTTGCTGACACCCAGCACTTCATAATAATCTCTCTTTGATTCTGCCATAGTATTTCCCTTCCTTATATAACGCCATATACAGACAATTATGAGGAAACATATGCAGATCCTATCCGCCTTTTGTACTCCCCATAATTGTCTGTGTGTAACCGGCACAGCGCTGCGTTCTCTCAATTCGTAACAGTTCAGATACCTTCACTGTTACCTCAATTCATGCTTCCTTCTGTGCCGAAATCAATTATACTTCCTTATAGTCTCCGTCTACGACATCATCGCCCTGGAATCCTTCCGGCGCCGGGCCTGCTCCAGGATTTGGGCCTGCTCCCATATCCGGACCTGCTCCCTGAGCTGCCGCTCCTGCCTGCTCATACATCTTGGTGAATACCTTCTGGGCGCTCTCCATCAGCTTCTCCTTGGCTGCCTTCATCTCGGCAACCTGTGCGTCGGAGATATCATCCATGTTCACCTTGTCAAGGATCTCTCTGAGTGCCTTGCAGTCTGCCTCTACCGCAGACTTATCTGCCGCGTCGATCTTATCTCCGACCTCTGAAAGAGCCTTCTCTGTCTGGAAGAGCAGTGAATCGGCCTCGTTCTTGGCGTCGATTCCTTCCTTACGCTTCTTATCCTGAGCCTCGAAAGCCGCCGCTTCCTTGACTGCCTTATCAATATCCTCATCAGACATATTGGAGCCTGCCGTGATGGTGATATGCTGTTCCTTACCTGTTCCAAGGTCTTTTGCAGATACATTCACGATACCGTTGGCATCGATATCGAAGGTAACCTCAATCTGCGGTACTCCGCGCGGAGCCGGTGCGATTCCGTCCAGTCTGAACTGTCCAAGGGACTTGTTATCTCTCGCGAACTGTCTCTCACCCTGTACAACATTGATATCAACCGCTGTCTGGTTATCTGCCGCCGTTGAGAAGATCTGGCTCTTCTTGGTCGGGATGGTGGTATTCCTCTCGATCAGCCTTGTAGCAACACCGCCCATAGTCTCGATGGACAATGACAATGGCGTTACGTCAAGAAGAAGGATATCTCCTGCACCCGCGTCTCCAGCAAGCTTGCCGCCCTGGACGGATGCGCCAAGCGCTACACACTCATCCGGATTCAGAGACTTGCTTGGCTCCTTGCCTGTCAGACGCTTCACTTCTTCCTGCACGGCCGGGATACGTGTGGAACCGCCGACCAGAAGTACCTGGCCAAGCTCGGATGCGTTGATCCCTGCATCGGATAATGCTCTCTTCACCGGCTCGGAGGTCTTCTCTACCAGGTCGTGTGTCAGCTCGTCGAATTTCGCTCTTGTCAGGTTCATATCGAAATGCTTCGGACCTTCAGCCGTTGCGGTAATGAACGGCAGGTTGATATTGGTCGTCGTTGCGGAAGACAGTTCCTTCTTCGCCTTCTCTGCCGCTTCTTTTAATCTCTGGAGCGCCATCTTATCTGTGGATAAGTCTACGCCCTCCTGCTTCTTGAATTCCGCGATCATATAGTCTGTGATCTTCTGGTCGAAATCATCTCCTCCAAGACGGTTGTTACCTGCTGTAGATAATACTTCGATCACGCCGTCGCCGATCTCGATGATGGATACGTCGAAGGTACCGCCGCCAAGGTCATATACCATGATCTTCTGTTCTTTCTCATTGTCAAGGCCGTATGCAAGGGCTGCAGCCGTAGGCTCGTTGATGATACGCTTCACATCAAGTCCGGCGATCTTACCCGCGTCCTTGGTTGCCTGACGCTGTGCGTCATTGAAATAAGCCGGTACGGTGATGACCGCTTCCGTCACCTTCTCACCCAGGTATCCTTCTGCGTCTGCTTTTAACTTCTGAAGGATCATAGCTGAGATCTCCTGCGGAGAATACTTCTTCTCGTCGATGGTTACTCTGTAATCGCTTCCCATCTCTCTCTTGATAGATGAGATGGTTCTCTCTGCGTTGGTTACTGCCTGACGCTTCGCAGGCTCGCCTACCAGACGCTCGCCCGTCTTAGAAAATGCTACTACAGACGGTGTGGTCCTTGCGCCCTCTGTATTGGCGATGACTGTTGGCTGGCCGCCTTCCATAACTGCTACACAACTGTTTGTCGTACCCAAATCAATTCCTATAATCTTGCCCATTGTTATTTCCTCCTAATTTGCTACTTTCACCATACTGTGTCTGACTACTGAATCGCGGTACATGTAACCCTTCTGGAATTCTTCGGCTATGATATTCTCGCCGAAGTTCTCATCCTCTACATGCATCACTGCGTTGTGGAAATCCGGATTGAACTCCTTGCCGACCGCTTCGATCGGTTTGACCTCCACACTCTCCAGAGTAGTCATCAACTGCTTATACACCTTCTCCATTCCCTGGATGAAGGGATCCTCCTTCTCCCCTTCCTTGACCGCTCCAAGCCCTCGCTCGAAATTGTCAACTACCGGAAGGATCTTATCTATGATATCTTTCGCACCTATCTCGTACATCTGGGACTTCTCCTTCTCCGTACGCTTGCGGAAGTTATCAAACTCTGCCATCTGCCGGGTAAGCCTGTCGGTAAGCTCCTCGATCTTCTCATCCTTCTTATCCTTCTTATTCTTCTTGCCAAACAGCTTCTTGCCGGACTTCTTATCATCCTTGCCGTCTGCATCGCCTTCCTCTGCCTCTTCCCCGGTATCCGTATCTTCCTGTGCTTCGGCATCTTCTGCCGTCTCTGCTTCGTCAACGGCTGTCTCTACCTGGGAGTCCGTCTCTTCTGTCTGGGACTCCTGCTCCTCTGCCGCCTTCTTCGCTTCCTCCACAGCCTCTTTTACCATCTCTTCCTGGCTTTTCTCCTTATGATTCTCCAAGGGTAATTCCACCTTTCTTTATTCTTTTTTATGAAACATCTGATCCAGCTCGTTCTGGAGCCGTTTCATTGATTTTAACACATGTTCATAATCCATTCTCTTTGGTCCGATAATACCTATCGTTCCCTTCATGCCGTCGCCTAATTCATACGTTGCGGTAACGACACTGCAGTCTTTCATGGTCTGGACCGGAGTCTCATCCCCGATGTACACCTGAATCCCGGTATTGTCCTCCTTCGCCAACGTCTGTGTCACCAGCTCTGTCAATTGCTGCTTTTCTTCGAATGCATTGATGATCTCCTGCGCACTCTGATTATCGCTTAGCTCCGGGTATTTGAAAATATTCGTCGCGCCGCTTGTATAGATCTGCATATCTTCCTCGACCTGAATCGCATCCGCCACCGCATCCAGAACGTTGCTGATCACACTGCTGTGTATCCCCGCCTGTTCCTTAAGCCGCGCGATCAATCCCAGATTGATCTCCTCGATCGACATACCGTTCAGCGTCGTGTTGAGCAACATGTTAAGCTTCAGCAGGTTCTCATTGCTGAGCGGCTCCTCTACATCGATGATCTTGTTCTTGATCACATTGCCGCCAAGCACAATCACCGCGATCACCTGTTCTTCGTCTACCATAGATAACTGAATGAACTTGATCTTGTTCGAATTGTTCATCGGAGTGGAAACCATGGTCGCGTAATTCGTATTGCTTGCCAGAACCCTCGCCGCCTGCTTAAGAAGCTGTTCCATCTTGTCTGCCTTATCAAGCATCTGCTCCTGCATCTCGGATAGCTCCTGCTCCTTCTCCTCCATCAGCATATCTACATATAGTCTGTAGCCTTTATCCGAAGGAATACGTCCGGCTGACGTATGAGGCTGCAGGATATATCCCAGCTCTTCTAAGTCGGCCATCTCATTGCGGATTGTTGCAGAACTAAGATTCAGATCTGTGTACTTAGAGATCGTCCTGGAACCGACCGGTTCGCCGGTTTCAAGATAATTCTTGATGACTGCATGCAGAATCTTCATCTTACGGTCGCTAAGCCCGTGTTCTGTTACCATCTATCCTCCTCCTTTCGGATTCATCTGTTAGCACTCTATAATTTTGAGTGCTAACATCTTCGACTATTAATGTATCACTACCTATTTCTTTTGTCAACACTCTTTATATTTTTTTTATAGCTTTTCAATAACCATTTTAGAAAAATGCATGTTTTGTAAATTTTATAAAATGTATAAATCAGCATTGAAAAATGCCCCATACCTTCTACCGGTTCGGGGCATCTTCATTCCTGCCTATTAACTTAACTCGATCTTCGCTGCTTCCTCCGGCTTGAACTCGTTCTCCAGGTCATAGATATTATGTCCCGTAGACTCTCCTAATACTCGTCCTTCCAGAGAATAACAACGGATGAACCTCTTCACGTCAATGCTAGACCAGTGCTCCACATCCCAGCTCATATAGCCGTCCGCATCCGACTTCTTTTCCTTCAGATAGAGATCCACCTGACGACCATCCCGCATAATATCGATCAAGCCCTTGGTTCCATTGACCTCTACCTCTTCCTTCTTTACTGAATCATACACTTTCATAATTATTCCCTTCCTGTCCTGGCAACTTTCAATGTCAAGATAAATAAGCTATTCTTTAATCTTATCGATATCTGTCAGATTAACGCCCAATGAAGTCAAAACTGCCTTTAATGATAAATAATCGTCCTTCAATCCCTCATATGTTTCAACCGCATTTTCCTTTTTGGCATTCTTCATATGAGCCTGAATCTTTTGGAATTGATCAACTACATCTTTAACAATCTCTCCATTACTTGGCATATACTCACCACCTATCCGCTATCTGCACATCTACATGCTGCGTGTATCAAAACATGGTTTCTACCTTTATTATAATAGATAGGACATAAGGTGTAAAGCTTTTTTAGAATTTCCCTCTATGCACCTTCTCCATCGGTAGCTCCTCAAGAGAATGCGCCTCCGGATGTTCCTTCGTCATTCCCAGCGCCAGGATCGCTTCTAATGCATATTTCTCCGGAATCGCAAGCAGCTCCCTGATATGCTCTTCCGTCGTCCTCTCATCCGCAGCCTTCCGAAGCCTTCCCTGCACCCAGCAGCTCCCAACACCAAGGCAGTCTGCCATCAGATGCATATGCGCCATAGCAACCGAACAGTCCTCAGCCCATACGTCCGTCTTCTCCGTATCTCCCACGACAACAACGGCACATTTGGCATGCTCAAGCATGGCTCCGCCGGCCGCCCGGCTCTTCGCCATCTTCGCAAGCACCTCTCTGTCTTCCACCACGATAAATTCCCAGGGCTTTAAGTTCTTCCCGGACTCAGCCAGAAGTCCTGCCTGCAGGATCTTCTCAAGCTTCTCGGCAGGGATCTCCTCTTCCGTATAGCTCCTAACACTTCTGCGATTTGTCATAACCTCTAATAAATCCATCTCTATACACCTCTTTCTCTATAATGCTCATTATCTGTAATCGTAACGCCCAAGTGATTTCTCAAGATGTTCTTTCATCGCTTCAGACGCTCCTTCAGCATCCTTCGCCAGGATCAGTCCATATACCCTCTGATGCTCCTCATAGATATCCTTAAGCTGCTCCTCATCGACCATACCGCTGCCGCTGACATGCCGCATCAGATTGCTGATGGTCTGGATCATGCTGTAGATCACCTGGTTGCCGGAACACTCCGCGATACAGATATGGAACTCCAGGTCACCGTCCAGAAACTCCTTAAAATCCTTCTCCACATAAGCCTTATGGAGCTTGTGCGAGATATCATACAATCTGTCCAGGCACTCCTTATCCGTACACTTTGCCGCCAGATAAGCCGCCTTCACCTCCAGGAGATTCCGGACCTCCACAATACTGTCGATCTGACCCCCATTGAGGAACAGAGACCATGACAGGGGAACGATAAAGAAGCTGGCTTCATGGTTGCTGATATAAGTGCCCTGTCCGGGCCGGATATCGATCATCCCCAGAACCTCCAGGACCTTAAGCGCCTCCCGGATCGCGGACCTCCCCACATTCATCTTCTGGGACAGCACTCTGTCCGACTCAATCTTATCACCCTTCTTCAGCCGCTTTTCAAAGATCTGTTCTGCAAAATACATGGTAAGACGGTTCACCAGATGATTGATATTGCCCTTCTTCGCACGGCCTTTTCCGGCCGCATCTCCGGCCGTATCACTTGGCAGAAGCACCTGGATCCTCTCTGAGAATTCCTCCGGAGGTATTGAAAACAGCATAGAATCAATACCAAGCTTCTCCGACACCGCAAGGATCACTTCATTCATTCTTACTCCGTCCCTGGATTCCAGATTAGAAAATGTTGCAATACTCATCATCGGCTTACCGTCCGCCGAGGACAGAAAACGATCTATAAATTCCTTCTGCGTAAGCCTGAGCGCACTCCTGAGTAATCGTAGATTCTCCTTTTTATTTACCGGGTTCAATCCTGTCATATAACTCTCCGTTTTCCAATTCTACTTTACAAGAAGTTCCTTGGCTAGCTCAGTCATAACCACAGATGCTTTCGCAAAGTCACTGTATTTCGTGAATTCTACCGGACAATGGCTTCTTCCTTCCTTACTTGGAACGAACAGCATCACAGTCGGGATCACCTGACCGATCTCAAGGGCGTCGTGTCCCGCACCGCTTGGAAGCTTCTTATAGCTGTAGCCTCTTGCCTTGCAGCTCTCTTCCATCGTGCCAAGCATCTCCTCAGAGAGCCATACCGGCGTGATCACAAGCTTGGTGTCGATCTCATAGCTTCCGCCCATCTCACTCACTTCTCTGTCGAGGGCGGCGCGGATCCTGTTGGCGATATCATTGATGTTGTCGTTATTCTTAGAACGGATATCAACGGTGAATTCTACCTTCTCCGCAACAATATTCATTCCGCCCGGTGTCGTGCGGATGAAGCCTGTGGTCGCAACGGTTCCGTCGGCCTTCTCACGCGCCCAGTCCGGAATCTTGGAGATCACTTTCGTCGCCGCGTCAACAGCATCCATACGCATATCCATAGGAGTCGTTCCCGCATGGTCGGCCCTGCCGTGAACGGTTACCATATAACGCTGGATCCCGACGATACAGTCCACAAGACCAAGCTCAATATTCTCCGCATCAAGAACCGGACCCTGTTCAATATGCAGCTCAAGGAACTGTCCGATCTTGGATGTGTCCCATTTCGCTTCTTCGATCTTCTCCGGATCAAGCCCGTATTCTTTCATGGCATCATAGATGGTAACGCCGTTGGTATCTGCGAAATTCTTGCAGTATTCAACATTCCTGTTGCCAAGCATCGCACCTGACCCAAAATACCCTGTTCCGAAACGCATTCCTTCTTCGTCACAGAATCCAACCGCAACGAAATCCCTCTTTGGAGTGATTCCTTCTTCTTTTAACTGCCTTGCAACCTCGATGGCACATACCGCTCCCGCGATACCGTCGAAGTCTCCTCCGTTCACTACAGAGTCAAAATGTGATCCCATCATGACACATGGAGCGTCCGGATCCGTACCCTTCATCACTCCGATCACGTTGCCGGCGGCATCCTCTCTCACTTCAAGTCCTGCCTCTCCCATGATCTGCTTTAAATAATTCACTGCCCCTCTTGCCTCCGGTGTAAACGGCAGCCTGGTGCAGCCGTCTCCCGGCGTTGCCGTAAACTGCTTCAAGCTCTCCAGATCCTTCGCTATTCTGCCTGTAATCTCCTCAATTGCCATAATGACTTCTCCTTTCGTCTCATTTCTTTGGCTTAATTATAAACGTTCTGACCGGCGAATACAACATGGCGGCTACCATAATCAGAAATCCGACCAGGCAGATCGTGTCATTCCCGCTGCCAAGGCCCGCCAGTATGATAAAAAACGCCGCCATGATCACAACAAATGCGATCGTAAGCCCGCCTTCTTTTGTCTGAAAAAAGTTTTTCTTCTCCATAATCTACTAAAGACTCTCCTTCCTAGAACGCCACCAGCACGAACAGGATCGCGCCGATCACAATGGTGGTAGGTACCGTAAGCGCAAGAATTCTCTTAAGAACCTCTCCTTCTCTTCCAAGGATGCTTGCCGTCGTCGTCCCAAGGATGATCTTGCTTGGGCTTACCGCGCTGCCGATGGCTCCGCCTGCCGACTGCGCGCCTAAGATCGCCGACGGATCTACGTTCAGAAGATTGGCCGTTGTTACCTGGAATCCGCCGAACAGGATATTAGAACTCATATTGCTTCCTGTCATAAATGTTCCGAGAAGCCCTACGAACGGCGCCAGGATGACATAGATCTTGCCAAGGACATTGGCAATACCATTAGCCAGCACTACCGTCTGTCCGGTTCCGTCCATGATCTTCGACATGATGACCAGCCCGATGACTGCGATGCCCGACGGCATCGTCATGGAAACTGATTTCACGAAGATCCTCTTCACTCCGCCGTCCCCGATCCAGCCATGCCTCTTATAATAGAAGAGTCCGACGATCGCCGATATAAACAAGAACATGCTCGCATGTGTAAACGGTGTAAACGGTGAGAAACTCTCTACCGCCGCGTTCACATGCCCGTATCCCGTCGAAGTCTCCGGGAACGACAAACCAAACGATATCTGTCCCAATACTGCATTGACTGGTTTAACCAGAAGCACGATCAATGTAAGGGCCGACAGAAGGAAGTACGGCACGAATGCCTGTATCAGACTCATATCCGGCGCCTCGATGCCGCTTGCCTTCCCCTCGAACTCACGGTTCATGATCGGGCTGTCCTCGATGCTCCATTCCTCGCTGTACATCTTCACCCTTCCGAGAAGCAGGATCACAATCAGAGAAATACATGCCGGCACGAAACAGCAGATGGTCGTGTTGACCTGGCTTAAGAGAAGCTCTCCTCCGCCCTGGATGACCGCCATGAGCACCACCGCCGGGAATCCCTTCTTGATCGCCTTCCCCTTGCCGTAGAACCAGCAGGTCGCGAATCCGCCGATCGCAACCCAGAACCAGAGAAATGCCGCCGTCCACAACGCCGTCGCCAGATACTCCTCGCTTCCGGCAGAAAGCCCCGCCGACATCGCAAGTGAATCCCAGGCTGCGCCAAGTGTTCCATAAGTATTCCCCCACGCCTGGCCAAGAAGCGGTATGATGACCGCCCACAGCGGTTTCACGCCGATACCAATAAGAAGCGGCGCGCCTACGGCAACCGGAACTCCAAACCCCGTAATCCCCTGAAGAAAGCTTTCAAATATCCATCCCATCGCAAGCACCAGAAGCAGCTCGTTGGGCAGCAGTTTCCTCATACCGTTGCGGATCACAAGGAACGCCTTCGCCTCATCGCCCACCTGATACATCAGAATCGCCGTCCAGACTATAATCAGTATGATCAGTGCATTCCATACCCCTTTGGCGCTCTCCGCCGCGATCAGCCTGATATTTGCTTTGAAGAATACAAGGCCCGTAACGATCGTAATTATGAGTCCCACCGGTGCAGCCTCCGTTGCACCCCAGTTAAATTTTATCATCAAAATCAACAGTACGATAATAGGCAGAAATGCCATTATCCACATAAACAGATTAATTGGTATATTCATGTTCCCTCTCCTCAACTACTCATATTAATGAAAGAATGTGCCTGCATGATTTTGTTCCCTGCAGGCACATTCTTGCCAAACCTGTTACCTGACTATGAGTGTATTACGGTTCCAGTCTCGCCGGCGATTCCGGCCGCCGCTTTGTCAAGCAGCGTGATCAGTGCATGTCTGCCCTCTCCGGATTCTGCGAAACGGATCGCCGCCTCTACCTTTGGAAGCATAGAACCTTTTGCGAACTGTTCCTGGGCAATATATTCTTTCGCCTGTTCTACCGTGAGATCCGACAGCCACTCCTGGTTCTCTTTGCCCCAGTTGACGGCAACCTTCTCGACTGCAGTCAGGATGACCAGATGGTCTGCGCCGAGCTGTGCTGCCAGAAGGCTGCTTGCATTATCCTTATCGATGACTGCATTGACGCCGACCAAACGGCCGTCTTCATCGCTTATGACCGGGATTCCTCCGCCTCCGCAGGTAATCACGATATGCCCTGCGCCAACCAGCGTCTTGATAGTCTCAAGCTCACGGATACGCTTGGGCATCGGGGAAGCCACTACAATACGGTAGCCTCTGCCCGCATCCTCCATACACCGGATGCCGTTCGCTTCATTCTCCTCGGCTTCCTCTTTCGTAAGGAACCTGCCGATAGGTTTCGTTGGATTGTCAAATGCCAGATCCTTAGGATCTACTTCCACCTGTGACAGGATCGTTGACACCTTGCCGTCAATATTGCGGCTCAGCAATTCATACTTGATCGCATTCTGCAGGTCGATACCGATATAGCCCTGGCTCATAGCCACGCTGGTCGGAAGCGGTACCTGCTTATAATTCTGCTGCATCACGATCAGATTATCCATCGCATTCTGGATCATACCGACCTGAGGGCCGTTCCCGTGTGTAACGATGATATCCAGCCCCTGCTGCGCAAGGTCTACGATCACTTTTGCAGTCTTGGCAACTGCTTCTTTCTGCTCTTCTATATCTTTGCCAAGGGCGTTTCCGCCCAGGGCAATGACAACTTTCTTCTTATCCATAAGATATCTCCTATTCTGCTTATGCCTCGAAACCAAGCTTCTTAGCGTAAGCCTTCACGGCCTTCTCGAAGCACTCGATCGGCGGATGTACCGTACCCGCACCGATCTGCCCTCTTCCTGCCACCTTGTTGGCGATACCGGTATTGATCACCGGGGTGATCCCCTTCTCTACAACCAGTCTTGCGTCAATACCAAGGCAGATTCCCTGGAAGTTCCATGTAGGAACTGTGAAGTTCGGGTTCCTGTCGATACAGATCTCTGTCATCTCGTTGCTGGTGCGGAGCGCATCCTCATAACCGCCCGCGCCTACGAACCTTGTAACCGCCGGGGCAGCGATCATAGCCATACCGCCCACGCCGAAGGTCTCTGTGATCGCGCTGTCGCCCATATCCGGACATGCGTCTTCTGCGTCGTAACCTGTGAAATAAAGTCCCTGCGGTGTATTGACCGGACCGGTAAACCACTCGTCGCCCATACCTGCGATACGGATACCGAATTCATATCCGTTCCTGCACATAGCGGTAACGATGGTTCCGTCCGTATCCTTTCTCGCATCGTCCATAACAGCCTTGCCTGTCGCCATCATGATATTCAGGAAGAACTGATCCGTGTCGGCCAGGAACTTGATCACATCGTAACGATCCTTCTCGTCCATATCCATAGCTGTGATGATCGGCGCAACCTCTTTCAGGAATGCAAGAGACGCGGCGATATTTCTCTGATGGAATTCATCGCCCATGGCAACCGCTTTCGCGATCAACGGATTGATCGCAAGTCCGTTCTCCATAGAGCGGAGCGCCTTGCCAAGCGTCGGACCGAGAACGTCTCTCATCCAGCGAAGCCTGTTTACAACCTCTTCATCATATGCGCCGAAACGGAGAACCTTGCCGATACCTTCATTCATGGTACAATATGCTTTGTTGCCGCCCGTCTCATTCTCTACTACAAATACTGCCATATTCGGAGATGTGATGCCGCCCATCGGTCCTACCGCATTGCAGTGGTGGCATGGGATGAACTTGATCTCGCCGCCCTCTAACATCTTCCTTGCTTCTTCCTCAGTGGACGCCCATTCTTCGAACATGACCGCGCCGACGCATGAACCCTGCATCGGATCCGGCATATTCTCGTATGCTACCGGCGGGCCTGCGTGAAGGATCACCTTGCCGCCGTTCTCTGCAAACTGCGGGATCACTTCTTTGGCGCGCACATTGTCCTTAAGTATCGGCTGGCTTGCAACCACCTTCGCGATCACGGCACGGTTCAGATCGTCGATACCTTCATAATTCCTCAGGAAGTTCAGTGTCTTGATAAGCTCTACATTGCCTCCTGCCGGCGGCTGCCAGTCGTACTGCACCACTTCGCATCCGAACTGCTCTACTACCTCTGCGAAGCTCTTAAGGCCGATATTGATGATATTCGGCTTGTCGGAGAGCAGCGCACGGAGCTTGTCTGAAGGTGCGTTCTTCTCAACCTGCGCCACTTCCTTCGCACGGATCTCCTTAACCGGCTCCTCAAAGTCTCTTCCGATAGCGCGGATCGCTGTACGGCATGCAAGCTTATTGTTCTCGCATACAATAACACCGGCTTCTTTTAATTTATTCACTGCCTCGTCATATCCTTGGAAGTCGCTTCTCGTACCGCATACCGTAGCGATAAAGAATACTTTCCTTCCCTGTGACTCTGCCTTCTCCTTCAGTGCAACGATGGACGGAAGAAGAGCTCCTGCCATGTCGGCGTGTGAACCATAGCCGAGCATGATGTCAAGGAGAACTGCTCCTGTCGTCGGATCGTCTACTGCTTCCTGCATACACTCGATACGCTTGGCAGGATCGATCATCGGATGCGGTTTGCCCTGTGTATAAGCGTCGTCTCCAAGATCCACTACCACGTTGCCGTCTAACTGAAGCATATAGCCTTCGATATCCTCCGGCGGTACTTTACAGTTCATGGCGTCCTTGATGAGCATAGCCGCTTCATTCGCAAGGGTTCCGCCTGAGTAATAAGCCTTGATGGTCTTGCCGTCTTCTGCCTTGTAGAATGTGGACTCGTCAAGATCGATGGTCGCCTCTGCCACTTCCGTACCTCTTACAAGGCTTACCGCCTTACGTGCAGCCTCATCCAGCGTATAGCAGTGATAGAAGTTCTCCTCGTGATACTCTGGCTTCTCACCTACAAACAGTGTAACAACCGGTTTGCTGAAATTAGAAAGTCTCGCGGAGATCATATCACGTACTTCCTTTGCCGGCGGCTTGGAAACGATCACAAGCACCTTCACGGAAGCGTCGTCTTCCATGGCGTCAATCATATCCATCATCGTGATTCCGCCGATCTTAGCGTTCAGGTCACGTCCGCCGATACCGATAGCATTCGTAACGCCTTCACCCAATCTGTCAATGATGGTCGTAAGCTCCTGGATACCTGTTCCCGATGCGCCGATGATACCGATCGAACCCTTTGTCACCTTGTTCGTAAATGCGATCGGAACGCCCTGGATGATACCTGTACCGCAGTCAGGACCCATAACGGCCAGTCCCTTCGCATGAGCCTTCTCTTTTAATGCCTTCTCGTCTTCAACCGTTACATTGTCAGAGAACATGAATACATTCAAGCCCTCATCGAGTGCACGGTCAGCCTCAAGAGCCGCATACGCGCCCGGAATAGAGATCACGGCAAGGTTCGCCTCCGGAGCCTTCTTAAGCGCTTTATCCCATGACTTCACGCTCTCCGCGCCCTTCTTGCCTTCCGCTGCTGTGGACTGCTTCTTCAAGAACTCCTCTACCTTCTCAAGAACCACGTCAAGAACTGCCTCTTCCTGTACATCCGCTACCACTACCATATCGTTGGCGGTGGCTGCCATCAATTCTTCCGTATCAAGCCCGCTTGTCTTGAAGATATCTTTATTCGCAGGAGTAGCCATCATAACCTGGATCTTGTTCACTCCCTCTAATGAAGAAATCTCATTTGTCAAAAGCATCAGTACAACTGAATCCTGATAACTTCCCTTCTTAACAACTGTCTTTAACATGTTTTTATCCTCTCCAAATCTATACGAATGATTTAATCTGCAAATCTGTTCTTATGGTCATACCTGTCAAAATGAACTGCATCTCCTCTGAGATATTCAACCAGCTCATCCACTACCTCGATTCCGCCTGACGCGTAAGCCTTATCTCTTCTCATCACGGCTCTCTCGCCCGGATAGTATACCTTGCCGTATCCCGGAGCAGCCTTCATCTCGCCTAATTCATCACAGGTCTGGGACATATTCTTCTTGAACTGTTCAGCGCCGCAGAATCTCTCAGGATCCATAACGATGATCATCTGTCCAAGCTCGCGGCCCTTCGAGCAGTCATGATACATAGAACTTACATGCTTGCCGAACGGAACTCCTAAGAGCACGCCGGAGAATACGTCTACCATCATCATAAGTCCATATCCCTTCGCGCCGGCGATCGGAGTCAGAGCATTCACCTTATGCGGGTCTGTGACAGGCTCCCCGTTCACATCCACTGCCCAGTCGGACGGAATCTCTGCACCCTGAGAACGCTTGTCAAGAATCTTGCCCCAAGCCTGAACGGTCGTAGCCATATCGAATACTACTGTACGGTCATCTGCCGTTGGAGCCGCAAAAGAGATCGGGTTGGTTCCGTAATAAGGTTCCGTTCCGCCGTACGGCACCGCCATCGGGTCGGACTGGCAGAATGTGATCGCAGCAAGACCTTCCTTCGCACACATCTCCGTATAGTATCCGATGGACCCTGTATGTGAGATGTTCGCCATACCAACGATAGCAACACCGTTCTCTTTCGCGATCTCGATAGCCTTCTCCGTTGCCTTGGTAGCTACCCAGTAACCGATGCCGTTGTCTCCGTCCATGATACCTGAGCACGGGCCTGTCTGTGTCCATGTGATGTTCGGCTCGTGTGTGATACCGCCCTTGGCGATCCTCTCACTGTAATACTCTACACGCACCGCACCGTGTGACGCATATCCTCTCTCATGCGACCATGTGAGGATCTCCGCTGTCTGTTCTGCATGGTCCTCTCTCAAGCCTGCCTGCACCATCTTATTCTTCATCAAACCCTTTAATTCATCTCTTGAAAGCTTCATAATATTCCACCATCCTTATTATATTTACCGTCCTGCCGACGGGCGCATTCCTTCTTATAATGCAACGTCTCTGTTACAGTCTTTGGAATAGATATATGTCAGGACCTCTTCGCGTCCTTCATCACCGACTGCATAACATGCCTGCGGAGTATATGCATCCATGAATACATAGTCGCCCTTCTTGAGCGGCACCCAGTCTTCTCCTAATCTGTACATCGCCTTACCGGTAAGGAATAACATACCGTGCTCCTGTACATGTGTCTCTATATAACCATGGGAAGCGCCGATGTGAAACTTCAGGATATGCATATTCATATCGAAGCCGAAATCATCTGTAGGAAGGAAATTCTGGATGTAACAGTTCTCCATCCCTTCATAAGCGATCCACTCTAACTCGTTCGCATTGCCGACTATGGTGTAAGCATGATAGCCTTCAACCTTCTCATATCTGCGTCTGTACAGATAGAGCTTCGCGTCCGCTTCACCCTTATTCTCGAAGGATACCGGCTTATCCTCCGGAGAATAGATGTATCCGCCCTGAACAAGAACCTCATCTTTGTCCGCATTCTTAACGGCGATCTCACCCTCTACTACATAGAGGAAAGTCTCGATCCCGTCTCCGCCGATCCCGTCCTTCTTGCCGCCGGCATGTGCGGTTACCAGATAATCTGCGAAAGAAGCTCCCATAGCAGGAGAGCCAAGGATCGTCACGTCGCAGTTCACATAACCCGGAATTGCATTCTTCACAAGTCCGTCTGGTTCAAGAAGCACCCAGTTCTCTTTCTTGATGACAGAACGTGTCTGCAACAGATCGTCACGGTATCCAAGCTGATTGTTTAAATAACTCATTTTTAAGTTCCTCACTTTCTTTGTTTAATAAAATTTTAATTACTTTGGTCTTTGTGGTCAACCGGTTTTTATAATCTAATTATGGCAATTTTGTCCAGAAATTTCAATTGACATTTTAGACAAATCTAGGTCTTCTATTTTGTCTATTTTAGCAGTAATATTCAGCACATTTTACTCTTGAACCCCGTCGTTTTTGTGGTATACTGGTATTTGCTGGTAAGCCTGCAAAGCCTTCCGGCAATTGTTAAAAACTAAACAAACACTTAGGATTGGAAGCATTGCTATCAACCACTTTTTAATTCATTATAGGACAACGAAAGGAGACCAGTCATGCTGCAGACCAGAGAGATATCAATCCCCAATGATCACTATGACAAGCACGCCACCCTGTACTTCGATACAGATCAAAAACCAAAAGCCTATATTCTATATTTCCACGGCGGAGGATTATTATTCGGGACAAGGACAGACCTGCCCATGCTCCACCTCGAATCCCTGACGGCATCCGGATACTGCATTGCCGCCTATGACTACCCCCTTGCGCCCGCCGCGAAGCTTGAGATGATCCTCGCGGACGTGTGCTCCTCTGTCAGCCATTACATCGGGAATCCCGCCATTTATCTGGAAGACGGCGCCGAACTGCCTTACTTTCTATGGGGACGTTCTGCCGGCGCATACCTCTGCCTGCTTGCCGGCGCCCGCGGGGCATTTGACAGGAAACCTGCTGGAATCCTCTCCTATTATGGATACGGATTCCTATGCGACGGCTGGTTTATGACTCCCAGTAATTATTACTGCTCCCTTCCTGCCGTAGGCGAATCAGCTCTTGACGCTATTCCCGGCGGGTTCTGCGCAGACGGGGATCTCGGCACCCATTACAGCGTTTATGTCTATGCAAGACAGACCGGGAAATGGGCGGATCTGATCTACGACGGACGGCAGAAATTCTTCTATCTTGACTATACCTTACGCACCTGCAGCGAGCTGCCCTGTCCGATCTTCTGCGCCCACAGCACCGGCGACACCGATGTCCCCTACTCTGAATTCCTGGAGCTGTGCAGCAAATACCACGCCCAGCGGTTCGTTGCATCCCACAGCATGCATGATTTTGACCGGGACGAGAAGAATCCTGTCACCCGGCGGCTCTTAGAATCGACCTTAAAATTCCTGGACTTAAAGCTTGAACGTTTACAGGCCAACACAAAGATCTGATCTTGTTATCAAAAGGGGACGGCATTTGCCGTCCCCTTAATAACCTTTATCTTTCAAAAATCGTTCCTTTACAGAATGACTTGGATGACGGCATCATCTTCATTAACAGGTAGTACGCAGCGCCCGTCGGAATCAGGCTTACATACCAGGACAGTTTCATAACCAACAATGAGCACAGTGACCCGAAGATGATCGCGATGACTGCCGCCCAGTTGATGCCCTTGAAGCATCCCTGCTTGTCGTACATATCGTTGATATCCAGTTTCTTCTTGCGGAGGATGAAATAATCCACCGCCATAACCGCGAAGATCGGTCCAAGGAATGCGGAGTAGAACTGTGTAAACAGGTTCAGGCCCGCCGCAGACTCATCTGTAACCAGCTTCCACGGCATAACACATGCGGAAAGAATACCTACGAGTACGGTAGCGTGAGTCCATTTCATCTTGAAGGACTCCATAAGTACATATGCCGGAGGCACGATATTATTCAGTACATTCGTCGTAACCTGCGCAAACGCGATGAAGAGCAGTGTCACGATAGTAAGGAACTTGCTTCCCATGGTCGTTGAGAATACAACTACCGGGTCGCTGTTTCCTGTTGCAGCCGTTACAAGGAGTCCGATCAGCCCCATGAACAGGGTGACAGGAAGGATCGCCACTGTATAGATGCTTGCAGCCTTCACAGGCTTAACGTTGTCCGTCGCGTTACGTGAGTAATCGGACGCATTGATGATCATGGTAGAATAGATCCCAAGGAAGGATGTTGTCGCAGCCCAAAACGGCATGCCCCATGTTCCCTTGATCCCTGAGAATACATCGCCGATCTCTGATGAGAACTGTGTGTTTACCACATACAGCATGTAGATCAGGATAGCAATGATGAATACGCAGGAGATATTCTCAAGCCACTTGATCCCCTCGAATCCCTTGATCGCAAGGGCTACCTGCAGGAGGGTGAACAACGCATATACCACCGGAAGATTGCTTACGCCAAACAGGATGTTCATACAGCTATTGATGGCTCCTGCCCCTACCCAGCTCTGGAAGCCAAACCATACGATCGCAGGAAGTCCTCTTAAGACACCCGGAATCTTAACGCCCGTCGTACCAAAGCTGCTTCTAAGCTGCACGGTAAACGGAATGCCGTAGGTATGGCCGCACTCGCCGATGATCGCCAGCGCGATCGCAATGACCAGACATCCGATCGTCATTGCAAGGATCGCCTGTGTTACCGTCAGGGCGCCGATCAGGCCTGCACCCATGGAAAATGTACCGATCGAAACGCATCCTCCCATGAAACTCGCCGCATAGGACAGGGGACCCATGATACGCTTCTGTGTCGGCTGAAGATCCGGATCTACATCCTTGACCAGCTCCGGATTCAGGTTTTTGTTATCAACAATACTCATATTATAATTTTCTCCTTTTCATTAATAGCCGTACATTATCTGAGCTTCCTCACCAGTTCGCCTACGCCCTTTTCGGCTACGATCCGGCCGTCCCTGGCGATCACATTGCCGCGGACAAGCGTCGCGACCGGTAGCCCCTTGCCCTTAAGTCCTACGAACGCGGAGATCTTGTTCACATACAAGAGAGAATCTTCCGTGATCTCCCATTCTTTTTCCGGGTCGACGATCAGAAGATCTGCGTCAAATCCCGGCTTGATATCGCCCTTCTTGCCATAGATGCCGAACGCCTTCGCCGGAAGTACAGACATGGCGCCTGCAAGCACCGTCGGGCATATGCCGCGCTTTACTACGCCTTCACTGAACGCCGCCTGGAACCCGCTCTGGATACCGGAACAGCCTCCCCACACATCGAACACCGTCTCGATCTTATTGCCAAGGATCTCATTGTATTTCTCATCATAAGAGCACGGAGAATGATCCGAAGCGATTCCGCTGAATACGCCCGCCTTCACGTACTCCCACATCTCCTCTACCGCCTCCTTAGGCTGAAGGATCGGCGCACATTTGTATAACGGTCCCTTCTCGATCACATCCTCATTGCTGAAGGTAAGATAATGGGTACAGGTCTCTGCGGTAATATCATATCCCTCATCTTGCGCCGCTTTGATCTTCTTCGCAACCGCCGGATGTGACACATGGCAGATATGCGCCTTACAGCCCGTCGCTTTCGCGATCTCGATGATGGCGTCGGTGGCAACGATCTCAGCAACCACCGGACGCGACTCAAGGAATGCCTTCCAGTCGTTGCGTCCGGCTTCCTTCATTCTCTTCTCCTGATTCTTGATGATCGCATAGTCTTCACAGTGGAAGCCCGCGCGTCCGTCAAATTCCTTGATAATATCCATGGCCTCCATCGCCTGGCCGTAGTTCAGCGACTCATAATCCGGGGAAACCGGTCCGATGAAAGACTTAAAAGATACACAGCCCTTAGAATCCAATTCCTTCAGATCATTAAAATTATAGCTCGTAAGTCCGCCCCAGAAGCAGTAGTCAACATATGCATTGGGGGAAACCTTACTCTCTTTGAAATCAAACGCCTTCGCATCGGTCATACACGGATCATTCTGAAGCGGCATATCGATCACAGTGGTATACCCGCCAAGGGCGGCTGCCGCCGTTCCGTGCTCATAATCCTCGCGCCACTCAAATCCCGGATCATTCAGATGCGCGTGCGTGTCGATCGCTCCCGGGAATATATATTTTGCAGCAGCGTCGATCACCTCTTTCGCCTCTGGTTCCGCACCTGCAGCCAAAACTGCGGCGATCTTGCCGTTTTTGATTGCTACATTACCTTCCGTTACGGCATCTGCCGTAACGATCTTACCATTCTTGATTAATACATCATACATTGACAACACCTCCTATTGTCTCTTACTCTAACGTTGTGCCTCTTCTGAAACGCTCGCAGGACGGCATCTTCTTCATCAGGAAGTAGAATACAAGCCCTGTCGGGATGGTTGCCGTAAAGAATGACACATTGACATTGATCAGACCGATCACAGCTCCCACAGCGATAGCGATGATCGCCGCCCAGTTAATACCTGCATGGTTACCATTGTCATTATACAGATCGTTCAATACCTCTTCGGTTACATTTCTCTTATGGAGAACGAAGAAGTCTGTGATCAATACCGCGAAGATCGGTGCGAAGAACGCGGAATAGATCTTAACGAATAAGTCAAGCCCCGCCGCCGAGCTGTCGTTGGTCAGAATCCACGGACAGGTAGCTACCGCAAGGATACCAACGATGATAACGGCCGTCCTGTGCTTGATCTTGAATACATCCATGAACGCATATGCCGGCGGAATCACATTGCTTGCAAGGTTGGTGGACAACTGTGCGAAGATAATGAAGCCAAGCGTTACCAGAAGGACGATCTTATTATCTACCATCTGGGCAAATGCATTGATCGGGTTGGCGATACCTGTCGCCGTGGAAGCCATGGCACCGATCAGGCCAAGCAATACCGTTGCCGGAACCATCGCGCAGAAGTAAGATGCCCCGCGGGCTACGGAAGAATAGCCTGCCTTCACCTCACGGGAATAGTCGCCCGCGTTCAGCATAACCGTCGTGCTGTTTCCGAAGAATGCGATCACCGCACCGATGAACGGCATACCCCATGTTCCGCCGTGACTCATCAGCTTATCACCGATCACGTCGCCGTACTGGGAGATACAGATATACAGCAGATAGATCATAGCGATGGAGATAACAACACCGCCGATATTCCCTACCCATTTCGCTCCCTGGAAGCCCTTGATGGACAGGAGGACCTGGATCAGCTGGAACGCAATAAAGAATACCCAGATATTGTCAAACCCAAAGAACACGATAGAAATATTGTTAAGCGCGGCTCCTCCAAGCCAGGTCTGGAAACCATACCATACGATCGCAGGAAGTCCTCGAATCAATACCGGAATAGAGCTTCCCTTTGTACCAAACGCACTCTTCAGCTGTATCGCATAAGGAGCGCCCGTCTTATAACTGAACTGGTCATTGGCCGCAATGCCGATGATCAGGATCAGAGATCCGATAAATACTGCCAAGAACAACTGTACCAGGTTCAATCCCTTCTCAAGCTGTGCGCTTCCCATGGTCAGAGTTCCGATGGATATACATCCGCCAAGCCAGAGCATGGTGTTAGAACCCCAGCTCATGATACGGTCCTTCGATTTGATCGGCGCTAATGAACTCGCTTCTTTTTTCTCGTTATTTACGTCACCCATAGTATTTCTCCTTTACTCTACTTAATCGGTGTGATATACTCGCCGTATCCTACCGCTTCTTCCTTATACATGCCGTCAGAAGCTACAACCCTGCCCCTTATGATCGTGCAGGTCGGAGCGCCCTTGCCTTCCTGTCCGTCGAAACAGGATACATGCCCCTTGGTCAGAAGCTTCGTCTGGTCAACCTTCCATACTTTGTCAGGATCCACGATTACGATATCGCCGTCAAACCCAACCTCGAACGCGCCCTTGCGTCCGTACAGCCCGAAGATCTTAGCCGGATTGTAATCCATTACCTTCGCGATCAGAGTCGGACTCAACCCCTTCTTATTCACGATCATATCGAACATCATCGGGAGGAAGAACTGAATCGCGTTAAGTCCGCCCCATGCATGCCAGATATCCTTGGTCGCATTATCCTTCTCCTCGTCTGCAGCCGGAGAATGATCGCTTCCCACGCATGACAAGGTCCCGTCAAGCACATAGTCCCACAGCTTCTCCATATCCTCCGCCCTGCGCATCGGAGGCGTACACTTCGCCGGAGCGCCTTTCTCGAACACGAAATCCTCTGTAAATCCAAGATAATGCGGGCATGTCTCCGCCGTGATCGGCAGACCCTCATGGATAGCGTCCTTCACTACCTGAGCCACCATCGGATGGCTTACATGGCAGATGTGTACGCGTCCGCCCGTTGCCCTTGCCATATCGATGACATTCTTCGTTGCAACATACTCGGTCCATACGTCATGGGAATCCAGGAAATCCCGGATCTTCTGCTCGTTGGTCTGACCTTCTTTTGCCTTCGCTTCCTTCTCTCTCTCCAATACCTGGCCGAACTCTTCACAGTGGAATCCGCACAGAGCGCCGTATGGCTTCAAGATCTCTAACGCCTTACGGACATTACCCATGTTCACAGTCGGGAACAGGTTGCCGTTGGGACAGGTGAATCCCTTGAACGCCGCAACGCCGCAGTTGTGCAGATCAACAAGGTCATTCATATTGTTCTTAACAGAATCCGGCTTATCGTCATAATCGCCTACAAGTCCGCCCCACAGTGCATAATCGATTACGGAATGCTTGCTGATCCTTCCCATCTTAAGGTCAAAGATCTCTTTATTCATCAGAGAGGGATCGTTGTTGAGCGGCATATCGATCAATGTCGTACACCCTGCAACCGCCGCTGCGCGGGAACCCGTCTCAAAATCTTCCCTGTACTCGAACCCCGGCTCATTCAGATGCGCATGACAGTCGATGATACCCGGGAATACATAATTCCCCTCCGCATCGATCGTCTCCTTCGCCTCTGCCGGCGTTCCCGCTGCCAGAAACGCAGCATACTTACCATCCTGGATCGCAATATCCGCCTCATAGATACGGTCCGGAGTCACAAGTCTGCCGTTTCGAATCACTAAATCATACATAACATACCTCCTAATAATAAATTTTACCGGTCAACCACATTTTAACTGCCTGTATACTATTTTAATCCAAAAAGAGACAAATCACAATAGCACAAAACATAGAATATTCTTCCTTATTTTTGTGCACTTTTTACAAATATTTCCATTATAAACGTTAATTTATTATCATTATGCACTAAAATTTAAAACCAGATTTTAATCAACTGCCATTGTATTTTTCTGCATTCTCTGATACCATATATTAAAACGAAATAAAACATAAAAAAGGAGTGCCCGCCCATGAAATATCAGATCACACAGCTATCCTGCTATACCGAACAGATCCTCAGGAACCTTATATCCGGAACCGTCCATTCCGTATACCGCCGGACCATCAATCTGACAGACGGGAAGCAGATCCTGTCCTTACAGGCAGATCATTCTCCCCTCTCCCCAATCAGCCTGATCCTTACTCTCACAGCCGAAGAGATGGGCGGACTTGGCATCGCGCCCGGCGACGCTGTACTATTTAAAGAAGGCAGTCTTGAACTTCGGGGCGAAGCCTCTTATCATTTCACCTATACAGATGCCAGGCGGTATGACCTTAAGCTGCAGACGCCTCTTGATTCCCGCTCCCGCGCGCTTCTTGTCTCCGGCATCAGGAACGCATTAGCCTTGACCGGCACCAACGGGTTCGCCCTGTTATTCGGCAGAGCGGACGCTTCAGAAGACGGCCTGTCTCTGATGCTCCTTGCGGCCAAAAAGCATATCCACCTCACAGATGAACTGTGCCGCCTTGGGGATTATCCAGAAGCCGCCGTCCGGCTCTCCCGTCTTCTCGGCCTTGGCATCGGCCTCACTCCCAGCGGGGATGATTTCCTGTGCGGCGTGCTGGCCGGTCTTCATATGGCCGGGAATGACAGCCACCCCTTCACACAGCGGCTCAGATCAGAACTGGCAAACCGGCTGTCCGACACCATCGACATCAGCGCCGCTTTCTTATCCTGCGCCTTAGATCAGCAGTTTAGTCTGGCAGTCAACCACCTCTGCCGGCTTCCAACCGCCGAGGAGATCCTCGCCTCCTTCGAGGAGATCGGCCATTCCTCCGGCACCGACACCCTCTGCGGCATTCTCTGGAGTCTTACACATTTCCAAAAATAGCGAGAAGGGGAATCCCGACAATTCCCCCTCCGCACATCAAAACACAACCCCTTAGATCGCCAGATAATTCTCCAGGATATCCTTAAGGTCAGCCGTGATTCCGTAATCGGCAACGCCGAAGATCGCCGCATCCTCATCCGTGTTCACCGCCACGAATAACTTCGTATCTTTGATACCTTCCGTATGCTGGATCGCACCAGATACGCCGAAGGATATACAGATCTTCGGACGGATCGTAAGCCCGGTCTGGCCAATCTGATGATTGAACGGAATCATCTCAGAATCTACCATCGGCCTTGTTCCTCCGATAGCTCCGCCGACCTTCTCGGCGAATTTCTCAAGCAATGCAAAGTTATCATCCTCAAGAACACCCCTTCCGCCGACTACTACGACCTCTGCTCCAAGGATGCTTCCCGTCTCATTCTCCGCCTCTGCTTCCCCGATCACTTCGATTTTAGAATCACCAACCTTGATGTCCTCAAAATATTCAATCTTTGCCTGGCCGCCTGCCGCTTCTTCCTGCGGAACATACACACCCGGCCTTACGGTCATCATCTGCGGATAATATCCATCTCTGGTAATGATGGTCACGAATACATTTTCACCAAAGGACGGCTTATTCTGCTTAATGTAATAAGAACCGTCTTCCTTCGTTCCTACCAGGACTTCTGTACAGTCTGCCGTCAGCCCGCATCCAAGCTTCATTGCCACCCTGGAGAAGATGGAACGCCCCTCGGGAGTTGCCGGAATCAGAACGCTTGAAGGGCCGATCTTCTTAAGCATCTCTGAGATCGCCTCGCTTACGGCATCGTCCTGCTGAGAACAGTCACGCCCCGCCTTAACGGCGTAGATCTCCTCCACACCAAGCCTGTCAAGCTCTGCCGCGATACCGTCCGGATCTTCTGCCAACACGATCGCCTGAACCTTCTCACCGGTCGTCTTCTGTATCTCCTTTGCCGCTGAAACCAGTTCTGCAGCTACCGGCTCTAATTTACCCTTATAACTTTCTGCATAAACACAAATTCCATTAGCCATAGGTCTACTTTCCTTTCTCCTCTTCAATCAGGTCATATAACTTCTTCGCAAGCTCCGCGGCTGTTCCTTCGAGCATAGCCGCCCTTCTTCCCGCCTTTGGTGAGAAGGAATCTACAACTGCTGTAGGTGAACCTGCGATACCAACCTCGTCAAGCGGAAGGCCGAGATCTGCATTGGTGTAAGTCACAAGCGGCTTCGACTTTGCCGCACGTTTGGTGCGAAGCGTAGCAAGACGCGGCTCATTGCAGCCAAAGTTAAATGATATCATAGCAGGAAGCGCACACCGGATACTCAGCTTCTTGTCATGGAACTTCTTTACCGCCACAATCCGATCCGCCTTGTCCGTATCATACTTGATCCCCTGTGCCTCCACCACATGCGGGATATCAAGACACTCTGCCACCATAGCGCCTACCTGTCCGGTCGCACCGTCTGCCGACAGCGCCCCTCCCAGGATCAGATCGAACCGGCCGTATTTCCTGATTGCAGCCGCCAGTACCTTCGCGGTCGCAACCGTATCTCCTCCTGCCACAGCCCTGTCCGTTACCAGACAGGATTCATCGCATCCAAGCGCCATCGCATCTCTTAAAGCCTTCTCTGCGTCCGGCGGTCCCATGGTAAATACCACAACCTTTCCGCCGGTCTGCTCCTTAAGAAGCATAGCCTCCTCGATGGCGTTTAAGTCCGCCGGATTTACCATACCTTCTGAACTTGCCCGCACAAGTGCGTGAGTCTCCGGATCCACGGATACGTCGTTGGAAACCGGAACCTGTTTAATAAGAACTGCTATATTCATGATTTCCTCCTACAGAAGACGCTTAAATGCCCAGTTTTCCAGTAACGGTGTGCTCTCGCCGCGCATGATCAGCTTCGCCAGGTCACGGGTTGCCGCAGGCGCTTCGATCACGCCGTTTCCGCCGTAACCTGTGGACAGCATATAACCCTCAACCGGTGTTTCGCCCAGGATCGGCCAGAAATCCTTCGGCTCTGCACGGTAGGATAACCAAGAGGATACCAGTCCGCTGTCTACGATTCCAGGAACCTTCGCCTCTAACTGGTCAAGCAGGAAGTCGATGAAGTAATCGTCCGTTCCGCCTGTTGCAGGTAATTTGTCCGGATCCCACTGCCCCGCATGCATCGGATTGCTAAGATCCATAGACAGGTGAGACTTACAGATAAAGATATTGTCTCCCGCACGCAGTCCGTAGAACTCTGGATACTTCAGCACCGGGAATGTATAATCAAGCTTCTTTCCCGGAGGGCATAAGAAGAATGCTTCTGCCTTTGTGTGCCAGATCGGTACGTCAAGACCTACCATCTCGCCGGTGAATTTGCTCCATGGCCCTGTACAGTCGACAACCACGTCGAATTCATAGTCCTGTCCGTCGTCCGTCTTAAGTCCCTTGACCTTCTTGTCCTCTACGACAACCTCGGTCACCTTAACGCCGGTCTTAACAACGACGCCGTTCTTCTGAGCCTTCTTGGCATATGTATTAGAAATCATCGTTCCGTCAAAATATCCGTCGTCTGCGGTATAACCTGCGCCAAGGATATTATCAGTAGAAATGTCAGGCAGGATCTCTTTGATGCGGTCCTTATCTGTGATGTACTCGCCTGTGTAGCCTGCCGCCTTGGCAAGAGCGATACCGGTCTTGATCACCTTCTCAACTTCTTCATTGGTAGCCACAACCAGCGTACCGGTCTTGTCAAATCCCGCGCTTCCCTTCTCTTCCGCTTCCATCTTCAGATAGGATTCGAATCCGTAGAGCCTGACGTCCCAATATCTGTTCTTGAGGGAATCGTCAAACAGACACACAGTACCTGCTGATTTCGCCGTGGAGGCTCCTCCGATCGTATCCTTCTCGAATACGACGACCTCTGCTTCTCCGTCATAGAGACTCAAATGATAAGCCAGCGCCGCCCCGGAGATACCTCCGCCGATGATACCAATTTTTTTCTTTGCCATAGTATTTACCTTCCTTCCTTTTATTTTTAACATGAACCTGTCATGTTATCTACATTTAACACAGTTCCAAGCAATACATTGCAGCCGTTTTCAATATCGGCATCCTCCGTAAACTCATACCTGGAATGACTGATTCCCTTCTCGCTGGGCACGAAGATCATCCCCGTAGGGAATACGCTTGTCATGATCAGCGAATCGTGGAACGCGCCGCTTGGAATCGTGGTATAGTCGATACCAAGCTCCTTTACCGCCTGCTCTACACTATCCTTCACCCACTCACTCATCGGCGCCGGATCATGATATGAAGTCGGCTCAAATGTATAAGTAACTCCATACCTGTCACAGATGCTCTTAAGTTCTTCCCGAAGCTTCTCTTCGATCAGTGTCATCAGAGCAGCATCCTGGTCCCTGATCTCCAGGCTGAACGTACACGTTCCCGGGATCACATTCACAGAATGAGGGGTTACCTTGATGGTACCTACGGTCGCAACGGTAAATTCATTGCCGTGCGCCGCCGTGATCTCCGGTATCTTATTGATGAATCCCGCCGCAGCCACAAGCGCGTCCCTGCGGTCTGCCATGGCCGTGCTTCCGGCATGGTTCGCCTCGCCGGTCACAGTAACGTCATAACGGTTCACACCCGCGATAGAAGACACGACTCCCACCGAAGTATTGGTCTTATATAATCTTGCTCCCTGTTCTATATGAAGCTCTATAAAGCAATGAACAGAAGAAGGAGCCTTCGCCGCCCTAAGCATATCCCCGCATGTGATGCCGTAAGACTGCATGACTTTCCCTCTCTCTTCTCCGTAAATATCTAATTCCGAATCACTGACATCCGGGTCCTGTCCGCAGATCGCACTGCTTCCGGTAAGACCCTTACCGAAACGGAAGCCCTCTTCATCGGTGAACACGATCACTTCTACCGGATGCTTCGGAGCATACCCTTCTTCCCTGAACGTCTCACAGACCTCAAGCGCACCCACGCATCCGAGAACACCGTCATACCTGCCTCCGTCCGGCACCGTATCCAGATGTGAACCCATAAGGATCGCCGGAAGGCTGTTATCCTGTCCGTCCATACGGGCGATCAAGTTCCCCGCCTCGTCCATCCTGCATACCATACCCAGTTTCTCTGCCCAGGAGGCAAAGAGTTTCCTTCCCTTCACATCCTCCGCGGAAAATGCCATTCTTGTAAATGTTCCGTCTTCCTTCTTTCCGCACTGATAGATCTCTTCTAACCGGGAAACAACTCTTTTTCCATTCACTTTCATGTTTCCGCCATCTCCTCCTTTCTAATCGACCATTGGGCATTTTACACAATTTCGCGTATACATCCATAGTCAAATCATACAAATACTTGCATTATAATACATAGAAATTATCTATAGTTCACATTATAGATAAATAAATAATGATATACATTGGAGAAACAAGATAAAAAAAGAGAGGTTCTTTATCTATATTAGACAAAGAACCTCTCTTTCGCGTCTATTTCGTCATATTTTCTATCATCTTATGTACGATCAGCCCGATCTTGACCGCCAGCACCTCGCTGGGATTATCAAAATCAATCCCGGTGATCGCAGCGATCCGGTCGATCCGGTATGCCGCCGTCTTGTAATGCACAAAAAGCTCCTGAGCCGTCTTCGTAAGATTCTGGTTCCGGTCCAGATAAATACGCAAGGTCAGAAGCAGCTCCTGTCTCTGCTGCTTCTTATAGCAGAGCAGCTTCTGAAGACTCTCCGGAATATATTCGCCAAGCTCCTTTGGATCATCCACCTTGCAGAGGAGCTTGAAGATCCCCATATCCGAGAAAAAGGCAATATCAGGCCCCTGAGTCTCGTTCTGACCTCTGAAAATGCCGATAAACTCCAGAGAATCTCTTGCTTCTTTGAAGCTGTCCGAGAGCCTCACTACTCCTTCTACCTCTTTCCCCACGCCTGCGTGCACCTTAAAATTCCTGTTCCTCTGCGATATCCTCTTCTGGATCTGTAAGGCCGTAGCTTTTAAGTCCTTCCTGTAATCCTCCTGCTTCTGTCCCTGTTCGATCTGCTGTATCACGATCACCTGATCCAGGTCATTCCTCACCCTTACATCCTCGAACTCATTGATGACCGCGTCCCGCAGAATGCTGTCATAATGGAACTGCTCATTGAGCTTTTCATACTCTCCCGTGCTCTCGTTCCATAGCTTGAATATCAGCACACGGTAATCGGCATTGAGAGGAATCCCCAGATGCTTGACTTCTCTTTCCAATTCCTGCCCGGAGAATACCTTCCCGTTCAAAATCTGGGTGATGATGTCATTCTGGAACTTTTCCTCCAGTTCTTCCACCAGATGTTGGCGGAACATCTCCTGCTTCAACGCCGTCACCGCATTTTCAACCGCAATATCGTCCATATCGCCAAACGGTCTGTTGGATTCCGTAATCGCCAGATAGGCGCTCCTGTTATACATAACACGCCATTTTACAATGTACTGGTCATGTGCCCTGCCACCGTCGGCAAGGACTGCCTTCTGTCTCAGATATGTATAGTTGGAATAGAACTGCGGATGGTACTCCCTAGCCTGATCCGACAGTACAAGCCCTGGCATACTGCCCCGCGTTCCCGCAAGATATTCCATATTCTGATTGAAGAGCGCCGCCGGATTGCCCACCAGCTTCTCAAGCGCGTCCAGTATCTTCTGTATATTATCCTCCGCCGATCCATAAGCGAAGGACAACGCCGTGAAATTATCATGAGTGGTCTTAAAATACTTAAGCTGCTTTACCTCTTCGCTGAATAACTGCTCCAGGATCGGCTTCAAGATCTCACGGAAGGACAGCTCAAAGACAACCTCCAGAATCGGTACCGCGAATTCTTCCGCAAATTCCAGAATATATCTGACCTTCTCATCTATATCCTCCACCTCCTGGTCTCGCTTTATGATGATGGCGCTGACCTTCTTTACCGCCAGCTCCCGGAAATAACCGTCAAATTCCTCCATCGTACAGGCCTGGAACGCATAAAATCTTGTAAGCAGGACCTCCCCGCCGTTGATGAATTTCACAATATCGGGGGCCTCTATGATCGTAGCGCCCTGGATCTCATTGTCTAATCCTGCATCTCCGCCCAGAAACTTTGCCCCGCTGAAGATATCCATCTTCAACATATCTCTCACACGAAAACTCATATCTATTCCTTCTTTCTTTCGTCCGGCAGACCCTTGCGGATATACTCCATCCACTCCCGGATCTTCCTCTCATGCCCGTTATCTCCCGGCTCATAGAACCTGGCGTCTCTGATCTCTTCCGGCAGATATTGCTGCTTCACATAGTGGTTCGGATAATCATGGGCATATTTGTACCCGATTCCGTGTCCAAGCTTCTGCGCTCCCTTATAATGGGCGTCCTGAAGATGAACCGGAACCGTCGTCTTATACTTCTTCACATACTCCATAGCATTAAAAATGGCATTGCACGCCGAATTGCTCTTGGGCGCAGTCGCCACATAAAGCACAGCCTGCGATAAGATGATCTGCGCCTCCGGCATCCCGATCCGCTCTGCGGCCTGGGCCGCCGATACCGCTACGGTAAGCGCCATCGGGTCCGCGTTGCCTACATCCTCTGCCGCACAGATCATGATCCGCCGCGCGATAAACTTGATATCCTCGCCCGCATACAGCATCTTCGCCAGATAGAAGACTGCGGCGTCCGCATCCGACCCGCGCATGCTCTTGATAAATGCGGATATGGTATCATAATGGTTATCTCCCGTCTTGTCATAGCGCACAACCCTCTTCTGGATACACTCGGACGCCACATCGAGAGTGATATGGATCTGTCCGTCCGCGCTCCGCTCCGTGGTCAGGATCCCAAGCTCCACCGCATTCAGCGCATTCCTTGCATCTCCGCCCGAGATGTCCGCTAAGAACTCAAGCGCTTCCTCGTCAATGACCGCCTGATAGCTTCCCATCCCCTTCTCCGTATCATAGACCGCACGCCTGAGCAAGTTCTTGATATCCTCCTTGTGAAGCGGCTGCAGCTCGAAGATACTGGATCTGGAGATCAGCGCGCCGTTCACCTCAAAATACGGGTTCTCCGTCGTTGCTCCAATCAGGGTGACCGTACCGTCTTCTACGAAGGGCAGAAGATAATCCTGCTGCCCCTTATTGAATCTGTGGATCTCATCCACGAACAGGATGGTCTTCTTCTGATACATGCCAAGCGTCTCCTTCGCCTGCTGCACCACCGCCTCCATATCCTTCTTCCCCGCCACCGTGGCGTTGATCTGGGTGAATTCTGCACTGGTCGTGTTGGCGATCACCTTGGCAAGCGTCGTCTTCCCCGTTCCCGGCGGCCCGTAGAATATGATCGAACCAAGCTTGTCCGCCTTGATGGCGCGGTATAGAAGCTTGTCCTTGCCGATGATGTGCTGCTGGCCCACCACCTCGTCCAGAGTTACGGGGCGGAGTCTTGAAGCTAAGGGCGCTTCCTTGTCCATGTTCTTTTCACGTGCATATTCAAATAGGTTCATATGGGGAATTGCCTCCTTTTTATTAAATCTTCTGTTCACTGTGCAGCAGATCTCTTATTACTTCTCCGGCTATGAGGAGTCCGGCTGCGGGGGGAACGAAGGAGATGCTGCCGGGAACTGCCCGTCTTCTGCTGTCTTCTGGCTGTCTGTGCTGGGGTTTATCGTCCTTAGATGCCGCGATGGGCTTTTCTGCAGAATACAGGACTTTCAGGTGTTCGATCCCGCGGCTTCTGAGTTCTCTTCGCATGACTCTGCTTAAGGGGCAGACACTTGTCTTGCTGATATCTGTGATCTCGAACAGTTCGGCGTGAAGCTTATTGCCTGTCCCCATGCTGCTGATGATCGGGATTCCGTATTCTATCGACTTCTCGATCGCGGCAAGCTTCGCCGTCACTGTATCGACGGCGTCGATGACGTAATCCGGCATCGGATCAAATATACTCTCTATATTCTCAGGCAGTATGAAACATTCATAAGTGATCACCTCTGTCTGCGGACAGATATCCGCGATCTTCTCCTTCATGACCTCCGTCTTATACCTGCCGATCGTACTGTGCAGCGCAATCGACTGCCGGTTGATATTCGATATGGATACCCGGTCATTATCCACCAGGATCAGCCGTCCTACCCCGCTTCTTGCCAGGGCTTCAATACAGTGCGAACCTACTCCGCCCACACCAAGCACCATGACGGTCGACTGCATAAGTCTTCGAAGTCCGGCTTCTCCTAGCAACAGCTCTGTCCTGGCAAATTCGCTCTCTTCCGGATTTTCTGCCGGCAGGTTCTGTTCTGGCAACTGTTTTTCCAATTGTTTTTCCAACTTTTTCTCCAATCTTAGATTCTTAATCCATAAGAAGTTCATCCGCCGTCACGAATTCAAATCCCTTCTTCTTCAAGATATCAATGATCCTTAAGGCGGCATCCACGCTAGAATCATAACAGTCGTGTAATAGAATAATATCATTTTCCCCGGCTTCCGTCACTACCTTATTTACAATTTCATCCACATTCTTCGTCGTCCAGTCCAGAGGGTCGATACTCCACATGACCGGCATCACGTTCAGCTCCTGCTCAAGTTCCTCCTGCCACAGTCCAAAGGGCGGGCGCATATATTCCACATGCTTCCCGGTGATCGCGTAGATGGCTTCGTCTGTATCCATGATCTCTTTTTTCGCCTCTTCGTCCGATATTCGGGTGATCTCTACATGATTGTATGTGTGGTTGCCGATCAGATGCCCTTCCTCATAAAGCCGCTTGACTAGGTCAGGATTTTCCTTCACATTCTTACCGATCAGGAAGAACGACGCCCGCACCCCTCTCTCCTTCAAGCCGTCCAGAAGCCGTCCGGTGCAATGGCTGCTTGGTCCGTCGTCGAAAGTGATGGCGATCTTCGGCGCCTCTTCTGTCACGGAGAAAACGTTCTCATCCACGGTCTCTTTTATTCCCTGCTCTCTTACGGACTGTTCCCTTTGGACCTTCTCATCCTGGGTTCGTCCGCCTGCCAGATTCAGCGAAATCCCCAGGAAATTAAACAGACAAAACATATAGAATAGTCCGCACAGGACTTTGACTCTGCGAAATTCTCTTTTCTCCATACCGATGTTACCTCACTTTCACATATCCCTCCTTCATTTATATGTAAGGAACTGTGAATTTATTTAATATATAGATCCATAAATCAATCCATTGCAATATAATTATTATAATGCTATAATAATTCTTGCTGCCTTTTAGCAGAATCATTATAAAACGGAGGTATACTTATGTCAGAACCACATACAAAAGAAGCCGCCTCAGGCGGTAACAAGATGGGAACCATGCCGATTCCAAAGCTTCTGATTAGCATGTCCCTGCCTATGATGATCTCCATGCTGGTACAGGCTCTCTACAATATCGTAGACAGCATGTTCGTCGCACAGTTGAACGAAGACGCTCTGACAGCCGTATCGCTTGCATTTCCAATCCAGACACTTATGATCGCGATTGCTTCCGGTACCGGAGTCGGTATCAACGCCCTGCTCTCAAGGAACTTAGGAGAGAAGAATTATGAAGCAGCCGATTCGGCCGCCAAGAACGGCCTGTTCCTCGGTATCGCAAGCTGTATCATCTTTGCCGTGATCGGCGGACTGGGATCGCATTTTTTCTTCGCGGCACAGACAGACAATCAGACCATCGTCACATACGGAACACAATACCTGACTATCATCACCGTGTGCTCTGCCGGTATCTTCCTGCAGATCACATTAGAACGATTGATGCAATCCACAGGCAAGACGATCTATAACATGATCACCCAGGGAACCGGCGCGATCATCAACATCATACTGGACCCGATCCTGATCTTCGGGCTGTTCGGACTTCCAAGGCTAGAGGTTGCAGGGGCGGCCTTAGCCACCGTCATCGGTCAGGTGATCGCAGTATTGATGTCATTCTATTTCAATCTTACCAGAAACAAAGAGATCAATATCAGCCTTAGGGGCTTCCGTCCGCACATGCGGACGATCGCCGTCATCTATGAAGTCGGAATCCCGTCCATTATCATGCAGGCCATCGGCTCGGTCATGACCTTCGGAATGAACAAGATCCTTCTGATCTTCTCTTCCACCGCAGCCGCCGTATTCGGCGTATACTTCAAGCTTCAAAGCTTCATCTTCATGCCGGTCTTCGGACTGAATAACGGGATGATCCCGATCATCGCATTTAACTACGGCGCCAGGAACAAAGACCGTATCATTCAGACTATCAAGCTGAGCATCATTATTGCCGTATCCATCATGCTGTTCGGACTTGCCATCTTCCAGACACTTCCAGGCTTCCTTCTCAGGAACCTGTTCGACGCCTCGGAGAATATGCTTAAGATCGGAGTCCCGGCGCTTCGGATCATCAGTTTAAGCTTCCTGTTCGCCGGCTACTGTATTATCGTCGGCTCCGTATTTCAGGCCCTTGGAAACGCCGTCTACAGCTTGATTGTATCTGCGGCAAGACAGCTCTTCGTAATCCTTCCGGTGGCCTATGTGTTCGCCAGGATATTCGGGTTACATATGGTGTGGTGGTCCATACCGATTGCAGAGATCGCGTCGGTCGTGATGTCGACCGTGCTGCTTCGACACATCTATAAGACTAAAATCAAACAATTAGGGACGTAGTAAACCAATGTTAACAACTTAGTAGTGGCATGATATCACAATAGGATTAAGCTATTAAACCAATAATAGCAGATGATAGAAATGATTAAAATACACTGAAAAAAGG